>OMOG01000682.1 GCA_900290305.1 Candidatus Sulfopaludibacter sp. SbA4
GAGGAGGTCGAGGATGGCGTGGAATTCGCGGGAGGTGGGCAGGGAGTCGAGCTCGCAGTAGCAGGCGTAAGTGAACCAGCCGCGGAAGCCGGCGGAGCGGACGGCCACGGTGTGGCAACCATCGAAGGTGTTGAAGCGGAGGAAGGCTTGGCCATCGGCGGCGGTGAAGGCGTGGCCGCGGTGGGCAAGGTCGATCATTTTGGTGAGTAGCTTGGGTTGCATCAATTCCTCTCCTAATTTCAAGGTAAGGGGTAGTCATCAGCGTTGCGGGCTTTGAAATTCGGAAGTTGTTGAAATAATTGAGAAAATTTTCCGCCAAATTTTGTGACCGTGTTTTTTGGAGGGGTGGATTTGGGGTGTTTTTGGGGTGGGGCGGACGGTGATTTGGGCGACTTGAGCCAGATCCTGGCGGTGAGGTTCAGCCGTTTGACGGCGGCGCCCGTGTTTCACTTCCGGCGTTTTCGCACCGGCGTGCGGGCCCCGGGGACTGACACGGCCGACGGCGGCCGGGTTTTAGCCGCAGGCGGTTGCTTCGGCGTCGGAGGCAACGACTTGGGCAAGGCACTGTCAGTTTCAACGTTGGGTGGCGTGGCTCCGTCAACAATATTCGCCATACAGAGAGCCCGCGGGAAGCCGCTGTTTCTGAGTGGCGCGTCATCCGTCCGGAGCGCGGACTTCTGCGCCAGAGGACCCACTCTACAAGGAGACTGGACGCCCCGCTCGGGTAATTGGATGACGCGATTTGCGCAATCCGGCGGTGCGACTCGTGCAACGCTAGAGTAGGCTGTAATGGCATCTCCAGAGCACAAAGCAATAGCCGAGGCGATTGACTCAGTTCTCCAAGGCTTCGGCGAATCCGCGCTCGTAGGTGTTTTCGAGGGCCAACGACGGACATATGAATACTCCTGTTGTCTATTGGCGCGCGACGAACCTGACCAAAGGGCTTTATGTTAGACTGGTCGGTAGACGAGGGGCGCGCGGGGCACTGCAGACGGAGACGTCGAATCCCGAAATGCCGCGGTGAGTATGTCTCTGGAACGGAAGAATGACTTTCGAGGAATTAAAGGGTGCATTTCGCGAGCCTGGGCAAGCCGACGTCTTGAAACCAGGAATGACAGGTACAGCCTGTTGTAACATTCGGATTGCATTGAGTGCGCTTGGCTATCAGCGCGAGTGGAATAATGCCGAATGCTACGATGCGGAGCTTCATGGCGTTTGACATCCCGGCTGCAGTAAACTGAAATGTGGTAAAGAGAACGCCCAAGCGGCGGTCGATCATAAAAACGGTTGACGAGGAGTACAAGCTCACCAAACCACGAAAAGGCGCGAAACTGAGACGGGAAGTTTGGCAATCGGAGGATGGAGAAGTCGTGCGATACAACCTCGCTTACATCAACCATCGAATCTGCGGGCGGGACAATGGGCGTGTGCTTGGATACGACAACAGCCACGAGGGTCATCACCGGCACTTCATGGGATCGGTTGAGCCGGTGTTATTCGACAGCTACGAGACCATAGTCCAGCGATTCGAGGATGAACCAGCGGGGATGTGGAGGAAAGAAGATGAACAAGCGAAAAGTCAAGGTTATCGTGGGCACAGGAACCGTTGAAGAGTTTTTCAAGCGTGCTCACGAAGATGCCAGGAAGATGGATCGGCGAGAACTGCTACCTCCAGAACTCCGGGTGACGTTCGAAGATCCTATCGACATGTTGCGCGCGCTTTCTGTCGAACGAATGAGAGTAATCAAGACCCTTCAAAAACATCACACTACCAAACCAACCGTATCAAGACTCGCTGTGATGCTCAAGCGCGATCGCAAAGCCGTTAGTCGAGATGTGAAAGTCCTGGAATCCTTTGGACTGCTGAAGATTCGCGAGCAATTGAATCCAGGTCATGGAAGGATGAAGGTTATTGAACCTCTCGCCGCACAATATTATTTGACAGCGACTATTTGAGGTTGAGTATGACAGAACCTATCTATCTAGAGCCGATAGATCACAGAGTCAGGCCGGCCTTTGACCTGTCCATTTATAAGAACAGCCGCGCTTGACTCGGCTCGAAGAAGCGCCGAGACGCCCGGAACGGGTCCGCAAGCTGGAAGTCTCGGCGGGNNTGTCCCACCTCGGACCCGACAAGGGGTACACACTCCGGTGGCAGGTCAAATGGACAGGCCAGGAGGCCTGTCCTACTCCTCTCGCAGCGCGATCGCGGGATCCACACGGGCCGCCAAGCGGATATAGTCATCCTTGCAGTCCACTTCGCCCGCATGCACGATGACTCGGGCCCATGGCCAGGAGGTCCAAGAGCTTCACCAAGGTTGGGTTAAGCGTCCTCCCCGGTACCGTGAAAAGGCTCGACAGCAGGATGATCGGAGGCCCAGAAATAAGCCACAGCGCCAGAACGGCATCTGTCCTAGATCCTAGAAAGGTGGTCATTCCAAATAGAAGTCTATCTGATCTCATTGGTTCAAGGCGGTCCCTAAAACAGTCGTTTTTGAACCCGGCCTCAGCCATCGGGAAGGGCCAGTGGTTCTAACGCTGACCAACCGCTCCGCTGAAGCCGTTTTTGGGACGGGCGCGAATCCGGGCCGCAGACAAGGGCACGGTTGTGTGCAATCGGTTCCGGGTGTCCGGCCCCCAGCGCGGCAAAGCCGCCGGTATAAAGGAGCAGGCGGGACGGCCGGTGCAGCCCACGGCGCAATCAGTCACGTCCTGGACTTCGCGCTTGCGCTCCCTTCCAGAAACAGGGCGGGCGAGACGTGAAAGAACTCAGCAAGCTTGCAGATGTGCGTTTTGCTGAGTCCCCGCTTGCCGCTGAGAACCAGCGATGCGATGGAGCGCGCGCCAAAAATGGGTGTGAGGTCCACGGGCCGCAATCCCCGTTGATCCATGAGGAATCGGAGCATGCGGAGCGGATCCAGCGGGGGCAGGGGCTGGGTGCGATCGTCGTATTCCTTGATGAGGGTCGAAAGAAGCGAATGGAGCGCATGTTCTTCGGGGGTCGCTTCCCGGCGTTCGATGGCGCGGCTTATTTTCTCCATGGTCTCGACAAAGCGGTCGAATTCCGCGTCGTTGTCGATGCGCTTCGGCAGGGTCTTAGAGAGCAGTTTTCCGTATTTGATGGGACTAAGTGTCAGCACCATTTCTTCCATTCCTTTCGGTCGTACTCTTTGTGGGTAAGCAGGTCTTTTACGTAGATCTCGCGCGTGGCGAAGAACACGGTTGCGATCAAGCGGTAGCGGTTATGCGCCAGGTTGAAGACCAAGACTTGACCGATCATGTCCGCGCTCGGAAAATCGCCACGAACGCCGGCAAAGCGCGTCCAAGAGGCAGATGCGGCCACGCGGTACCAGTCGAGCGCTTCGGATTCCACGCCGGGGTGCTTGGCCGTCAGCCTGCGCAGACCGCTCTTGCCGATCACGTTCACGAGGAGATGTTATCAAATTGATAACACATATGCAAGGGGGTGCAGCCGGCTGAAGGCCGGCTGCAGGATGAAATCCTGCACCACGATCAGAGCTGAGACACTCTCGAAAAACATCCGCCACCGGACCCGGAAGAAGCGTCCCGATGAGTCGGGACGCGGCAGGCACGAGTGCCCGCGCCACAAGCGGGCGAGCATTTTTCATCGGCTTTGGTCCGGTGGCGGATGGAAACAGACGACAGAAACCGATCGTCTCGCTCCGTGCAACGGAGTGTCCCGCCTCGGACCGCTTCTGTCGGCGGTCTTCAGATCACGGCCCCGGTCGTATGACGTTGCACTCGGAAAGGGTGCTACTCCTCTCGCAGCGCGATTGCAGGATCCACACGGGCGGCCCGCAGCGCCGGAATCGAGGCGGCGGCCAGCGCCACCAATCCCAGGACGGCCGCGGCGGCCAGGAACGCTACCGGATCGACGGGGCGCACTCCGTAGAGCAGCGCCGACATACTCCGCGCCAACACGGCGGCGCCGGCCAATCCGGCCGCCACGCCTCCGGCCGCGATCTTGAGACCGCGCGAGAGCACGATGCGCAGCACGTCCGCGACTTGCGCTCCCAGGGCCATGCGGATGCCGAACTCGCGCGTGCGCTGGGCCACCGCGAACGCCAGCACGCCAAACACGCCGACCGCGGCCAGCACCAGCGCGAGCCCCGCGAATGCCGCCAGGAGCCGCGCGCGGAACCTGGGCCCCGCCGCGGATCGGTACGCGATCTGGTCCATGGTGACGACGCGGGTCACCGCCAGGTCTTTGTCCGTCTTCGCGATGGCCGCCTTCACCGCCGCCGTCATGGCCAGCGGATCGGCCGCCGTGCGCACCGAGAGCGACGCGCCGAACCAGGGATTCTGGGTGATGGGCACGTAGATTTCGACGGCATTTTCGGCTTCGGCGAGGCCGTCCACCTTGACCTGCCCCACCACTCCGACGATCTCGCGGTCCACCATCTCGGGGCCGCTCATGCCCATGGCATCGACCTGGACGTGCCTTCCCAGCGCCGGCTGGCCGCCGAGGTGCCGGCGCACGAACTCGCGGTTGACGATGGCCACCTGCGGCGCCGCTTGCGAGTCGCGATCGTTGAAGGCGCGGCCGGCAACGAGCGGAATGCCGAGGGTCTCGAAGTAGGGCGCGCCCACGATCTGGTAGTGCGCGGCGGGCGTGTTGGCGGCGTCGGTGATGGGCGCGCCCACCACCTGGAATCCCTGTCCGATATCCCAGCCGTTGAGCGGCAGGCTGCCTCCGAAGGACGCAGCACGCACACCGGGGAGGTTTTCGATATCGCGCTGCGCGGCCTGGTAGAACGCGAGCGCGCGGCCGGGATCGGGATAGCGGTTGATGGGCAGGATCATGTGCATGGTGAGGACGTTGTCCGCGTGAAAGCCCGGGTCCACCTTCCCGAGGCGCTCGAGCGTCCGCAGAAAGAGGCCGGCGCCCGCCACCACCATCACGGCGATGGCGATCTCCACCATGGCCAGCCCGCCGAGCAGCCGGGAACTGCCGGAGGTGGCGCTGCGTCCGCCGCCGCGCAGCGCATCGGCAAGAGAAGTTCGCGTCACCTGCCAGGCCGGCGCCAGCCCGAACAGAATGCCGGTGGCGAGCGACACCATCACGGCGAAGGCGGCCACGCGCGCGTCCAGCGCAGGGGTCAATCCGGTGGGCAGGGTGCCTTCGGGGATGAGCGCCGGCGCGATGCGGATCATGGCCCACGCGAGCGCGAGACCGGCCGCGCCGCCCAGCGTGGCCAGCAGCACGCTCTCGGTGAGCAGTTGCCGCACCAGCCGGGCGGTGCCGGCGCCGAGCGAAGCGCGCACGGCCATTTCGCGCGCACGGCCCGCGCCGCGAGCCAGCATCAGGTTGGCCACGTTGGCGCAGGCCATCAGGAGGACGAACCCCACCACCCCGGCCATCACGAGCGTGGTCACGCGCAGCTCGCCTGCGACCATCGCGTCGCGCAAAGGCTCGACCGTGATGCCCCAGTCTTTGTTGGTGTCGGGCGCGATTTCCGCGATGTGCCCGGCGATGGGCGCCATGGCGGCGCGCGCCTGTTCGAACGAGACGCCCGGTTTCAGCTTCCCCACCACTTGCAGGTAATGCATGCGGCGCTGCTCCGGACTGCGCTTGACGACAAACAGGGACCAGAGATCGCTTTCGTAGAGGATCTGGAAGCCGGCCGGTACCACGCCGACCACCTGGAAGGGCTTGCCATCGAGTTGCAGGATGCCGCCGATGAGCTTGGGGTCGGCGCCGAAGCGCGTGCGCCACATCCGCTCGCCGATCATCACGACGTCGGATCGAGTGCGCTCATCCTCCGGGGTGAAGGCGCGGCCGGCCACGGGCTGGATGCCGAGCACGTTGAAGAAATCGAGGGTCACGGACTGCCCGGGAATCTGCTCGGCGCCGGTGGGCGTCCGCAGTGTTTTGGCCCCGCCCGAGACGGCGGCCATGGAGCTGAAGACGGCGTTCTGGTCGTGCCAGTCCTGGAAATTCAGGGGCGAGACGCGGTTGTGCGCGTATCCGGGGGGATGCTCCCAGAGCATCGCCAATTGTGCGGGTTGACGGAAGGGCAGCGGGCGGAGGAGGGCCGCATCCACGACGCTGAAGATCGCGGAATTGGCGCCGATGCCCAAGGCGAGCACGGTGGCAGCGGCGGCGGTGAAGCCCGGGGCGCGGGCGAGCAGCCGGAGGGCGTAGCGGAGGTCGTGGCCAGTGTTTTGCATGGAGATTGGACGCCGGAGAAGCGCCGGGGTTTGGTAGTTGGGGTGCGGTTGGGAACGGCGCCGGTCAATTGGGCGCGGGCGCCGCCGCATGCTCGACCACAAAATAGGGCATGCTGACACGGGTGGGCACGAGCTTCAGGCCCAGCTCCGACTGCATGTCGTGGAAGAGATTGGGGAATTGCGTAGTGCGGTGGCCGGAGTCGTCGGTTTGCGTTTCCATGTCGGTCCGCAACTGCATGTTGTATCTGCCAGTGAGATGGGTGCGGTCGACGACGGGGCGGTCGAGGCTCAGCCTGGCGCCGAAGACGTTGTTCAGTGTGTTCATCAAGTCCGTCATCGAAGTGGCATTTCTCGCGAAAACGCCCGCAGGCTCCTTCTCATGCTGCGGAACTTCGCCCGGCTTCAACTCCTTGAACTTCGGACCGCCGGCGGCGACCTCCAGCGCATAGACCGGCAGATCCCGAGACTCCTGGCGAAGCTTGAGCTGAAAGCGGTCGGCCAGCGCGCTGCGCAGCATACCCATCATTCGATCCTGGCGGGCGGGAGTGGAGGTAACGGCTTCAATGGAGTACAAATGGTTGTTGAACCAATCCGGCTCGCCACCGAGCTGCCCATCCGTAATGCCAACCAATCCGGCTCGCCACCGAGCTGCCCATCCGTAATGCCATAGGCCCGTATGATGAACCTGTGCATCGAGCCCCTCATCACAAGACGTATCGGATCGCTGTCTTCATCGGAATGCTGACTCCCCTCAGTGGTTCTCAGAAGTTTCACCGAGACCGCATCGAATGCCGGGGTCGCCTCAGCGGTTTGAGCAGCGGCGGATTGGGGCGCGGCCACCATCCTGAGGGGCGACATGGCGATGACGAGCACCGCCGCCGCGGCGCAGGCCAGCGCCACCGGGAACGCCCCGGCCCGGCCGCGCGGCTGCCGGCTGTCGAGAACCGCGCCGACGCGCGCCGCCAGATCGGCACGGTTCGCCATGGCGAGGAGCGGTGATTTCGCGGCCGCGCGCAGCGACAGCTTCCGCGCGAGCCCGACCAGTTGATCGGCATAGGCGGTCGCCTCCGACCGTCGCAGCACGGCGTCATCGCAGGAGCGCTCCGCTTCGAGCGCGAGCCGGCGGTACGCGATCCAGACCAAAGGATGGAACCAATACACGGCGCATACGGCCCGCGCCAGGCACTGACTCACCCAATCGCCGCGCCGCACGTGTTCCAGCTCATGCACGAGGGCTCGATTCAAGTCTTCCCGGTCCCAGGCCTGTGCATCCGGAGACAGCACGATGGCGGGATCGAGGACGCCGCAGGTCATCGGTCCCGGCAGCGCCTCGTGCAGCAGCACTTCGACGCTCCGGTGAATGCCGGCGTCGCGCGCCAGGCGTTCGGCGGCCGACTGCCCATCGGCCCACGGCAGACCGGAGAGGCGCAGCCAACGTACTTGCCTCAGACCCAGGAACATCGGCAGCAGCGAGAGCGCGGCGCCGGCGGCCCATGCGGCGATCCACAGGGCGGCCGGCGAAGGCCTCGACGATCGCGGAATTGCGGGCGCAACGCGAACACCCGCGCCCGCCGGCATGACGGGTGGGATCGCGTCGGTGGCCGGCGCGAGAGGAGACGGCACGGCCCGATCCTGCGGCACGACCGGCAGCGCGATGCGGACGGGCGGAGCGACCATGGAGGCGACCGGCAGCACCAGCATCACGCCGAAGGCGGCAGCCAGCAGCGCATGGCGCACCGCCGCGCGGCTCCTCGGCGCCAGCCATGTGCCGATGAGAGCCAACGCCATGGCGACAGTGACTTTGACGACAATCGACGCGGCCAGCGAGCTACTCACTGCCAGCATTACTACGCGGATGGCGGGCATCATGACTGCTTCTTCCTTTCCTTGCGAACACGATCGATCTCGGCTTTGAGTGCGTCCAGCTCGTCGTCAGTCCAGGACGCCTCGGTCACCAGAGCCGTCATCATCTGTCTCAGCGAGCCGCCGAAGAAGGTTTGCAGGAACTGTTGCAGCGCCGTCCGCTTGGCGGCGGCCGGCGAGATGGTGGCCGAGTAGATATAGCGGAGGCCGTCCTGCTGGTGCTTTAGGCAGCCCTTCTTTTCGAGCCGGGCGAGCATGACGCGAACCGACGAGTCGCTGGGCGGGCTCGTCAGGCGCGCGCGGATCTCCTCGGCCGAGGCGCGATTGCCCAGCGCAAAGAGGGCGTTCATGATTTCCCGTTCGCGGCGGGTCAGGCGGTCGGCAATGTGCGACATCTGTCACAGAATACACGCGACAGGTGTCGCATGTCAAGCCCCAAAACAGGGGTGGGGCCGGGGCTCGAGGGAACGGGGGGAATCCAGATGCGCGAGAAGGAGCTTCTCCTGCAAGTTCGAGAATGCGGCGGCCGGCTCGCAGGCGCGCGTGCAGCTCGGCGGACTGGAACGGCTAGGTGACGTAGTCGTCAGCGCCTGTCTCCAGGGCGGTGACCAGATCTTCGCTGCTGGCCGCCAGGCGCGGGCCATCGGCGGACTGGAGGGCGGACCATGCCTCCTCTCCGCCGCTCACCACCACCACCTCATAGTCCCAGTTCGCCAGCATGGCTCTGAGCACGCCCGGAGAGACCGGATTGTCGCCGGCTACCAGGATCCTCACGCGGACCTCGTGGGAATGGCAGGACCGGGGCGCATGGACTGAGTCGGCAACTCCTGACCGCTCCCTAACGGGGTGCCCTCGGGGCCCGGCTCTGAAGGCGCATCGGAGCCGGGCCCCGAGGGCACCCGGCCCGGAGGGCACCCCGGGAGCGGTTGGCACAGTTATTTCCTGACAGGCTCTAATCGGTAGTTAGTCGGGAAACCGCCCCGGCCATTCAGGCGCGCGATTTCAGTTTTTGCAGCCGGCGGTTGACCCGATCGAGGGGGAAACGCAGCGGATCGTAGCCTTGGCCGACCAACTCCAGCACTTCCGCGTGCTGTTCGTGCCGGGGATCGCGGATGGCCTCCAGTAATTGGCAGTAACCGGGGAGCCCGCCGCAATCTTCCGGCGGGCAGGCCATCTCGCCGGCGATGCAGACCGGGTAGATGGCACCCGGATCGAACTTCCGCAGCTTCTCGAGCGTGATTTCGTGCTCCCAGGAATCGCCGAAGTCATAGGTGTAGAAGGCGCTGGTACCGGAGTGGGGAAGCAACTCGCGCAGCAGCACATGGCGCTCGTCCTTGCGTCGGGTGATGCCGAACGCATCGTTGTCCTTATCGGGCGCTCCGTAGGTCTGTAAGCCGACGCGGAACTCGTGCATGTGACTGTTGGTCCAGCCCATGGCGGCCTGGAGGGCCTGGTGAAACCGGCGCAGGGTAAAGTGGGGCGGCACCAGGAGGCGGCGCCAAATTTTCGGCTCGGTGTGCAACAACTCGACCTGGACCTGGTAGATATTTCTGGCTGGGCTGCGCGCGGGCATGAACCCTCATCATACTCCGGCGGAATCGATGGAAATGGCGGCGGGCGGAACGGTTTGCATTCCCGTTGGAGTTAGTGTTTTTTGCGAGACCGGGCCGGTGGGCGCGACCCAAGGAGGAGGAAGATGCGGAAACCGATTCTTGTCATGACAGCCGGAGTGGCAGTGGTGGCCCTGGCATTCGCGGAGGACTGGTTGCAGTGGGGGCCAGAACGCGCAACACACGGGGCGCACGTTTGCGGTTGGGCAGAAGCCGGCACGCGCAACACACGGGGCGCACGTTTGCGGTTGGGCAGAAGCCGGCACACATCCTGGCCGACGTGATTTACGATCCGTTCGTGCCGCAGGCGCAGGCGGAGGATGGCGGCGAGCTGCTGGCGCACTACCAGACGCCGCTGGTCCAGGGCGACGACGTATTCATGGAGTTCAAATCGGGCACCTATACAAGCTGCAATCCGCCCGGCACATACGCGCCGTATCCTTGCGGGCCGGACAATTGGAACAACCAGGTGTGGAACGAGAAGAAGCTGCATTGGGACGATGGCAAGCTGGTGACCAGGTGGACTTTTGCCAGTGACTGGAAACCGGAGCCGGACGCCAGCGGAGAACTGGGCGATTGGGAGCCGGTGTTCCACGCCGCCGTGTCCGGGGACAGCGTTTATGTGCCGGGGCTGGGGGGCACCATCTGGAAACTGGACAAGGACGATGGGGAGGTAAAGGCGCGCATCAATCCGTTCGGCAGGACGGTGGATCCGAGTACTTTCGTGGCCGGCCCGCTGACGGTGGACGAGGATGGAAATGTCTACTACAACGTGCTCAAGCTGAACATCACCAACAGCCAGGCGACCAACGACCCGTGGTCGTACGGTCCCAACTTCGACGGGCAGAACGCGGCCGACATTGCGGGGGCATGGCTGGTGAAGGTGGACGATGACGGGGACGCCCGGATGGTGAGTTACAAGACGCTGATTCCGGGGGCGCCCAAGACCTGCGAGACGACCTTCGGATACGATGGGGACGCTCTGCCGTGGCCTCCGAGCCCGACCGCGAAGGTGCAGAGCACGGTGCCGTGCCTCTCGCAGCGGCCCGGCCTCAACATTGCGCCGGCGGTGGCGCCGGATGGAACAATCTACTCGGCGACGTTCGCGCACAATCCCTACGCCGACCGCTATTCTTACGTCGTGGCGTTGCGGCCCGACCTGACGCTTAAATGGGCGGCGTCGCTGCGCGGGCGTTTGAACGACGGCTGCGGCGTGCTGCTGCCGAGCAGCGGACCGAACGCATGCCGCGCGGGGACCACCAAAGGCGTCGACCCCGCGACCAACGAGCCGCCGGCCGGCCGCGTGAGCGACGAGGCGACGTCCAGTCCGGTGGTCACCCCGGATGGGGGCGTAGTGTATGGCGCCTTGACGCTTTACAACGACTATCGCGGCCACCTGTTCCGGTTCAGCGCCAGCGGGCAATTCCTGGCGGCTTATGATTTCGGCTGGGACAGGACGCCGGCAATCTACGAGCACGACGGCACGTTCTCCGTAATCCTGAAAGACAACCACTACGATGCCCCCGGGTATTGCGGCACTGCCTGCGGGACTTCTCCTCCGGGACCGTACTACATCACGCAGCTCAACCCAAACCTGGTGCCGGAGTGGAAGTTTCAGAACACCAATACGCTGAGCTGCCATCGCAACCCCAATGGCACCTTATCGTGCGTTTCGGACCATCCGAACGGATTCGAGTGGTGCATCAATGCGCCCGCCGTGGATCTGCACGGCGACGTCTACGCCAACTCGGAGGATGGCAATCTGTACGTGATCCGTCAGGGCGGCACGAACGCCAGGAACATCTTCATGAACCTGGCGCTGGGTGCTGCGTATACGCCTCTTTCGCTAGGTTCGGACGGCAAGATGTACACGCAGAACGACGGCCATCTGTTTGTGGTCGGGAACTGAGGCGGGGCGATACAATTGAAGGAGTACCGCCATGCCTACTGCCGTCATTGAACTGCCCGCGAAGTTGGATCCGACGCGCAAGCGCTGGACGCGATCGGAATACGATCAGCTTTACTCGTCCGCACGGTTGGATGGCCAGCGGCTGGAGCTGATCGAGGGGGAGTTGATCGACAAAATGGGCAAGAATCGGCCGCACGGGAATTCGTTGAGGCTCCTGCACCAATGGCTGGTCGGGGTATTCGGATGGACCGTGGTAAGTCATGAGGAGCCGATTGATGTGGCGCCGGAGGACAATCCCACCAACGAGCCCGAGCCGGATCTGAGCGTTACGAAGCGAGATCTGTCTTCTTTTAGGGAAAATCCGCGCCCCGAAGACCTGCGGTTGGTGGTCGAGGTGGCCGACTCGTCGCTGGGTCTCGATCTCACTACCAAGGCCGCGCTTTACGCTCGAGCGGGCATCGTCGAATACTGGGTGCTGGATGTAGCCGGCCGCCGCCTGATTGTGCATCGCGATCCGCAAGCGGGGCGGTACCGCTCCGTGGTGGCTTATGGCGAACACGAAAGCGTGGCTCCGCTGGGCGCCCCGAAGTCGTTCCTGCGGGTCGGGGATGTGTTTGTGTAGCCGGAGGACTGCCAATGCCTACCACCTTCATCGAACTGCCGGCGAATTTGGATTCGCGGCGCAAGCGCTGGACGCGATCGGAATACGATGAGCTTTACGCGTCAGCATTGTTGGATGGCCAGCGGCTGGAGCTGGTCGAAGGGGACCTGATCGACAAGATGGGCAAGAAGCGGCCGCACGTGATTTCGCTGAACCTGCTCCAGGGATGGCTAATACAAGTTTTCGGTGTGCGCCGGGTAAACCCAGGGGCGTCAATCGATGTTGCGCCAGAGGACAATCCCTCCAACGAGCCCGAGCCGGATCTCATCGTCCTGAAGCGAGACCTCTCCGACTTCACGAAGGAGAACCCAGGCCCCGAAGACCTCGAGCTTGTGGTCGAGGTGGCGGATTTTACGCTGTGGTTCGACCTCACCACCAAGGCCGCCCTTTACGCTCGGGCGGGCATCGTCGAATACTGGGTGCCGGATGTGGCCGGCCGCCGGCTGATCGTGCATCGCGATCCACAGGCGGGGAAGTACGCTTCCGTGGCCGCTTACAGCGAGGAGGAGAGTGTGGCTCCGCTCGCTGCTCCCGAGTCGCTCCTGCAGGTCAGGGATGCATTTCCGGAATGACAGGCCAGGAGGCCTGTCTTACTTGATCCACTTCGCGATTTCGTCGATCGCTTCGGGGGCCACGTGGCCCGGCTTGCGATACTCGGCTTCGGTGCTTTTGCCGTCGCCCACAACCATGAAGTGGTTCAGCGCGGGATAGCTGTGGAATGCCACGTCCTTGCGCGCACCCAGGGCAGCCTTCCAAAGCGCAAAGTCTCTCATGGTGGACTGGAAATCGCGCTCGCCTTGCAGGATCAGCATGGGGATGGTCAGCTTCTTGGCCGCCGCCGCGGGATCGTATCCTTTGAGATCGAGCAGATAGGACACGGGCATTCCGAAAATGGGCGGCAAATCGGCATCGGCGGGCTCCAGTGCTTTCACCTGCTTGGCCATATTCTTGACGGAGTCAAGGTCCTTGCCGGTGGCTCCGCGGTTCACGCTGCGCTCCACCACCAGATCCTCGATGGGCCGTACATGCCCGCCCAGAATCACCAGGCCGGCGAGCTTGCCGTCGTCTTCGGCGATGCGCGGCGCGACGTACCCGCCCAAGCCGTGGCCCAGCACGTAAACGCGCTTGGGGTCCACTTCCTTTTGCGTGCGCAGCAGGGCGGCGCCGGCGACGGCATCGTCAACCGTCTCCTCCGAGACGGTGTTCCCGGCCATTCCGGCCATCTTGGCGCTGTATTGCCGGGCCCGCTTTTCGTAGCGCAAAACCACCACGCCGCGCGAGGCCAGACCTTCGGCGAGATCCTTGAAGATTTTGTTGCCGCCGGTGGTTTCGTCGCGATCGAGCGGACCGGAATCGTGCACCAGCACAATGGCCGCGAACGGGCCGTTGCCCACCGGGACGGTCAGGGTGCCGGGCAATTTCCACTCGTCCTCGCCCACCGTGACCGCACGCTCGCGGAAGGAATCGGGCTGGCTGTAGGCGGGGCGCTTCCAGATCACCTCGCCCGGCTGCAGGTTCATGATGTAGATCTGACCGGCAGGGTTGACGGCGAACAGGAAGTTGACGTTCTGCGCGGCGAACGTCACGGGAATGGTCACTATGGTATTGGTCCCGGCTTTGCGCAAGGCGGCATCGCCGATCTTCTCCGGCGCGCCCAGGGGCTTGACCTGGGTGGCGCCGATCCTGCCCAAGGCGTCCAGGGGGACGGCCTTGGGGTCTTGCAAACTGGGCGAAAACATTTGGAAAAGCTCGGAATACTTTTCGGCGACGAGCAGATCCAGAGCCTTCCTGGCGACGGCCGCGGGGTCGGGAGCCGGCTGGGCCACCAGGAGGCCCGCGGCGAAAACATAAATCCAGCGCGAGAGCTTCACGCTTTTATGGTACAGCGACTTGGCGTTGTCGATATAATGAGGGGCCGATATAATTGGGGCGGATTTCAAAAGGGGAGTGTCATGGCAGATTACAGTCATCCGGAAACGCTGGTCTCCACCGATTGGGCGGCCAGCCATGCAACGGATCCGAATGTGCGAGTAGTGGAAGTAGACGTGGACACCAAGGCGTACGACGAAGGCCACGTCCCCGGGGCCATCGCCTGGGCGTGGAATACGCAACTGTGCGACACGGTGCGGCGGGATATTCTGTCGAAGGAGCAATTCGAAGAGCTGATGTCCGCATCGGGGGTCAGCCCCGAGACCACGTTGGTCATCTACGGCGACAACAACAACTGGTTCGCGGCCTGGGCGCTCTGGCAGGCAAAAATCTACGGCCACGCCGATGTGCGGCTGATGAATGGCGGGCGCAAGAAGTGGCTGGCGGAAGGCCGCGAGCTATCCACCTCTGTACCCAGCGTGCAGCGGACCACTTACCACGCCAAGGCCGCGGATCTTTCGCTGCGCGCGTTTCTCCCCCAGGTGCAGCAGGCCTCGGCGGCGCGGTCTTCGGGGCTGGTGGATGTGCGCAGCCCGCAGGAATACACGGGCGAAATCCTGGCGCCTCCGGGATTGCCGGAGACCTGCCAGCGAGGCGGCCACATTCCGGGAGCGCGCAGCATTCCGTGGGGCAAGGCATGCAATGACGATGGCACGTTCAAATCGGCCGACGAGCTGCGGGCGCTCTACGGGGGCGAGGGCATCGACGGATCGAAGCCGGTGATTGCCTATTGCCGCATCGGGGAACGGTCGAGCCACACGTGGTTCGTCCTGAAGTACCTGTTGGGTTTCGACCATGTGACTAACTACGACGGCTCGTGGACCGAGTGGGGCAACCTGGTGGGCGCCAATGTGGAGAAGGGCGCGGCAGCCAGCGCCAAGGGCTAAACATGAACGCCGAAGAATATCAGGAAAGACAGGTCGAATTGGCGGGCTGGCCCGTAAATCTGGCCAGCTATCGGCTGGGGGCCGAGTGGCATTGCAAGGCGGACAATGTCTCGCCGGGCGCCGCGTTGACGCGCACCACGGGCGCGACGCGCGAAGAGGCCGAGGAGAAGGCGGTTAAGCGGGCGGAGGAGTTGCTCGCCAGGACCAAGCGGCACACGGTGTGAAAAGGAAGAAAAAGGGGGTTGGGGGTTAGGGGTTGGG
>OMOG01000535.1 GCA_900290305.1 Candidatus Sulfopaludibacter sp. SbA4
CCGACGCGGCAGGCACGAGTGCCTGCGCCACGTCCCTCCGGCCCTTTCGGTGGAAAAATCGACATTGCCGCCTCTCCACCCCGAAACACCCGCGAATTTCAATTGACAGTGGCGCTCGAAGTCGAAACAATACGTTAAGGAAATGTTTTTTCGTCCCCAGCACCTTCATTTTACGGGCATTGGGGGAATCGGCATGAGTGGGATTGCCGAAGTCCTCCTGAACCTGGGCTACCGCATCAGCGGCTCCGACCTCAAGCTCTCGCCCATCACCGAGCGCCTGGCCTCGCTCGGCGCCCGCATCTACGAGGGACACGACGCCGCCAACATCGCGGGCGCGCGCGCGCTGGTCGTCAGCTCGGCCGTGGATGAACAGAATCCCGAGGTGCAGGAGGCGCGGCGCCTCCAGATCCCCGTCATTCCGCGCGGCGAGCTGCTGGCCGAGCTGATGCGGCTCAAATACGGGATCGCCGTCGCGGGGAGCCACGGCAAGACCACCACTACCTCCATGACCGCCACCATCCTGGACTACGCCGGGCTCGACCCGACGGTGGTGGTCGGCGGCCGCGTGGGCACCATGGGCGGGTCGAACGCCCGCGTGGGGCACAGCGATTTCCTGGTGGTCGAGTCGGACGAGAGCGACGGCTCGTTTCTCAAGCTGGCGCCGATCGTGGCGGTGGTCACCAACATCGATCGCGAGCACCTGGACCACTACCCGTCGCTCGATGCCATCCGGGCGGCATTTATCGAGTTCGTCAACAAGGTGCCGTTCTACGGCGCGGTGATCGTGTGCCTCGACGATCCCAACGTGCAGAGCATCCTGCCCTCCATCCGGCGCCGCACCATCACCTACGGCACCACCGCGCAGGCCGACATGGAAGCCGTCGAAATCGGCTGCGGCCATTTCTCGAGCGATTTCCGCTTGCGCTACCGCGCCACGGACCTGGGCACATTTCATTTGCGGATTCCGGGGCGCCACAACGTCCTGAATGCCATGGCGGCGGTGGCCGTCGCGATGGAACTGGAGGTCAAGCCCGACATCATTCGCGATGCCCTGGCCACCTTCAGCGGCGTTGACCGCCGTTTTCAGGTGCGCGGGCAAGAGGCCGGCATCACGGTCATCGACGATTACGGCCACCACCCCACCGAAATCCGGGCCACGCTCGATGCCGCCCGCCTGTGCGGCTTTGGGCGCCTGCACGTGCTGTTTCAGCCGCACCGTTTTACCCGGACCTTCCACCTGATGGACGAGTTCGCGACCGCCTTCAACCAGGCCGACAGCCTGTTCGTGATGGATATCTACGCGGCTTCGGAGAAGCCCATCGAGGGCGTCACGGCGGAGGCGCTGGTGGAGCGGATCCGGCAGTTCGGGCATCGCGGAGCGGAGTATGTCGGCACGATGGATCGCGGTGTGGAGGCCCTGCTGAACACCGCGCAGGATGGCGACGCGGTGCTGACGCTGGGTGCGGGCAGCGTGTGGCAGGCGGGCGAGAAAGTGTTGGCGCGCCTGCAGGCGGGGGCCGGGGACTGACATGCCCAAGGAAACCAAGGAAACCAAGAAAACCACTGCGGGCGGCATTCGGTGGAGGCTCTGGCTGGGGGTGGCCGCGTTCGCGGTGGCCGGCGTCACGAGCGCCATCGCCGGGCTGAAGGTGCGCGAGTTCGCCCTCACCGATCCGCAGTTTACGCTCTCCCGCGACCGCAAAGGAGCGCTCGAAATCCAGGGCCTGCAATACGCCTCGGGCGCCAGGGTGGCGCGCGTCTTCGCCGGCGATTTCGAGCACAGCATTTTCTCCGTTCCCCTGGACGAACGGCGCCGGCGGCTGCTGGCTGTCGATTGGGTGGAAGATGCCGCGGTCTCGCGGATCTGGCCGGACCGGCTGATCGTGCGCGTGCGCGAGAGAAAGCCGGTGGCGTTCGTGTTCTTCCGGTCGGGCGTCCTGCTGATCGATCCCCGCGGCGTTCTGCTCTCGCCGCCTCCGCAGGCCCAGTTTACCTTTCCGGTCTTGAGCGGCGTCCGCGAAAATGAGAACGAAAGCCAGCGCCGCGAGCGCGTGCGCTGCCTGCTGCGCGTGCAGGAGGAGTTGGGAAGCCCGTTCCAGGACGTGTCCGAGGTGAACGCCGCCGATCCCGACAACATACGAATCGTCGCGCAGGTGAACCACGGTACCGTCGAGCTGATCCTGGGGGATCGCAACTTCGCCGCGCGCTACCGGAATTTTCTCAAGCACTTTCCCGAAATGTTGAAGAGCTCGCCGGGGGCAAGAACGTTCGACCTCAGGTTGGATGACCGCATCATGGCAGAGGATTAAGGCAGAGGATTAAGGGCCTCAATGGCAGCCAAACCGATCTATGCAGTGGGACTCGACGTGGGCAGCCGCACAACGCGCCTGGTAATCTGCGCTCTGGAGGAGCGCCGCCTGCGCCTCCTGGGGTGCGCCACCGCCGAATCCCGTGGTTGGCTCAAGGGCAAGATTGCGGACCAAAGGGCGGTAGCGGAATCGATCAAGGCCGCGGTGCACGAAGCCGAGAAAGTCGCGGGAATCTCGGTGGGGTCGGCGGTGGTGGGGATGGGCGGGCCTACGGTGCGCGGCGCCAATGGCCGCGGCGTGGTGGAATTGGGGCACGTGCGGGAGGTGGAGCAGCGCGACGTCACCCGCGTGGTCGACCGTGCCTCGCGCGTGCAGTTGCAGGAAGACCGCATGGTGCTGCAAATGTTGCAGCAGGACTTCGTCGTGGACGATCACCCCGGCCACCGCGATCCCCGAAAAATGCTGGCATCGCGCCTGGAAATCAACGTTCACATGATCACGGCCTCCATCCAGGAGCACAACGCCCTGCTGGGCGCGGTGAACGAGGCCCACCTGATTGTCGAAGAGACCATCTTCGACGCCTTGGCGGCGTGCTATGCGGCGGTGCTGCCGGAGGAGCGGCGCGAAGGCATCGCGGTGGTCGATATCGGCGCGCAATCCACCGAGCTGGTGGTGTATTCCGGCGACGCCATCTACCTGGCTTCCGCCGTGCGGGTTTGCGGTGACCACTTTACGCGCGACCTGGCCCAGGCCCTCTGCCTGAGCTTCGAAGACGCCGAGACCGTGAAGCTGGAATTCGGCTGCGCGCGCGCGGAAGGCTGCCCCGAGAACGCCCTGGTGGAGCTTCCCTCGCCGGAGAATCGCGAGCCCCGCCAGGCGCAGCGCCGCTTCATCAACCAGGTCCTCGAAGCGCGGTCCAGGGAATTATTCCAGTTTGTGCGCGCCGAGTTGGCGCGCGTGGGGATGGACCGCGCACTCATTGGCGGCGTGTTTCTGACGGGTGGCGCGGCGAAACTGCCCGACCTTCTGGAAGTCGCGGACCAGGAGCTCCAGTGCCAGGCGCGTTATGGCCTGCCCTTCGGAATTCAGGACTGGCCGGAGGCTTTGAACGATCCGGAATGGAGCACGGCGGCGGGGCTCGCCATGTACTCGGCGAAGGTGAAGGCGCAGGACGAACAGCAGCGGGAAACGGCCGGCTGGCTGGGAAGGCTTTTGTGGTAGCGAACGTAGCACAGGCATTCTTGCCTGTGTGTCTTTGTGGTAGCACAGGTATTCCTGCCTGTGTCTCTTGTTTTTAAGGAGGCGAACGTGGGGCTGATCAATTCGGACATGGACGGCTTGAAATACGAAATCGAAGAAGAAGCGCGCACCGGCGCCCGGTTCAAAGTGATCGGCGTCGGCGGCGGTGGATCGAACGCAGTGGCCCGGATGGTCCAGGAGCGCTTGGACGGCGTCGAGTTCTATGCCATGAACACCGACCTTCAGGCGCTTTCGGCCTGCGCCGTGCCAAACAAACTTCAACTGGGCGCGCGCGTGACCAACGGCCTGGGCGCCGGCTCGAACCCGGAGATCGGGCGGCAGGCCGCGCTCGAGAATACCGACCAGATTGTCGAAATCCTCCAGGGCGCCGACATGGTGTTCATCACCGCCGGCCTGGGCGGCGGCACGGGCACGGGCGCGGCTCCCGTGATCGCCGGGCTGGCCCGCGAGTTGGATGCCCTGGTGATCGCCGTGGTCACCAAGCCATTCGGCTTCGAAGGATCGCGGCGCCGGAAGATGGCGGAAGAGGGCGTCGGCAAGCTGGCGGCTACCGTGGATACCATCATCTCCGTTCCCAACGATCGCCTGCTCTCGCTCGTGCCGCGCGGCACCAGCATCACCGACGCCTTCAAGGTCGCCGACGACGTGCTGCGCCAGACGGTGCAGGGCATCACCGACATCATCGTGACGCCCGGCCTGATCAATCGCGACTTCGCCGACATCCGGGCCACCATGGTGGGAATGGGCTACGCCGTTTTGGGAACGGCGGTCGGCCACGGCGAGAATGCCGCGGTGGACGCGGCGCGCCAGGCCATCAGTTGCCCGCTGCTCGAGGAAACCAAAATCGCCGGCGCCCGCGGAGTCCTGATCCACATCACGGCTTCCAGCCGCCTGGGACTCCACGACGTGGACGAAGCCTGCGCCATCATCCGGGAAGCGGCCGAGTGCGACGACGTGCAGATCAACTTCGGCGTCATTCTCAACGAATCCCTGGAGGACGCCGTCAAGATCACGGTGATCGCCACCGGCTTCCAGAGGGAGCAGGAGATGCTGATTCAGCCCCAGCCCGCGCCATTCATCCGGGCGCAGCCCAGCATGCCGGAACCGCGGCGCGAGCCCGTTCCCGAAGTCGAGCCGGAGCCGGTCATGCATCTGGAGCCGGAACCCGAGCCCGAAGAAGCGGCCGCCGAACCGGAGCCGGTGATGGATCTCGACGACCTCGATACCCCCGCCTACCTGCGGCGCGGACGCATGTTGAACTGAGTCTGCCTCTCCGAGCCGCGACCGTGAGGGAGCGTTCGTTCCCCCAATGCACACGGGTCAAGTGCGAGATAGAAGTGGACGCCCTTACGGTGGTTCGCCAGGCACAGCATGCTTATCCGTGTTCATCTGTGGCCAGACAAGGTCTTTGTGTTGGCGGCCAGGCTGGAAATAAGTATTGGCCACAGATGAACACGGATGAACACGGATAAGATTGGTGTCCGCTCAGAACCCCTTGACGTTTGTTTAGGATCCGCCGTCTCTACTTCTGTGTCGCGCACCCATGCACACGCTCCCTTTTGACTTTTCGCGTGCCACCGGTTATGCGTCGTATATGCCGGAGGGCTCGTATGGCTTCCAGGTCGGGTCGATTTGCTGCACGGTTCTCAGCGACGGCTACTTCTCTTTCCCGACGCCCTGGTTCTTCCCCAATGCCGATCCCGGCGAGTTGACGCGCGCCCTCGACAAACGGCGCCTGCCGCGCGAGAGCGTGCTCAGCCCCTACACCTGCCTGCTGATCGAGATCGGCCGGCATGTCGTGCTGGTGGATACCGGCGGCGGCCCATCCTCGCCGGCCAGCGGAGCGCTGGTGGCACGTCTGGAAATGGCGGGCATACGGCCCAGAGATGTGGATACCGTGGTCCTCACTCACGCTCATCCCGACCACATCGGGGGAGCCCTCAATCCCATCGGCCGCCCGGCATTCCCTAATGCGCGCTACGTGCTTTCCGAGATCGAATGGGACTTTTGGACCGCGGCGCGCACCGACCTGAGCGGTCTCCACCTGCCTGAAGATCTGAAGGGCGCCATGGCGTCGACTGCGCGGCGCTGCCTGGGAGCCCTGCGGTTTCAAGTGGAGCCGATCGATGGCGAAAGCGAGATTGTTCCCGGTGTGCGGGCGATTCCGGCCCCCGGCCATACACCTGGGCATTTGGCGATCCTGCTGTCTTCGGAGGGCCGGCATCTGCTGAATGTGGGCGATGCGGCAGTGCATCCGCTGCACCTGGAACAGCCCGGCTGGGAGAACGCATTCGATCTGTCGGCCGGCGTCGCCATGGCAACGCGCCGCGATCTGGTGGAGCGGGCGGCCGCCGGGAACATGCACCTGATGGCCTTCCATTTCCCGTTCCCGAGCGTCGGCCGCGTTGCCAAGCTCGAGGCAGGTGGATGGGAATGGTCGCCTGGGTGGTAGCGTGGCTGTGGTTATCGCGAACTAGCCCGCATTTCTCACAAGCGTTCGGTTGCGGTAACGTGGCGCAAGCACTCGTGCCTGCCGCGTCGGCACTCATGCCGACGCCTGGCTTCGACACTGTGTCAGAACCGCGAGAAGGTGTCGAGACGAGTCTCGACACGGCAGGCACGAGTGCCTGCGCCACATCGGCCGGCAGAGTGTGAGAAATGCGGGTCAGAGCCAACACCTGGGCAGGCGAAACCGCCTGCCCCACCACTGAGGTAGAGCTTCATAGATGCCGCCGCTCATCGAAGTCCGCAACCTGAGATTCCGCTACGAGGATGGCACCGCCGCCCTCAATGGAGTCGATTTCCGGCTGGAGGCCGGCGAGACTGTAGCCCTGCTCGGCGCCAACGGAAGCGGCAAGACTACTTTCGTGATGCACCTCAACGGGCTCCTGAAAGGCGAGGGCAGCGTGGAAGTTTGCGGGCTGGCTGTCGAGAAGCGGAATATCCCCGCCATCCGCAACAAGATCGGCCTGGTGTTTCAGGACTCCGAAAGCCAGCTATTCATGCCCACGGTCCTGGAAGACGTGGCGTTCGGGCTGCTGAACCGCGGCATGAGTGCGGCGGAAGCCAGTGACCGCGCCCGCCTGGCGCTGGAAACGGTGGGGATGGCCGCCGCGGCCGCCAGGGCGCCCTACCACCTGAGCGCCGGTGAAAAAAAGAGAGTCGCCATCGCCGGAATCCTAGCGATGGATCCGGAGATCCTGGTGTTGGACGAACCTACTACGTTCCTCGACCCTCCGGGCCAGCGCGCGCTTGCCGATCTGCTGGCGCACTTACCGCAAGCCAAGATCCTCGTTACTCACGACATTCCCTTCGCCCACGCGATGGCGAGCCGCGCCGTCTTCTTCCAAAACGGAGCGATTGCCGGGGCGGGCCCGGTGGAGGAAATAGTGGCCCGCTTCGGATGGGAATTCGCCTTGGAACGCAGTAAGTCGAACCGGTGAGCCGGCGCCTTACTGCTCCTTAGCCGCTTGCGCCACCCGCTTGCGATGCTCGGCCCACCGTTTTCTCTGCGCGGCGGCGATGCGCGCGCGGGCCGCGGCGCTCAAGATCCGCTTCGTGCCGGGCGCCTTCTTCCCGTTATCGGCAGCCGCAATCCGCCTGCCTTTGATTCTCGCTTGCAGTTCGCCGATCTTGTCTTCGATCTTTCGTTTTTCGAACTCATAACCGACCAGCGCCATCTGCAGCGTAGTGAGGTCCTCAACGTTGCCAGTTCGTGCCATAGGTTCACCTTTCCGCAACAATACTCCGTACCCGCAACAATATAACATAGGGATGTCAAGATACATAGGAATTTAGTAACCTGAAATTCATGCGATTAGTCCTACAGCGTGTCTCGGCGGCCCACGTCATCGTACTTGGTAGTACCGCCGGTGCTATACGTACGGGGATTGTGGCTCTAGTGGGGATAGGCAAGTCCGATACGACATCCGATGCCGACTATCTGCTGGATAAGCTTCTCGGACTTAGAATCTTCCCGGACGAGGCGGGGAAGATGAACCTGGACGTCCGGCAGGCGGGCGGCGCGCTGCTGATCGTGTCGCAATTTACGTTGTATGCCGATTGCCGCAAAGGGCGCCGGCCCGGCTTCGACCTTGCCGCGCCACCGGAACAGGCCCAATCTCTTTATAATTACTTCGTGGAGTCCGCCCGGCGGGGACCGGTCCCGGTGGAGACCGGGGTCTTTCAGGCTATGATGGAAGTCCACATCGTAAATAGCGGCCCGGTGACCATCCTGTTGGATTCGGCGGATCGACACAAGCAATGATTGAAACCTACGGTTACGCCCGCGCCGGCTTCTTGGGCAATCCAAGCGACGGCTACTTCGGCAAGACGATATCGTTTGCCATGTCCAACTTTCGAGCCCGCGTCCTCCTGTATCCCAGCGGCAGGCTCGAAATCAAGCCGTCCAAGGCCGATCTCCCGGTCTTTGAAAACCTCGACGACCTTTATCGCACGACGCGTTGGCGCGGCTACTACGGCGGTATTCGCATCATTCAAGCGCTGATTGTCCGGTTACTCGATTACTGCCGGCAGCAGGGAATCGAGTTGGAGAACCGCAATTTCACCCTGGAGTACGAGTCCGACATTCCGCAGCGCCTCGGCTTAG
>OMOG01000524.1 GCA_900290305.1 Candidatus Sulfopaludibacter sp. SbA4
GGCGGGGTCCACCGTGTCGCTCGACGCATCGCCCAATGCCGGGTATGTATTTGCCGGCTGGGGGCAAAACGGCTCGCTGGCGCCGGTCTACACTTTCGTGCTGAACGGCGGGACCACGGTCTACCCGCAATTCTCGGTGGCGCGCGTCATCCAGTTGATGACCGTTCCCGACGGGCTCGCACTGCTTGCCGACCGCGCGACGGTGTTCTCGCCGGCGACTGTCGAATGGGGGTGGAACACCACCCATACCCTGGGAGCCGTATCGCCTCAAGCGGACAAGCAGGGACGCTGGTGGATGCTTCGTTCCTGGAGCGATGGAGGGGCGGCCAGCCACACCTACACGGTTCCTCCCGGAGATTCGGTCGTGATCTTGACCGGCCAGTTTGTTCCCGCGGTGGCGGTCCAATTGCTCACCGATCCCTCCGGCCTGCCCCTGACGGTAGACGGCACGGGCAGCGTCTCGCCCACGAACCTGGCCTGGGCTCCCGGCGATTCTCACACGGTCACCGCGCCGGCGACGGCCACGGACGCCCAAGGGGGCCCCTGGGTATTCCGCCAGTGGTCCAACGGAGCGCCCAATCCGCAGACCATCCCAGTGACCGACGCACAGGTGGCCATGGGCATCCGGCTCACGGCTTCCTACGATCCGCTCAGCCGCATCCGTGTCGAGAGTGTCCCGAGCGGGCTCGCGCTGGCGGTGGATGGGGCGGCTTGCCATACGCCCTGCGAGGTTTCGAGGCCGGTCGGCAGCACAGTGCAACTGTCGGCGCCGGCCTCGATCGGAGTCTCCGACGGCGTGCGGCTCGACTTTTCGTCGTGGGACGGCGCGGCCGGCCCTACCGTCACGGCCGTGGCCGGGTACCACAAGATCACGGCCTACTATCAGACGTCGTACCGGCTGGCGCTCGCCACGTCGCCCGCGGGTGCGGGGATCTGGCGGATATCCCCGGCCAGCGCCGACGGCTACTACATCGCGGGGAGCGCGGTCAGCATCGGGATCGATGCGGCGAGCGGCATGAAATTCCACGGGTGGTCGCAGGATTTGAGCGGAGCGGCCAATCCCCAGAGTCTCACCATGGACGGTCCGCACGCGGTCCTGGCCAGGTTCGACAAGCTTCCCGACACACCACCCCCGCCGACCATCGGGAACGCGGCCGGCGATACGCCCGTGAACGCGGTGGCGCCCGGATCGATCGCGTCCCTGTTCGGGAGCGCCCTGGCGGACCGGACGGCCACGGCCGATCCGGCGGTGGATCCGCTGCCCCAGACTTTGGCAGGCGTAACGCTGCTGTGCTCCGGCCACCTGCTGCCGCTGCTGTACGTTTCTCCGGGGCAAATCAATTTTCAGGTTCCCGGCGATCTCCAGCCGGGAGCGTACCAGATCGCGTTGCAGCGCGCGGGCAGCCCGGCCATTCAAGTGGAGCTGACGGTGGCGCGGAATGCGCCCGGGCTCTTCGTGGTTACCCACCAGGACGGCACACCGGTCACCGTGGATTCGCCGGCTCACGCAGGTGAACCCCTGGTGCTGTATGGAACCGGCTTCGGGCCCTACGTGCCCATGCCCATGGACGGATTCCAAGTTCCGCCCGCTCCCGCGTTCCCCCTGGCCGATCCGGTGGTGGTGGTGGTCGAGGGACGCAACATCTCTCCCGATCTGGCCGCCGCGGCAACCGGGGTGGTGGGGGTTACCGTGGTCGAGTTCCGGATTCCGGCGGATCTGGATGCCGCGGCGCCCGCGAGCGTAATGGTCCAGTCGGGGGGAGCCGCCAGCAACATTCTGGCATTGCCACTCGAATAAAGACGGGGCCGCTTCAATAGAGACGGGCCCAAAAAAGAGGGCGCGGAACATTTCAGTGAACCGCGCCCTCAAAGATGCCGCATCCCGGCTAGTCGGTTTTGCTGCGGCGTCGCATAAAAATCAGGACTCCGAAAACCACCGCCACGGCGGCGCATGCTAAGCGAAGCGTCGTTCCATCCATTGCATTACTCCTTTCAAGGATTACTTATCGGCTGTTTACATGTTTTCGATCATGGGGATCAGATCCCGTACCATGCGCGTAATTACGGGGCCGACCGTCACCACGAACAGCGACGGCAGGATGCAGAAGAAGATCGGGAAAACCAGTTTGACGGCCAGCTTGGCGGCCTGCTCTTCGGCCCGCTGCCGGGCCATGACCCGCATGTAGTCGGCGTGCCCGCGCAGGCTTTGCCCGATGCTGGTGCCAAAGCGATCGGTCTGGATGAGCACGGCCACGAGCTTTTTCAGCTCCTCCACGCCGGTGCGGTCGGCGAGGTTGCGCAGCGCTTCGGCGCGGCGTTTGCCGGCGCGCATCTCCAGGTTCATGACCGCGAACTCTTCGCAGATCTGGGGGTACGCGAACTGCAGCTCCTTGGAGACCTGAAGGGTGGTCTGGTCGAGCCCCAGGCCCGACTCCACGCACACCACCATGAGGTCGAGTGCGTTGGGCAGGCCGCGTTCGATGGCATGCTGGCGGCGCGCGATGCGGATCAACAGGTAGCGCATGGGCGCCATGTAGCCGGCCATCGCGGCGGCGCCCAGAGTGAGCAGGAGGTTCTCGGTGGCGGTGTGGTTGTGCAGACAGACGGCCAGCGCGGCGAGCGTGAAAACGACCACCGAGACCGCTCGCGCACCATTGAACACGAGGGGAGCTTTGGGATTGCGGAACCCGGCCCGTATGAGGCGCTTCTTCAGGCGCGGCAGGTCCTTGGGGGATGCCGGCACAAATGCGCCCACCCAGCTCACCAGCTCATGCCAGATCAGGCTGGCGGATGGCAGATACGGGGCCACGGTCTGCTTCGGGGGAGCGATCCGGTCCACGGCGCGAGCCCGCCAGTCCGAAAGGCTGAGGGCGAGCAACGCCGTGAAGGACGCTACGATCACAAAGACCAGTGCGGTTAACAATCCAAGCACGTCTAGACCTCGATGGTTACGATCTTCTTGATGATCAGGTAGCCGACAATGATGAGCCCCACCGCCAGCGCCACCAGTTGATGCCCGACGGGATCCACCACGAAGAACGTGGCATACTCCGGATTCACCCCGAACATGAGAGCGGCCACCCCTAAGGGAATCAGGACCAGGATGCGGCCGGACATGAGTCCCTGGGCGCTGATGGCGCGGATGCGGGCGCGCAGTTTGAAGCGCTCGCGAATAATATGCGCCAGCTTGTCCAGCAGTTCGGCCAGGTTGCCTCCGGTGCGTTTCTGCAACAAGACCGCCGACACAAAGAAATGGACATCCATGGAAGGGATGCGGCGGGTGAGTTTTTTCAGCACGATATCCAGCGGCTGTCCCAGGTTTTGCTCTTCGAAGGTGCGCCGGAACTCGCTGGCCAGAGGCTCGCTGTATTCGCGGTAGACCATTTCGAGCGAGACCGAGAAGGCATGGCCGGCGCGCATCGAGCGCGAGATGAACTCCAGGCAGTCGGGAAACTGTTCCTCGAACTGCCGCACGCGCTGGTTGGCCTTGCGCTTTACGTAGAGAAGGGGCAGGAGAGCGGCGAGCCCGCCCGCGGCCATGGCCGCCACCGGCATGTGATTCCGCGTCCCAACGGTCACCAACGCGAAAGCCACCAGGAACGCCGCCACGGAACGGTGCATGAGCCCGGCGGCCCCCCACTTGAGCGCGGCGGTTTCCAGCCATGCCTCGGCGCTTTGCTTGAGGCGCAGGCGCTCGAGGAAGCGGGTGGCAAACCGGCCGCGGACCGCGTCGGTGATCTGCATCAGGGCCGGGTGGGCGGAACGGCGTTCCGCGCCCACCGCCAGCTCTTTTCCGCTGAAGCGGCTGAGCACGGCTGCGCGGCCCCGCCGGTCCAGCCAACCCGATACCAGGAGGTATGAGCCGACGCTCATCACGAAGGCGACGATGAAAATGGATACGCTCATGCCGGTCAAATGTAGACGATCTCGTCGAACAGCTCCACGGGCAGGTGGATTCCCGCGGCAATCAGCTTCTCGTTGAACTTGGGCAGGATGCCGGTCGCCGCAAAGCGGCCGATCACCTTCCCGTCTGCCGCGACGCCCCGCTTCTCAAAGATGAAGAGATCCTGAAGGGTCACGATATCGGTCTCGATTCCGGTCACCTCCGTAATGTTGGTCACGCGCCTGGTGCCATCGCTGAGCCGCGTGGCCTGCACGATAATGTGCACGGCCGAGGCGATCTGCTGGCGGATGGCGGTGAGGTGCATGTTGGCGTTGGCCAGCGACACCATCACCTCGAGACGCGAGATGGCGTCTCGCGGGCTGTTGGCGTGCACCGTGGTCAGGGAGCCGTCGTGGCCCGTGTTCATGGCCTGCAGCATGTCGAGGGCCTCCTCGCCGCGGACCTCGCCCACGATGATGCGGTCCGGCCGCATACGCAGGCTGTTGACCAGCAACTGGCGCTGGCGCACGGCGCCTTGCCCCTCCACGTTGGCCGGACGCGTTTCCAGGCGCGCCAGGTGAGGCTGCCTGAGCTGGAGCTCGGCGGCATCCTCGATGGTGACGATGCGCTCCTTGGGGGAGATCCAGATCGACAGGGCATTCAGCAGCGTGGTTTTGCCGGCGCCCGTGCCTCCCGACACGATAATATTGAGCCGGCACTTCACGGCCGCCTGGAGAAGCTGCATCATGCCGGGCGTAATGGAGAGCTTCTGCACCAGGTCCTCGGGCATCAGCTTGTCGGTGCTGAAACGGCGTATGGAGAGCAGGGGGCCATCCACCGCCAGAGGCGGGATGATGGCGTTGACGCGCGAGCCGTCGGCCAGGCGGGCATCCACCATGGGATTGGATTCGTCCACGCGCCGGCCCACCTGGGAGACGATGCGGTCGATGATGCGCAGCAGGTGGCCGTCATCGTGGAAGCGGACGCTGGTCAGTTCCAGGAGGCCTTTGCGCTCCACGTAGACCTGGCGGTGGCCGTTGACCAGGATGTCCGAGATGGAAGGGTCCTGCAGCAGCGGCTCGATGGGACCGAGTCCGAAGACCTCGTGCAGCACTTCTTCGGAGATCTGCCGTTTCTCGGTGGCGGTGAGGAGCGTGGGCTCGGTCTCCACGATAGTGAGGACCGCCTGGCGCACCTCGCTGCGGATATGGTCGTTGTCGATGCTGGCGAGCGCATCCAGATTGATGCGGTCGAGCAGCTTGCGATGCAGGGTGAATTTGAGCTCCTGGTATTCCGGCTTGAGCTCGACCTTGCGCCCGGCGTTGCGCAGCAGGCGCTGGTCCCAACTCAAGTCCTCGAGCCTGTCGGATTTCGGTTCGGCTATCATTTTTGCGCACCTCCCGTTTGGGCACCACCGGGTTGTGTAGGCTTGGCCTTTTGCTCCTGTACCACCGGCGGCAGGAACGGTATGGGCATGGGAATATCCCAAACGGCGCCCGAGGCCGGCTCGGCCATTTCGGGTGTCACGACGACTACCAGCTCGGTCTTGGTTTTGCTGATCGACCGGCTCTTGAACAAGGCTCCCAGGATGGGGATATGAGACAGCCCGGGGACCTGCGAAAGGTTCTCGATCACGCGGTCGTCGATCAGGCCGCCGATCACGAAGCTCTGACCCGGGCCCAGCTCGATATCGGTCTCCATGCGGCGCGTGGTGAGCGCGGGGATCTGGATCCCCGAGACGGTAACGCCATTGCTCGCATCGATGCTGGAGACCTCCGGTTTCACGTGCAGCCGGATGGTGCCATTGCTGGTGATTTGCGGCAGAAAGGACAGCTTGATGCCGTATTCGCGGAAGACCACGGAGATGGCGCCGCTGTTGGCGCCGGCCTGGGCCACGGGGATGGGGAATTCGCCGCCCGCGAGGAAACTGGCCTCTTTCCCATTGGTGGCCACCAGGTTCGGTTCCGCCAGAATCTGCAGCAGCCCGCGCGTCTCCAGGTCGCGGATCATTACCCCCAGGTTGAGGTCGGGACGAAAAGCGAAAATGTTCAGCACGTCGGAGAGCGAAAAGCTGGTGGGGGTTCCGGCGGCCAACTGGCTCGGGCTGCCGGATGGAAACTGGCCCGTGGTGATGCGTCCCGGGGTGTTGGCTGCCCCGGTGGAGAGGAAGTTGACGCCGAACTGCGAGGCGGTGTTGCGATCCAGCTCGGCGAACTTGACGTGCAGGACCACCTGCTTGTCCACGCCCGGAGGAGCCACCTTCAGATTACTGACCGCGCCTTTCACCGAAGCCGCCACCAGCGCCAGGGCGCGGTCGGCCAGGGACTGGCTGCTGACGTTTCCCACCAGCGCGAGCGAGTCGCGCGAGCTGCGAAGATCGATTTCTTCGCCGGGGAAGGTATCGCGCACCAGCCGGCGCAGGGGTTCCAGGTTGGGCTCGACGGTCACCTCGTAAACCTTGCGGTCGCCGGCTTTGGACCAGATAAAGAGAGTGGCCTGCCCCAGGGCTTTGGCATGAAACAGGACCTCCTGGTTGCTGGCCGACACGGCATCCACGGTTTCGGGGTTGCTGGTGGCCACGCGCAGCACCCCTTTCGGGCAGTCGATGACGACTCCCCGTCCCACCGTCAAGAAGATTTCCGAGGGTCCGGACGGCACCGGCTCGATGGCCGCCGCGAAACCCGCGAGGGCCAGTAGCAGGACCCAGGGACCGATTCTCCTTTGGTATACGAGTCGCATTTCAATTTGCCATTTTGGGTGGGGCCGCTTCGATGGTTTTCTGGTTGCCCCGAATCATGATGACCTCGTCGGGATGTTGCGCCACAGGATTCGCCACCGGTTCCGGGCGGACCGGCTGGGGGCGCTCCGCGGCCGGCTTTCTGGGCCTGGCGGCCTCCGGCGGCGGGGCAGCGGGCCGCACTTCAGGCGGGGCTGCCAGACCATACAACGCCCGCAACTGCCAACCGCCCGTGGGCGCTACCTGCTGGTCGGTGGAGTTGCGCAGCACCAGTTGAATGTGTCCTTCGCTATTGGCCAAGGTGAGGGCCTCGGCTTGGGGTGGGCTCACCAGCAGGGTGACCACGGCGGCGCTGATGGGCTGGCCCTTGGCGTCGGTTTGAATGGTGGTCCCGGCGGAGAGGACCAGGATATTTTGCAGGACGGTGTTGGTCATGGTGTCCTCGCGTCCCGGGGGGCGGCCCGTGACGAGGACATCCACGCGCATTCCGGGCAGCACAAACCCGGCCACGCCGACCACGTCGTTGACGCGAACCGAAGCGGCGCGCAGGCCGGGCGGAATCATGGGGGACAGGCCGACGCCGCTGCCCTTGGCGCCGATGCGCGCTTCCACGATCGGTTCATCCGCCTCGATGGGGCTCACGACGGGGCGTTGGAGCACTTCTTCCGGAGTGGAGAATGCCCCTTTAGGAAAGAGGTTTTCGGGCACCTGGATGGTCTTGACCGAATCGGGGGCGACGACTGCCCCCAGCGGCAAGGACTGAGCCGCGACCACCAGCGCCTTGCCATGCGCGATTCCGGTATGGGCGCCGCCGGCGGCCAGCCGGTAGAAAAGGGCGGTCACCAGAAATGCCCACAGGAGGCTGGATCCGACGACGATAGCGAATCTGCGATTCAGGTGCATGGCATTTCCTTATTCACATCTCCTTATTCACATCGGGCCTTCATTCACCCACGGACTTACATTCGGCGGTTTCGCGGGTTTCCTTTAGGGCCGGGTCACGGCGTACCAGCAGAACCGAGGAAGAATCGCGATCCACCAGGCGCCATTCGGGGTCATTCTCGAGCACCGCGCCGAGCGGCCAATCGAGCGGCAGGAGCGCGATCTCGAAGTGGTAGCGTTCCAGCGCCTGGCGCCATCCGCGCCCCACCGAGAGCAGCAACTGGTAATCCGTGCCGACCGCGGGGCCGTAGAAATCGCTGCGCCCGTCGAAGAACACGCGCTGCCGCGGATAGAGGTGAAAAATCAGATAATCGGCCCATTGATCGGAGGTCAGGATGCGAGGCATGGCGCCCGGGGGGCGAAGCCGGTCGAGATTCCGCGCCACGGCCGCGACGGGAAATGTGGCTTGGGGAAAGTCCGCCAGTCCCGGCCGGGGAAGCGCCATCCACAAGGCCAGGGCGCCCAGCACGGGAGTCCAGAGACCGATGTGCCGCGACTTGCCGAATTCCTGGGACAGCTCCCAAAGGATGCGGACGGCGGAGCGTGCGGGCAAGCGCCGGGCCGATCGGGACCACCAGGCCGCCAATTCCTGTGCGGACGGCGGAGCGAGCGGGCAAGCGCCGGGCCGATCGAGACCACCAGGCCGCCAATTCCTGTGCAATGAGCGGCGCCGCCGCCACGGCATAGAGCGGCACGTGGCGCGCGGAGCGCAGGGCGGCGAAGGCCCATGCCAGCACCAGCAGCCCTTCGAACCATTGGCGGCGCGCGAACGCGCGGGAGACCAGCGCCACACCGAAGAGGAGCAACACCGCGAAGACCTGCATGTTCTCGGCACGGATGCGCGGCGACTGAAACTCCTGCACATTGTCGAGAATCCAGGACGATCTCAGGTAGGCGAGAATGTGCTGGTGCAGATGCCAGCCGTAGGGATTGAGCAGGGTCGCGGCCGAACAGAGCGCCGCCAACGAGGCGTAACGCTGGAAATCCGGCCGGTTACGCTCGAGCGCGCAGACGGCCGCCAGCAGCCCCAGGATGGCGAGGCCGCAGACGAAGCCTCCGTGGAAATTGGCCCACAAGGCGGCGGCCGGCACGAGAATCCAGACCAGGGGGCCGCGGCGGCGGCGATCTTCATCCAGGAGCCAGAGGGTCAAGGTCACGAACAGCAGGGAAAAGATGTGGGGCCGGGCCAGGTAGTGAATGCTGGAGGCGCTGACGGCGGCCAGGGCGACGGGCAAAGCGATCCACAGGCCGGCGCCGCGGCGCAGGAGCCAGCGCAACAGGCACACCGCGGACAGGCAGAGCACCACCGCGGAAAAGGCGGCCACGGCTTCCAGCCCGCGCCATCGGTAGAGGAGAGCGAACACCACATCGCTGAGCCACTCCCAGGCGAACCAGGGTTGACCGGGGCGGGAGAAGGAAAAGAAATCGTGGAGCGGGACGGTGCGGGTTTGGAGGATGAAGTCGCCGGTGCGGATATGCCATCCGGTATCGCCATCGGCCAGCAGGGCCTGCCACGATTGGAGGCGGGCAAAGGCGGCCAGCAGCAGGACCGGAAAGAAGAGGTCGGCGAGCGACGGTTTCACCAGACTCCAGCCGCGGCGGGCGGAATCGGGGGCAGGGGAGGGGTTCCGCATTAGTCCCTGTTATACAGATCGGCTGAAACGCGGGAGGCTTTAGGGCCGGGAGAGACGCGGGCGAAAGTGAAAGGAAACTTTCACTGTGTTCTTTGTAAGTTATTGATTCTTAAGGATGGGGTTCTGGAAAAGTGAAAGGAAACTTTCACTTTTATCGGTTTGATCTGATTTAGGAGGTCAGGCGACGGAAGCTGTACGAATCAATGATAACCCAAATAAGTATGAATAGCAAGTTAGAAATGTCGATTGTTGTCGATTTTCCGATTATTTCGGATGTGATACTCTGAAAATCGGCTTCGCGTTAAAAGCGGGCCATGCGGTCCGGTCGTTGGCGAAGGCGGCGGGGAGGACCTTGAGAGCGACAGCCCGTTTCAACTGGGTGTCGCTGGCGCGATACACCTCACCCATGCCGCCCGCGCCAATGGGCGCGAGGATCTCATAGGGACCAAGGCGCGTTCCAGCGGAAAGGGCCATTGGTGTTGGAATCATTCTACCCCAGCAGGTCAGGCGCCGAGGGCGTCCCGATGAGCGGGGGACGATCCCTGCGGGAGCGTTTCTGGCGGCAGAAACTGCGTGGTCGAGGAGCGCCGGCTGAAGCCTGCCCCACAAGCAACTCAGAATCAGTGGTTATGGCGAGGTCGGTTACTCCCCGGTGATCCACTTACTTTTCAGCCCACTCTTGATTCGCAAGTTTCCCTTCGGGTCGGGAAGAACCATCCTAACGCCGGCGCCGGCTGCTGGCGGCGCACGTTTCGCACGAGCCGCGAAAGTCCGAACGGTTCCATCCAGATCCAAGGTCTCCAATCGGAAAGCCAGCAAGACCGAAGGGCTCCTCCCGTAAATACGGCTCAGTTCGACGATCCGCGCAGTGACCGGGGTGCCGGCGGGCGCCACGAGCTTCCTGCCGTCCTGAATGGGAGTGACTAACTCGCACCGAAGGGCAT
>OMOG01000522.1 GCA_900290305.1 Candidatus Sulfopaludibacter sp. SbA4
AACCGGCCGCCGCGCCCCCCGAGCCTGCCCCCGCTCCGGCGCCGGAGCGGAACGAACCCAATCCGGTCCCCGAGCCCGCCAATCCCCCAACTCCCTTCATTGTGCGGAACGAACCCAATTTCGCCCCGAAGCCTCCCGCGCCGCCGCAAGCCCCCCACTTCGGGCCCCTGCCCCCAACCGTTGCCTCCAAGACCGTGCCCAGGGGCTTCAACCCCGCAAATCCGAATCACCCGCCCATCGAGCTCTGCCCTTATTGCTCCTCGAAAGGCAGCATCCAGGACCGTTGCCACTTCCAGCCGAGGCAGCCACGCAAATGACTCTCTGCCTACCCTCAAAACGTACTGCCCCACTCCCCCGGCCCCGGCTCCTGGAGCCCGGTTTACGAGACCATCCTGGCCCGAAAAAGCCGCCAGGCGCGCATCCGCGTGTTTCATTACAGTTTGCCGGGCACAATATGAATGGGGTGGTGGTCCTTTTTGTAGACGGTTGCAATGGTTGCTTCTGTCTGATTCATTACACGATGGACATGGTAAACTTCAGATGAGAGAAAACCCATGAGATCTAAGCGCCCTACCGCGGCTTTGGCCAGAGCCAGCAGAGCGCCATCCCCCTTAATGGGCGGACATCCGGCCGATCGCACGCGGCAGGCTCTCGCGCAGGCATTCTTGAAGCGGTCCGTGAAGATGCTGGAGCGCGTGAGCTCCTCTGCCTCGTCCGAAGCCCTGAAGTCTGCCCTGTCCTCTCCGACAGATATCGGCGGCGTGGCATCTCTGCTGTCGGACCTCGCTCCGCTGGCCGTTGATCTGGCCGCCGTCGATCCGTTCGTGGAAGCGATGGCATGGGGCGCCGCCATCAAGATGGAATTGTTAACCGACAGCGGGGGCGGCCTCACGTCCGGTCAGGTGTCGCGCGCTCTAGGCATCACGCGGCAGGCAGTGGACAAGCGCCGCGGCCGGCGCGCTTTACTGGCGGTACCGAACGGATCCGGCGAGTACGTGTATCCGGCTTGCCAGTTTACTTCGGACGGGGTGATTCCGGGGCTGGAGGAGGTGCTTCGGGCATTCCAGATTCGAAGTCCCTGGACCCAACTCTCTGTGTTGCTCGCACCCGCGCCCGCTTTGGGGGGCAAGACGATCCTCGATGCGCTGAAATCCGGCGCGATCCAAAGGGCGATCGCCATCGCTGCGTCGTTTGGAGAGCAGGCGGCGTAGGGCGCCCATGATGCCGAAACCCGCCCTGCCGAACCGCCTCCCCTTGAGGCGGGTGAGAGCCGGAAACCGCTGGCTGCGAATTCACGCGTCAGCCAGGAGTGCGCTTTGGTTCGGCCCCGCTTCCGGCCGCCCGCCCATTTATCGCTTCGACGATCCAGCCGGGCGATTTCGGGTATGCTATCTCGGAACCACCATCGAGGTCTGCTTTGCCGAGACCTTTCTGCGCAATCCGCCCGTGAAGATTCTGGCGCTGGATGATCTCGCCGGGCGCTCTATCGCGACGGTGGAAGTGCGCCGCGATCTGCGGCTCGTGCCGATTCATGGTTCGAGCCTCGCCAAATTGGGAGTGACGGCCGAGCTCGCAAGCGGCAGTGACTACGTTGGCTCGCAACTGTGGTCCCGTACCCTGTGGGATCACAGCGACCAGCCCGACGGAATCCTCTATCGATCTCGCCACGACGATTCGGCGCTCTGCGTGGCCGTGTACGACCGTGCAAAAGCGAGTTTGGCAATCGTAGGGGATCGTTCCTTGGCCGATGACCCACAACAGCTAGCGAGACTGCTCCGGCGATACGGCTTGGGGCTAACCAACTGAGCCGCCGCCAACCGGTGCGCCCCAAACGTGTTGTACTGTGGATCTATGGACAAGAGACTCGACAAGCGGCACAAGCGGCAGGTCGCCAGAGCCAAACTGCATGCGAAGACATCCAAGCCCGACGTGAGAACCCACGAGCAGATCGAAGCTGCTCGCGAGGCCAGCCGCCCGGATGCCGGCCGTGGCGCACTCGCCAAGTTCGCCCGAGCGGTCCGTTCCAAGCTCACCGGTTCCAAGGAAAGCCCGGAAAAAACGGACGCCGCGGAAAAAACGGAAAGCTGATTTTCGTTGGTTGATCATCAGGCGCCCTACGCCAGGCTCCGCCGGGGTGCGGCCTCACGATCATGACTCAGGTATGTGCTGCTGAAGATCACGAGCGTCGTGAAGGATGCGGAGAAGCTCGATCGCGCGATCGTGGCAACGGTAGACCAGAAAGTGACGGGGATGTTTCACAATACCGAGCGCGGACCTGGCGCGATCGCGGCTGAAACGCAAGTGATAGACCCGAACGCCTTCCGCCAGCTCCGCACGCTGCTGGGAGCCGGGGCGTTCGGGGTCATCGGCGATGTCGCGCAGGGCCTGGGTGAACAAGGCGTCGTAGCGGAGGGCGGCATCTTCGCCGAATTCCTTCAGACTCCAGTCCATTATCGCGATCATGTCGCGCCGCGCTGAGCCGCTGACGCGAACTGCATACTTCGGGCGTTTAGCCACGAGTGTTTTCGACCGCGCGGGCGGCGGATGGTTCCTTGCGGAGGCGCCGCACGAAGTCGTCTATCTCCAGGCCGGACCGGAGGATGGTGTAGTCGCCGCGATCGATATCGTCTATGCCTTCCTTGACGGCGGCGCGGAGCCATTTGAGCCTGGCTTTATCTTCCCGCTCACGCTGCTCCAGAAGCCGCAGCCCTTCGCGCACCACTTCGCTGGCGTTGCTGAAGCGGCCGGAGGTGACGCGGGCTTCAATGAAGCGGTCGAAGTGGTCGGTCAGGTTTACGTTGCGGGTCGGCATGGCGGGGTCTTCGGATTTCATTGTAGCAGGGTTGGCAATTCTTGCTAATCGGAGACTAGCAGGCCATCTGGCCTCCGCTCGGATTCGAGGTTGCCAGGCGAAAGCGCCTGCCAACCAGATGAATCTCCTACACTAATCAACCGGAGGTCCGTGATGAAGTATTTCGCCCTGCTTTCCTACGCGGGAGATTTGTGGACGGCCGGCCGCCAGGGCGGCATGGCGACGCGGCTCACCGTCGGCGCCGGAATGGAAAGCAGCGCGGCCTTTCCTGTTCCGCCCGCCAAGTTCAGCTACAGCAACAGCCGCGCAGAAAAGCCTTCGTCTTCGAGGTTTGTAGTATACTGGACACCTCCGGCCGAAGCGGGGGACCGCCAAATCGCCCATGCTAAGCCTATCGATGTGCCAACCCTTTCAGAAGATCATGGTCTGTGCCGCGGCCGGCTGCGCAGTCACCGGCTGTTTGCTTTGCGTTGTACCAGCTCGAACGACGAGAGCCGCTGTGAACGCGGAGGGTGTCGCGGGATTACCGGCAGACGTCACACCGCTCCTGTCGATCGCCGGCACGTGGCAACCGATCGCGAATCAATACATCGATCAGAACACGCCTTCCCAAAACGCCGGCGTCATTGCCAATACTTTCGCTGGTAACATCCTCCTGCCGAATGGGAGGGAAGGACTAATAGTTACAGGATGGTCATACTCCGGCTTTTCCACTCAGGCCACGTCAATCACTCCGGTGAATCTAGCGATTCTCGAGCAACAAGCAGATGGTACGTTACAGATCGCCACTTCCAAATACGTCTCCGACTCCCAGACCAATGGTGGGTCGAATGTCCTCGTGACAGATTTCAACCAGGATGGCATTCAGGATTTCTTCCTGCCTGCCCATAACGAGAGTCCGGCCTTGCCGTCTTCCAGTACCGCCTACTTGTCCAATCCGAATGGGACGTATTCCAAGGTGGCCATCGGCGATGATGTCGAGGCGCACGGAGCTGCTCTGGCTTCGATCAGCGGGACGCCCACAGTTTTCACCGCCAGCTATTACCTAACTCTGCCGCCGAATGGCCACGCGGACACAGCCACTCAGTACGGCTCTAAGGGATTCACCGTTGTCCGCGATATCGGCACCGGCGGGAACTCTTCGGTTGCGGTGGCGGATTTCTACGGCGATGGAACCTACTCGCTGGTCTGCGGAGATTGCAAATACGGCCCTGATTTTCCCTTTGATACCACAGGGCCCAACTACATGGGAATTGTCCTTTGGAACCTCGCAGGCCTGACCGTCGCCGGCACGCCTTTTCCCGTCGGAACACCTTACTTTAACGGGAAACCGCAGTATGCAGGTTACCCCTCGCAGTTTGACCCGGTCAAGACGCATAATTACCGCGCCTGGGTAGATGATTTTAACCATGACGGGAAGACCGACGTCGTTGTCCAGGAGTCGATCTGGTCCGCTTCCGTGGGCACATCCAAGAGTATTCTCCAGATGTTTCAGAATCGCGGCGGTTATCAGTTCGCCGACGTCACCGATAGCCTCGATCCGCAGTACGACCAGAACTGCGAAGTAGCCGATTATGTGCCGCAGGTGCGGGATATCGACGCCAGCGGAATCAACTCCTGGCTGTCCGGAAGCGTCACATATAGCAGCGCACACCCCGCGGCGAATTACGTCATCGTAAATGACGGAACCGGCGCGTTTCACGTGGCGTTACACGAAACGCTGAACAGCTATGGACACCAGGTTGCGAGCTGGCTTGCCGCGAATCCCGCGCTTGCCGCCGCCAACTACTATGTGAACCCGAATCTGCAACCGGCCATTCGCGCCTATCGAACGGCTGACGGGCGGCTGAACTTCGTCGCGATCGCCAGTGTGGGAAGAAACGTAAATCCTTCGCTGCCGCTTTGGGTCAGTCAGTATATCTTCGTGAATATCCCGCTGCATCTCGATATTGCATCGCAATTTACGCAACCGATTACGATTCGGGACCGCAATGGCAGCCACCTGATTCGAACGTTCGCGGGCGACGACACGATCTACTCGGGTAACAACGGCGGCCATTCCAGGATCGACGGCGGCGGGGGAACCAACACGGTGGTCTATTCGGGAGCCTTCGAGAACTACTCCGTTACCAGGAATGGCGACGGTACCTGGACGATCATGGACAATGTGGGCACGGACGGGACCGATACCCTCACCCGGATTCAGCGTCTGCAATTCACCGACATCGTGGTGAGGCTGGATGCTCCATCACCAACGGGCGTGAGTCCCGGAGCCGGCAGCGGTGCCAGCCAGACCTTCACCTTCACTTTCTTCGACGCGGGCGGCTATCAAAACCTGGGAGTCGTCGACGTGCTCATCAACAGCGTGCTGGATGGCCGGCATGCCTGCTACGCCGCCTTCCAGCCTTCCGGCGCAAATTCCGGTTCGCTGTTTCTGGTGGACGATGCGGGCGATGCCGGCGGCCCCTATCAGGGGCTGGTGCTGCCAGGCGGTGGATCCATTTCCAACAGCCAGTGCAGCATCAACGGCGCGTTGAGCTCGGTGAGCGGATCGGGCAATACCCTCACCCTCAATCTAGCCATAACCTTTAGCGCGAGTTTTGCCGGCAATAAAGTGGTCTACACATCCGCGCAGGACAAGTCCCCGGGCAACTCGGGCTGGCAGGCGTTGGACACGTGGGACGTGCCAGGTTCGCAGACATCAGGGCCAAGTGTCTCCGGGATGAACCCGGCACGCAGTAATACCCTCGCGCAAACGTACACATTCACCTTCTCCGACACGAACGGCTGGCAAGATATCGCCGTGGCGAATGTGCTCATCAACAGCGCCATCGACGGCCGGCAGGCCTGTTACGTCGCCTTCGTGCCGGCGACCGCGAGCGTGCTTCTGGTGGACGATAGGGGCGACGCGGGAGGTCCCTACTCAGG
>OMOG01000521.1:0-591 GCA_900290305.1 Candidatus Sulfopaludibacter sp. SbA4
AATGCGGCGCACACGCCCACAAGCAGCACCATGCAAATGAAGGTGAGTCGGTGCATGCTGGTCTCCTTGGGTACAAATTAGGCCCTGGAATGAAGACGCCAACTATGGAAGATCCTTGTGGATCATTCTGGGTCACGACAGCAGCGAAGTCAAGTAAGGCGTGAAGGCAGTCGCACACCCGGCGTTCGGCGGGTGGCCCACATCTGCGCCGGGTATACCTCTCAGGCTGTGAATCGTTGGCAGAGAAACAACTGGGGGGTGCGCCACTTCTCGCGCTTTTCGAGAAGTGGCCCCATCCAACCGTCGACACCCGAGTGGAGGGTTGGCTCACTCTTTGAGCGATGTCCGAAATTCGAGTCCAGACGGAACGTTCCCAGTAACTAATTTGAATCACACCCCAGCGAGAACCGCAGAGCGGCACATACCTCATTCATCCGTGCGGCACTAAGCTGGACGGGTGGCCCAATCAAGCCCGGTTTTGGCTTGAGTGGGGCAGTTCCAGAAGAGGCTTCCACCCGAGCTTGCAGGTTACGCTGAGCGCAGCTAAATTAGGTGCGAGAGTTGGAGGTGTACATGAAAAGGCCCGTCCCG
>OMOG01000521.1:601-1166 GCA_900290305.1 Candidatus Sulfopaludibacter sp. SbA4
CATCGACATCCACGAAGGCGACAAGGTCGATGAGGCGGCCTTGAAGGATCTCATCCGCGCTGCAGTGGCGCTCAATCTCAAGGGCAAGCCCAAGCAAAAGCTCAAGCCGAATCTCAAGCCGAAGCCCCGGCGAGCCGCCAGCAAGCGGGCCGACTAGCTTCATCCCAGGTCCCCGGGGTCCCCGGCGGGCCCGCTTTTGGCCCGCTGGGGTGGAGGTCCCGGCCATATCTCCCCCCATAGGGGAAGGGCGCGATCAGGCTACCCCGCCAGCCCACCAAATAACGGTGCGCGCAAGAATTACACTGCAAACATTACATTGTTGTGCCTGTTTTGCCACAATGTGCCCCCAGCATTATCAATAACTTGCACCAGCCCCGAACGCGAAACTGGTGACCAAGGGACACATATGGCGCCCACTATACGTACGTCTGTGTACGTACATTATGACCTGCACAAAATGTTCCACGTGGAACATTGTACGTACACCTGAAAACCGGACCGTCCCTGTTCTCTGAATTTGAGACCTTCAATAGAACAAGTACTTCCTCCACTTATCGTCCGAGTG
>OMOG01000518.1 GCA_900290305.1 Candidatus Sulfopaludibacter sp. SbA4
GGGCTGGGCGGCGGCCGCCGCTTCGAGATCGGGAACGGCAGCGTCGGGTTTGCCTTGCAGGTAGTAGAGAGCGCCGCGAGCCGAACGCGCCTCTACAAAATCCGGCTTAAGCTGGAGGGCTTTATCGAGACTGGAAAGACCTTTCGTGGGATCGTTGGTGCTCTGCGCGAGTCCCAGTTCGTAATAGCCGACCGGGTCGTCCGGATGCCGCGCGATGTACCATTCGAGATCCGCGATGCCCGCATCGAACTGCCGCATATGGATGCGGGAAAAACCACGCTCGCGCCTGGCCGTGTCGTCGTTGGGCGCGAGCTCGGCGTAACGGTCCCACGCGGCAGCGGAGTCCTCGTTGGCCTGCAGTTCGCCGGTAATCACGGCGATCAGCCGCTCGACATCGGCGCGCCGCGGGGCCACCTTCGCAGCTTGGGCGAGAAGGCGCAGAGCGGATTCCGGTTGTTTCAGCGAATGGTAAACAAATGCCAGGCTGTACAGGGCGTCGGCGTTGTCCGGCTGCTGGCGAACGGCTGTTTCCAGGACTTCGCGCGCACGGTCATAGTCGTGTGCATATAAGGCGACAACGCCGAGATCGTACAGCACCTGAAAATCGGATGCGTTGCCCGCCAGCGCGTGGGTCAGGAACGTTTCGGCTTGCGCGTACTGTTCGGCGCGCGCCAAGGTCCATCCAATGGATGAGCTGAGCTTCGAATCGTTCTCGGTGGCCTTCGAGAGTTGCGTGAACAAGGCTTCGGCAGCTTGTCTCTCTCCGGCGCGGTCGAGCGCGATCAGTCTCGGCACAGCCGCCTCGAGCGCGTCGCGCAATCCCGCGGGCAGACGATCCAGATAGCCCAGAGCTTCCCGGGCGTGTGCTGCGTCTGGGTTCTTCAAGGCTAGTCGCGCCAGCGCGAGGTTGGCGTAGGCATCGTCGGGTTGGAGTGCGAGTACCCGGATGAAGGCATCGTGCGCGCCGTTTTCATCGCCGCGGGCGAGCAGATGATTCGCAAATCGGCCCAGCACCGGCGCCGAGCGAGGCGCGGCCGCCATCGCTTTCCGGTACCACGCGTTCGCTTCGGTGAATTGCTTGCGGGCGTCGAGGACCATTCCCAGCAGGCTCAGAGCTTCCGCGTCAGCCGGGTGAATCTTCAGTTCAGCGCGCACCTTGGATTCCGCAAGCGGGTAATCGCCGCGCTGCAGTGCCGCCGCGGCATCGCGCAAGGCAGTATCGTCGCCGCGTGCGGCGGGCAGAATGATCGAGATCGTAACGGCCGCAAGAACGCGGCAGGCGCGGGTCATTGCGTTCACGCTGATTGTACCTCACCCGCCGCTATTGGTATCCTCTTCACACCAGATGACTCGCCGCCAATTGCTTTCGACCCCGGGCCTCGCGCTTCCGGTGTGGCGCTCCGCTTCCGGCCAGCGATTGAGCGGCATGGCTTCGCGCAACGTGACCCCGGCGCCGCGCGGAAAGCCCTCGGGCCTGCCTTTTCATGCCAGCTTCGTAAACGTGGCGGCAAAGGCGGGCCTGCGTGCACCGGTGATCTTCGGCGACGAGGGAAAGGCCGACTACATCCTGGAATCCATCGGATGCGGCGCCGCCTTCCTGGATTACGACAACGACGGCTGGCTCGATATTCTCATGCTGACCGGCCGGCGGCGCACCGGGCCAACTCCGCCCACCGCAACCATCCGGCTGTACAAGAACAACCGCGACGGAACATTTACCGATGTAACCGCGCACTCGGGCCTTGGGAGAAGCGTCTGGGCTTTCGGCGTGACGGTAGGCGATTACGATAACGACGGCTTCGACGATATCTTCATCACCTGCTGGGGCGGCAATATTCTGTTTCACAACAATGGCGACGGCACATTCACCGATGTGACGGAGAAAGCCGGGCTGCTTCGCCCCGGAGTTCACTTCGGCAGCGGCTGCACGTGGATCGATTACAACCGCGATGGCAAGCTGGATCTTTTTGTGGCTCACTATGTGGTCTTCGATCCGGAAAAAATTCAGCCCCGCGGACAGAACCCCGCTTGTAACTGGCGCGGATTACCGGTCTATTGCGGGCCGATGGGTCTGCCGCATGAGCCCTGCCGTTTGTATCGCAATAACGGCGACGGAACATTTACCGACGTTAGCCAAACGGCCGGCATACTGGATTCGGCCGGGTACGGATTGACCGCCGTTGCCGCCGATTTCGACGGCGACGGCTGGGCGGATATCTACGTCGCATGCGACAGTTCGCCGAGTCTCCTTTTCCGGAACAACCATGACGGAACGTTCACGGAACGCGCCCTGGAAAGCGGCATTGCCATCAACGAGGATGGGAAAGAACAGGCGGGCATGGGCGTGGGCATCGGCGATTTCGACAACGATGGCCACCTCGATATTTTCAAAACACATTTCGCGGCGGACACGAACATCCTGTATCGCAACAACGGCAGGGGAACGTTCCGGGATGTAACATCTGTTTCCGGGCTGGCGGTGGAAACGCGCTTCGTGAGTTGGGGCGCGGCCATCCAGGACTTCGATAACGACGGCCTTCCCGACCTGTTTTACACCACCGGCATGGTCTCACCCGAACTGGAGCGCGATCTTCCCGTTTACACCACCGGCATGGTCTCACCCGAACTGGAGCGCGATCTTCCCGATACGCCGTATAAGACTCCGAATGTGTTGTTTCGGAATCTCGGCGGCGGGAAATTCGAGGAACTGTTCGACCTGGCCGGACCGGCGATGAAGGAACTGCATTCCAGCCGGGGAGCGGCCTTCGGGGACTTCGACAATGACGGCGATATCGATATTGTCGTCATGAACATGAACGAACCGCCGTCGCTGCTGCGAAACGATGTAAGCGGTGCACATCATTGGCTCAAGGTGCTGCTGGCCGGAGTAGAGTCGAATCGATCCGCGATAGGCGCGCAAGTGGTTGCCGTGTATGGCGGATACCGGCAGGCGCAAGCCGTCCTCGGGCAATCTTCTTATCTCTCTGCCAGCGACCGGCGCCTGCATTTCGGGCTCGGTTCGGAAACTGGCGCAAGGCTTGAAATTCGCTGGCCCAACGGCCGGCAAGAGCTAATTGAGCGGGTGGAAGCAGACCAATTGGTCGTCATCCGGGAAGGCTCAGGAATTGTAGCCAAACACCGGTTCACCAAGCCGCCGGCTGCATGAAAACCGCATCTGGATGCGGGACTCCACTTTGGCCGGCTCATGAAAGCCCTTGCATTCCGAGCCGGCTTGCGATAATATCCACACTACCTGCCCTGGGGAGTTTATGAGCCACGTGGGCTCAAAGAAAAGGGATGCGAGGGGAAGCACATGACATCCGTCAGAACAACGTTCACAATTGCCCTGTTGCTATTGGTCAACGCCAGTCTCTTTGGCCAAAACGTCACAAGTTCTGTTCTCGGAACAGTAATCGATCCTGCCGGCGCTGTAGTGGGCGCTGCGGCGGTCGAACTTACCAATCAGAACACTGGAAACTTGAGCCGCGCAAATACAGACAGCGCGGGGTTGTTCCGCATCGTAAACATCTATGCCGGCACCTATTCGGTCCGTGTTCAGGCCCCGGGCTTCAAGAACCTGACCGTCAGCGATATCGTCGTCGATGCGAGCGAAGCGCACGACCTGGGCCGTCTTCAACTCGCGCTTGGTGAGGTCACCGACTCGGTCAGCGTCACCGCCGAGGTGGCTACGGTTCAGACGGCCAGCAGCGAACGGGCTCCGCTTCTGGACAGCAGTGAGCTCTTCCTGGAGTCGATCAAAGGCCGCGACCTGATGAGCTATATGAAGCTGCTTCCGGGCGTGGTCGACACCAACACGGCCAGGGACATCAGCGGCGGGTCGATCCTGGGCAGCTTAACGTTCAGCGGAACCGGGGGAGGCCAGGGACTCGTCGGTTTCTCGGTGGACGGCGCGACCGACATGGACACCGGTTGCAGCAGTTGCTTCGCCCATTTCGAGCCGAACATCGACGCTATCGGGGAGGTTAAGGTGCTGATGTCGAATTTCGCAGCGGAATACGGCCGGAATTCGGGCGCCACCATCAGCGTCACCACCAAGAGCGGGTCGAAGAATTTCCACGGTTCCGGGTGGTTCACACATCGCCACGAAGACTTGAACGCCAACCAGTTCTTCAACAACCAAACCGGCCAACTGATTCCCCGTTACCGTTACAACATCGCCGGATGGACTCTGGGCGGACCGATCTACATCCCTAAGCTCTTCAACACCTCGAAGACCAAGTTCTTTTTCTTCGCCTCCCAGGAATACACGCGTTCGTTGCTGAACGCCGCCAACCAGTACCGGACGATGCCGTCGGCGGCGGAGCGAACGGGCGATTTCTCGCAGAGCTTCAATCCCGGCAACTCCCTCATCGTGGTTAACGATCCCACCACGGGTCAGCCCTTCCCGGGCAACATCATCCCCCAGAGCCGGATCAACGGGTGGGGCCAGGCGATGCTCAATTTCTTCCCGTTGCCCAACGCGGCTTTCCCCGCGGGCTCCGCGCAATATCAGCAGGATAACTTCCAGTCGGAGGCGTCGGGATCGCACGCCCGGCGCGACGACATCATCCGCGGCGATGTGATTGTGAACTCAAAGCTGAGCGGCTACATCCGCTACGGCCACGATTACGATTTCCAGGATGCGCTCTATGCGGGGCTCCAGTTCAATTCGGCCGTTCAGGGCCATCCCAACCCGGGAACCGGCCTGGTGGGAACCGTGAACTATACGTTCAGCCCCACGCTCGTCAACCAGGCCACGTATAACTGGAGCTACAACTACTTCTCGTATTACGAAGAAGTGCCCGCGCAAGTGGCCCGTTCGCTGGGTAACGGAACCCAGGGCACGCCGCAAGCCGGACAGCCTCTGCCGAGCTTGTTCCCGCTTCATCCCATCGGGTCCGGGCCAGGCGGCAATCTGCTCGAGGGCCCGGCGAACTGCTCCAACGGGTATTGCCCCTATCTGCCGGGGTTCAGCTTTGGCGGCACGCCGGTCAACGCGGCGAGCTTCGGCGAATCCAACGTCGACTACATCAATACCAACCGCATCTACCAGTTTTCCGACAACCTGACCTGGATCAAGAATAACCACACGATTAAAGCCGGCGTCTATCTCGAGCACAACCGTAAGCTCCAGCCGGGCGGCCCCTCCTATACGGGCAGCTACAGCTTCGGCAAAGATGTGAACAATCCGCTGGATTCGGGAAACGGATTCGCCAACGCCCTGTTGGGCAACTACGACACATACAACGAAAACAGCGGCCACTTCGTCTACGATGTGTATTACTGGAACAGAGAATTCTACATTCAGGATGACTGGCGCATCGGGAAACGTCTCACGGTGAACTACGGCATCCGCTTCTACAACATGAGTCCGCAGGAAGACGAACTGCACGAATTCGCGTACTTCGATCCGTCGCAGTATAAGTCCTCCGCGGTTTCGGCTATCTACGCGCCCTATTGTAAGAGCGGCAACCCCTGCTCCGGATCCAACCGCGTTGCCATCAACCCCGCAGTCGGCCCAAGCGTGACGTACCNNCTTGTTCGTTCCCAACAGCGGCAACCCCGCGAACGGCATGGTAGTGGATGGCCTGAACGGCGCTTCCGTCAACACGTACACGAACCGGACCATCGCCCCGGCTCCGCGCGTTGGTTTTGCGCTCGATGTCTTCGGCAACGGTAAGACCGCGTTGCGCGGAGGCTGGGGAGTGTACTACGACCGGCTCGATGGCAACCAGGTGTACAGCATGTCGGGTCAGCCGCCGGTCGGTTACCAGCCAACCGCGTACTACGGAAACATCACGAATCTGGCCAGCGCCGGCGGGCTGATCGGGCCCCCTGGCCTCACCATGTGGAGCGGAAAAACGGCGATCCCGCAAAACCGGAGCGTCAGCCTCAGCGTGCAGCAGAACATCGGCTGGGGCACGGTGCTCGATGTCTCATATCAGCTCAACCAGGGTATCCACCGCTACTACCTCCGCAACCTGAATGCGATCCCGCTAGGCGCCGATTTCGCCGCGCAGTATCTGGATCCGACGACCGCGATCTCGAATCCGCAGAACCCGCCGCACCTTCCGGCCGCTTTTGAGAGACCGAACTATCCCGGCTTCGGCGATATCAACCAGCATGACTTTGGCGGCAGGTCCAACTACAACGGTCTCCAGATCGCGGTTAACCACCGGCTCCAACACGGCCTGACCTTCGGCTTCTCCTTTGCCTGGTCGCGCTTCATGTCAGTCACGTCTTTCGATCCGCTGGTTCCGAACAACAACGCACGGAACTATGGGCCGAACGGCGCCGATCGCCGCTTTATCGGGGGCATCAACTACTCCTATGATCTGCCCAAGCCGGGCCAGATGCTGCATTCGAAGGTGCTGGGAGCGGTTGCGGACAACTGGACGCTGTCGGGCATCACAACCTTCTCGAGCGGCGCGCCGTTTACGCCCAGCTTCTCGACGACGAACGGTCTGGATATCACGGGCTCGGGAAGCGAGGGCGCGCGCATCAACGTAGTTGGCAATCCCTTTGCCAACGTCCCCCAGGGCACTCCGGGGCTTCCCCACGGCGTCATGTATTTCAATCCGAACGCGTTTGCCGAGCCCGCCGTCGGAACCATCGGCACCGCCGGCGTGAACGTGATGTACGGACCGAGTTTCATTAACTGGGACATGACCCTCGGCAAGCGGATACCGCTCGGCAGGGAAAGCCGCTCGCTTACGCTGAGAGTTGAGGCGTTCAACGTCTTCAACCACGTGCAGTTCACGGGCGTCAATTCCAGCTTTATCTTCAACGCCGCAGGCGTGAATACGAATTCGAACATCGGGGCGTTGACCGGCGAGCGTGGGCCTCGTGTTGTCGCTCTCGAACTTCGTGCTGCATTCTAAACCAAACCCACGCGGCAACCCGGCGGGGCTATGCGCCCGGTTGCTTCGCCGTTGATGTGCTTACGTGCCGCCGTCCGGCCTTACACGTGATCGGCGCAACAGGCGGTCTATGAGGATACCTGGCTGCTTTTTCCCGGTTCTGGCATCCGGGCTCATTCCCGCGATCCCGTCTTCTCTAGTTGCGCAGAGCTCCATTCCGGGTGCGCGACATAGAAATGGGGCCAAGCTAATGGGGCGGACCCCCTGGTCCGCAGCCGACCCCCTGGTCGGCTTTCTTTTCTTGAGATTTCCAGCCGCGTCTGGTGAGGGATGCC
>OMOG01000516.1 GCA_900290305.1 Candidatus Sulfopaludibacter sp. SbA4
GGTTCCTTGCACGTTGGAGGGGAAGAGAGTACCCGCCGTGCCGAGGAACGTCGAGAAGGTTCCGTAATACGTCTTGGGCGTATAGTTGAAAGGCGGCTGATTCTGGAGATTGGTATTGATCTGGGTCTGCGGCAGGGTGCTGATTCCGAAACCTCCCCGCAAGGCTGTCTTCCCATCGCCAAACACGTCGTACGCGAAGCCAAACCTGGGTCCGGGAGTGATGGCCTGCACTTTGGTGAGGCCCTCCGGAACTCCCGGGGCGCCTTCCAGGATCAGTCCATCCAGGGGACTGCCGACTCCCGGCACAATCGCGCCGATGTAAACCTGCGGCAACTGCGCCCCGGTAATCGGATTGACCGCCACACGCTGTCCCGCCGCGTTCAGGCCGGGAGCATAGAGCACCGAGGCCTTGGCCGGATTCCACGAAGCGGGGTCGAAACCGGACTGGAGACCTTGACGCTGGTGCCAGGGAATCCAGGTTGTCAGGCGCACTCCCAATTCCAGCGTGAGTCTCTTGTTCACCTTCCACGAATCCTGCACATACTCCTCGAACGCGCCAGAGCGGAAATCCGCGGCGGGGCGGGCCGAACTTTCGGTATAAGTGTCGAAAATTCCAAGGATGGCGTTCGAATAGCCGTAACCCGTATCGAGCGGGTTGTTCACGTCCTTGCCAAACGCGAAATTGCCTGAAAATGCCGAGCCCTGATTGCCCTTCCAGGCCCGGCTGCGGGTAATCGTCATTCCCGCCTTAATCGTGTGCTTGCCATAAGCCTTGGTGACGTTGTCGACGATCGTGAAGATAGTCGTCGCGCCCCGGATCGGAGTGCGGGAGTCGTAAGAAAAACCCGCCGCCGACGGAACATCCGAGAAGCCCATGATGGGTAAGTAATCGTATGCATTGGCGGCTGGATACCATTGCCCCAGACCTTCCACGCCATAGGTGGAACGTTGCGCCTTGGCCAACTCGGTTTGATTGATCGGACCGCCGGGTTCATCCCAGTGATTGATGCCGAAAGTCGTTTCGTTGATCAGGGTGGGAGCGATGGTGTAGACCAGGTTGATCGCCGGAGTTTCCACTCGTTGACCGTAAGAACCCTTGACCAATCCCCAGGGCGGTCCCGGAAGGACGCCAATCGAATAGCCCACCTGGTCATTATTGATTTGAGTGTTACGCCCATACATTCGGAGCTTGTCCGTCAAAACAAAGTCCATTCGGTACGTGTACTGATTGCTGCGGTTGACGGGAGTATTCTGGAACAGGAAATTGTAGTTACCGCCGCTAACGGCCCGGTTGTTGAAGTTGGGCAGGGGGAAAAAGTTCAGAAGGGAAGCCCCCAAGGCATTGATCTGGCTGGGAGGAATAATGTTGCCCGGATAGACAGTCTTAGTGCCGGACTGGTTGATGGGAATCAAGGCTCCCCCGACCGTAACACTCTGCGAGAAGTTGCCGGCGCGCTCCAGGGCGGTGGGCATGGTGAGCTGCTGCAGGGAGCCCGGGTTACCCTGGTAAGAATACTGATCGTTCAAAAAGAAAAAGATCCTGTTCCTGCCGGGGTTGATCTTCGGGACGTAGAGAGGCCCGCCGATGCTGCCGCCCCCGATGGCATAACGATAGATTGGTCTCTTAACATTGTTCAGATTGCTGAAGTAGGAGTTGGCGTTGAGATCTTCGTTACGAAAATAAGTGTAAAGACCGCCATGAAACTGCCTGCTGCCCGACTTAGTAGTCAGATTGATGACCGCTCCGGCGCTTCCGCCATATTCGGCCTGATAGTTCGACGTCTTGACGTTGACTTCGGATAAGCTGTCGGTCGCCGAAGCCCCGTAAAGCTGACCTTGGCTCGAGGGGTCGGCGGCATTGACGCCATCGAGCGACGGAATCGTGACGCTGGCGCGAGTTCCGTTCAAGCTTCCAAAATACGATCCGCTGTTTCCTCCCGGCCCATTCGGATCGACACCCCCGGACACTCCGGGAAGACTTCTCAGCAACCCGACAAAGTTCAATCCGCGAGCGAGGAGAGCCGAGATTTCATGCCGGTCCAGGTCGCCGGAGCGTTCCGCGCTCTGGGTTTGGACGGGAGTGGCTTCGGCGGTGACGTTCACCGAGTCCGCCGTACTGCCCAGAACGAGAGCCAGCGTCCCGGTCGACCTTCTTTCTCCTTGCGTGACGACAATGTCCCTTTGTTCCAGCCGCGCGAAGCCGCTGACCTGAACGCCAATGGTGTAGGTGCCCGGCGTCGGAACGGCTTGAAACGTGAAATTTCCGTTGGCGTCGGATTTTTCTGTCCCTACGACAACCGCGGTGGCCTGGTCCGTCAGGGTCAGATTGGCGTTTGGCACGCCCGCCCCGGAGGGGTCGGCCAGAACGCCGGAAATCGTTGCCACCTGTTGGGCGAAGGACTGGGTAGACAAGACGGATAATAGGAGCGCCGCATAAGCGGACTTCTGAAGCAAAGCGTGAAGACGCATTCTGCACCTCCCGAAGCGAGAATTTACGAAATGGAGTTTAGCACCTGGCACATGGGTCCGGCGGTCGGGTGTATGCTGAAACAAGAGCCGGGAGTCCGAAAGACTAATCCCGGTCTACAGGAGCCGTCCGAAAATGAGATGTCCTTTCACAGTGCCCGTGACAATTCTGGCCTCCCTCAGCCTGTGGGCTGTGTGCGCCTGGTCCCAGCCCCTAACGGATTTTCTCGCCAACTCGGCGGCCGGGCTGAAGACCCTCCAGGCCTGGTATGTGCCGGAGACGGGCTTATGGCAAACCACTAATTGGTGGAACGCAGCCAACGGAATAACTATGCTCGTGCGCTACTCGAAGTTGAGCGCCTCTCCGGAATTCCAGCCCGTCATCGCGAATACCTTTGTGCGTAATTCGCACGGCAAGTTTCCCAATTTCCTGAACGAGTACTGGGACGATGAAGGCTGGTGGGCGCTGGCCTGGGCCGGCGCTTACGAGTTGACGCACGAGGCGCGCTATCTCGAGATGGCGGACCAGATCTTCGTCGACATGACGAAGGGTTGGGATGACACCTGCGGCGGCGGCATCTGGTGGAGAAAGGACAAGCACTACAAGAATGCGATCGCCAACGAGTTATTCCTCTCCGTGGCGGCTACCCTGGCCAATCTTACGAAAGACCCCGATCGACGGGCCGGTTACCTGGACTGGGCGCAGCGGGAATGGCAATGGTTTGCTGCATCCGGCATGATCAATGCAGACAACTTGGTGAATGACGGGCTGGATTCCGCTTGTCACAATAACCATCGAACCACCTGGACTTATAATCAGGGGGTAATTCTCGGGGGCTTGAGCGCGCTCTCCAAACAAACCGGCGATGCGAAGTTCCTGGAGCGCGCGCAGTCCATCGCATTGGCGGCCATCTCTCAGTTGGCCGACAAGGATGGCATTCTCCACGATCCTTGCGAACCCCAGCGCTGCGGCAACGATGCCCCGCAATTCAAGGGGATTTTCGTGCGGAACCTGGCAACCCTGAACGCGGCTGCTCCGGATTCCCGGTTCAAGCGCTTCCTGCAAAAGAACGCCGAAAAGATCTGGCAGGTGGCGGATCCGGACCACCGGTTTGGAGTGGTGTGGTCGGGGCCTTCCGAAGTGAAAACCGCCGCCACCCAGATTTCCGCCCTGGACGCCCTGGTGGCCGCGGCTGAAGCCACGGGCGCCCCCGCGAAGCCTTAACTCCCATTGCGGCGACGTGGCGCAGGCACTCGTGCCCAATGCCACATAGTTTTCCCACCTGAGAATGCTGCACAAATTGTGGGGCGGAACGCCTGGTCCGCGCGGGTCCCCCTGGACCCGCTCTTTGACACAGTCAAATCAGCCCGATGTGATCCGCGAGAGGCCGACGAGGGCGTCGGCAGCGGACCGGGGGGTCCGCCCCACAATTAACGCAGAACGTCCGGTTGTGGGAAAACTGCCTGCAACCGCCCGTCAGGCGGCTCTCTCGGCCGAACACGGATCTTCGCAAGCGGCACGCGCCGGCTAAAAGCCGGCGGCAGCCACGATTGGCTGCCCCACTTCTGCACCGAGTCAGCCGCATGCGAAGTCGCTCATGAGGACTGTTGCGGATTTTGGCGGGCTTTCGATTGCCAGTAAGCCAGGAGATCGCTGATGTTGACGTAGATTTCCAACTCGGCTTCCTCCTCGGCGGTGAGCGTCCCCTCGTTCGCTTTGCAGTTGAGTTCGTCAATACGGGCTGCGTCGGCCTCGGGAAAGTCAAGAGCTAGAATGCTTTCGGCGAGCGGCTTGGTCATTCCATGTCCGGGCAGGTCGAATACCCTCCGCAATATTTCAGCGTGAAATCTCGGACGAAACAGTGCCTGGGCCATCCTTCTTTCAGTCTACGCCGATTTGCGGACAGGCCGGGAGGCCTGTCCCACGGACGCGCTACACTGGGATTAATCCCATGCGAGGCACGCGGTGGCTCCTGCTCCTCATCATTGTCGCCATTGTCTACGGCATTGGCGCCCGGTATCGAGCCCAGCGGATCGCACTCCAGAAACAGGACGACGCTCTGGTCAAGCCCGCGCCCCTGCCGCTCGGCCTGAACTCCTCGTCGGAAGCCTGGCACATGCGCGAGACCGACACCCACAATGGAACCGGGCACATCAAGGCCGAAATCACGGCCGACGACTTTAAGGAGCAGACGGACTCGGGCCGCGTCGACCTCAAGGGCGTCACCCTGCATATCCCCAATAAGAAAGGCGACGCCTACAACCTGGTCAAGAGCGCCGCCGCCTCGTACTTCAAGGACGACCACCACCTCTACTCCGAAGGCGACGTCGAGATCACGCTCAATCTCCCCGTCGTTCCTCCCGCCGCGGGCGAGCCGAAACGCACCCCCATCTCCATCAAGTCCTCCGGCGTCACTTACGATACCGACGGCCGCGCCCAAACCGACCGCGCGTCGAGCTTCGTTTTCGAGCACGGCGACGGCACCGCCACCGGCGCTTCCTACGATCCCACCACCCACCAGCTCTTCATGAAAAACGACGTCAAGGTGGATTGGAAGCCCATCGGCCCCCACGCCAAGCTCATGAAGATCGAGGGCGGCAGCCTCGAATATCGGGAGGGCGAATCGGAAATCCTGCTCCAGCCGTGGGGCCGGCTCACGCGCGAGAACACCGTGGTCGAAGGCGAAAACGTACTCATCCACCTGCAGGACGACGGCGAGGGCCACAAGGAAATCCGCAAGATCGAAGCCGTCAAGGCGCACGGCACCGACACTTATCCCAACCGCAAGCTGGTCTATTCCGCCGATCAGCTAACGGTCGACTTCGACGACGATGGCAAGGCCAGCAAAATCACCGGCCAAACCAATGCGCACCTGGTTTCGACCTCCGCAACCACCGAGACGGATGTCACCGCGAATCACGTCGAGCTGAATTTCGATCAGCAGGGGAACGAGAGCGTCCTCACGGACGTGACCTCC
>OMOG01000513.1:0-14197 GCA_900290305.1 Candidatus Sulfopaludibacter sp. SbA4
CCTTCATTGATTCTGAAAGGGTTAGGGGCAGTGAACGTCCCGAAGTGCGAAAGTCAGGCTAGACTCGTCTCGACACCTGTTCGCGGTTGCGCCACAGTGTCGACGGCAGGCGTCGGCATGAGTGCCGACGCGGCAGGCACGAGTGCCTGCGCCACGTCGCAGCATCCGAACACTTGTGAGAAATGGGGCTAGAGGTTCACCCGCCGCCTTCAGCCGCGAAACCCTCTACTACGCGCGCACGGCGTCGCCGGCAGGAGCCAGGCGGCTGCGGATCTGGTTCATCACATCCGATGCCAGGAACGGCTTCCGCAGCACCGGGAAATTGTGCTCCTCGCAGAGCGCCTCTTCCTCCGGCGGCAGAATCGTCCCGGTCATGACGATCACCAGCATCTGCGGAACGGCCTGCAGGAATTCCACCCCCAGCTCCACCCCGTTGCCGTCGGGCAGCATGTAATCCAGCAGCGCGGCATTGGGCTTGTGTTCCTGCACCAGGCGCTTGGCATCCGTGGCCGACTCCGCCGTGAGCAGCGTCCAGCCGTCATTAGCCATCAGGCGCTCCAGGAAATGCAGCAGGTCGCGATTGTCGTCCACCAGCAGCACCGTGGGGTTCGCCGGCATGGGCGCCGTCGTGGATTCCACCGTCCGGATATTCAGTTTCTCCCCGTCCTCGGCAACGTCGACGCCCACCCGCGAACCGGGGCTGACCTGGTTGGTCGCCACCAGCGTGGCCAGGGGCTGCGTGAGATGCCGGTGGATGGTGCGGTTCAGCTCCCGCGCGCCGTACTCGGAGCTGGTGCCCTTCTTGAGAAGGAACTCGCGCGCATCCTGGGGAACCTCCAGCGTGAACGAACGGTTTGCCAGGCGTGTGTTGACGTGGTTTTGCAGGTCGGCGATCTGCTTGTCGAGGATCGCCGACAGCGATTCCGCCGAGAGCGGCTGATACGTGATGATGCAGTCGATCCGGTTGACGAACTCCGGCGAGAACCGCTTGCGGACGGCGACCAGCGCGATGTTCTGCAGCTTGCTCGTCAGATCCGAGCGCTCCACGCCCTTCACCGACTGGAAGCCGAAATCCGGATTGATCTCGCGCATCATCTCGCGCGCGCCCAGGTTGCTGGTCAGGAACACCAGGCTCTTTTCGAAGTTGACCGTGGAGTTGTCGCCCAGCCGCAGGATGCCCTTGTCCAGCACGCCCAGCAGCAGGCGGGTCATGGAGGGCGCGGCCTTCTCGATCTCGTCGAACAGCACCAGCGAGAGGTTGCACTTCTCGCTGGTCACCGCGTTCAGCTTCTGCTGCGTCAACATGGGCTGGGTCTCGCGATGGCCCAGGTAGCCGGGAGGCGCCCCGATCAGCTTGGCCACCTCGTGCTCCATCTGGAACTCGCCGCAATCCACCTTGAGCACGTTCTTTTCGGTCCCGTGAAGCACTTCCGCCAGCGCCTCGACGGTCTTCGTCTTGCCTGTGCCGGTGGGCCCGAGCAACAGGAAAACGCCTACTGGCCGGCCTTCCGGAGCCAGGCCCGCCTGAAACATCTGAATGTAGGGGACGATGACCTTCGTCGCGGTCGGTTGGCCCACCACCTTCTGCGACAAAACGCTGGTGAGGTCTTCTATGGGATCGGCCGACGGCTTCTTCGCCTTGCTCTGCGAATTCTTGGGCTTGTCCACCGTTCCCTCCGACTTGATTATAGCGGGAGTGGGATTCTTGACACGGTTGCGCCGTCTCTCTTCGGGACGGTTCGGTTCTTTCATAAAGTGGCCCTTGGCGCCGAGGCGGCAATAGATGCCGATTACAGCAATTTATCAGCAACGGCGGGGAAACGCAAAAGATAGGCCCTGCCCGGAAATCCCCGGCACACTCCTTGTTTCTTATCATGACCCAAATGGAACCGAATGTAAAATTCAGCCCTTAGGACGAAATACCGGAATGGAGGAGGGCTTTACTACCTGTGCCGGAATGTGATTCTACCCTTGGTCAGATCGTAAGGAGATAGCTCTAAGGTGACCTTGTCGCCTGCCAGGACGCGGATGCGATTCCGCCGCAGCCTGCCGGCCAGGTGGGCCAGGACTACGCGGTCGTGCTCGAGCTGCACGCTGAACAGCCCGCTCGGAAACTTTTCCAAAACCGTGCCGGTTACCTCGATGCTGTCCTCTTTGCTCATAAACCTCCAGAATGGGGTGGCGGACCGGATATGTCGGGCCGGCCCGCCTTACTCGTCTCAGGCCGCTGTGACGTTGGTCGCCTGCAGACCCTTGGGGCCCTTCGTCACTTCAAACTCCACTCGCGCGCCTTCATCCAGGGTGCGGTATCCCTGCGTCTGAATCGCCGAGAAATGAACGAAGACGTCCTCCCCGTTCTCACGCTGAATAAAGCCGTAGCCCTTGGCTGCGTTAAACCACTTCACTGTACCTTTTTCTTTCATCTGCCTTTAATCCTTCTTTGCTGAAATGCTGTTCTGGAATGCACTGGGCTCCCGACCCTGGCGCGGAAGCGAAAAAAGGGGGTGCGGATGGACTCACGCTACCCCCCTTTTTCACGAAGCGGAAATCAAGAGTCAAATGCCATACCATTATACAACAGAGCCGTGAACACTTTCGAGTTCCACCGGTTTCGCTTTTATTTTCGCGCCCTCGACCCGCTGCATTTCCCCGCCGGCAAGAGCGCCAACGTCGTGCGCGGCGCCTTCGGTATGCTCCTTCGCGACACCGCGGCGCCCGCCGCATACGCCCGCCTGTTCGAACCGCGGGCAGCCGCGGGCAGCCGCGTCCCCAGCGGCCTGGCCGATTGGCCGCGGCCCTTCGTCTTCCGCGCCGCGCACCTGGACGGACAGACCATCCCACCCGGCCGCGGCTTCTTTCTCGACGTCCACATTTTCGACGTCCCCCGGCCGGCGCTGCCGCATTTCCGCGCCGCCTTCGAGGCTTTGGCGGAGGCCGGCATCGGGCCCCGCCGCGGCCGCGCCATCCTGGAAAGCGTTGCGCAACTGGACCTGGACGACTGTCCGCAGGCCGTGGCGGATCTTCCGCTGGCACCGTGCCTGATTTCTCTCGATCCACATCCGGATCCTGAGCCCGACGACCGCGTGTGCCTGCGCTTCCTGACTCCCACGGAGTTGAAGACCGCCGGCGGCCTGTCGGAAAGGCCGGAGTTCCCGATCCTGTTCGGCCGCCTGCGCGACCGCCTCAGCACGCTGCGGGCGCTCTACGGGGCGGGGCCGCTGGACATCGATTTCCGCGCGATGGGCGAACGCGCCGCTTCCATCCGCCTCGAGCGCTGCGAGTTGGAATGGGAGCGGGTCGAGCGGCGCTCGGCGCGAACGGGCCAGGTGCATCCCATCGGCGGCTTTACCGGCGAGGCCGAATACGCGGGCCCCCTCGCCGAGTTCCTGCCGTGGCTGCGCGCGGCCCGCTGGGTGGGCGTGGGGCGGCAGACCGTCTGGGGCAAAGGCGACGTGCGAGTGAAGGCCCTCAGCGACGCTGAACGCTGATGGCTGAACCCCGACAGCTTCTTCTCTCTCTTGACATTCTCAGCCGCTCCGGTACGCTGAGAATAGGAAGAGAGTCCCCATGCCGATGCAACTCACCTTGCCGCCAGACCTGGAAGCGTTGGTGCAAAAGCGCCTGGCCAGCGGAGCCTTCACCAGTACCGAGGATGTGGTCCGCCAAGCTCTCGAGGCCCAGGATGCCGAAGAGAGTTTGACCGGGGAAGAACGCCGCGCCATGGCAGCCCACGTGGAAAAAGGCTTTCTGCAGGCCGAACGCGGCGAGCTGATCGACGGCGAGGAGGCCCGCATTGAAATTCAGGCCATGAAGGATCGTTGGCTCGAAGAGCGCTCACATCGTTGAGCGGCTATGGACTCACTCCGCTTGCCAAAGCCGACATTTTCGAAATCTGGTCTTATATCGCGAGGGACAGCGTCGAAGCCGCCGACCGCGTGGAACAGGCGATCTACGATGCCTGCGCGCTTCTGGCAAAAGCCCCATGGAGCGCGCATGTTCGCCAGGACGTCACCAATCGCCCGCTCCGGTTCTGGACGCTGGTACGCTACCCCAACTACATCATCGTCTACCTGCCAGAAGAGAAACCTCTCCGTGTCGTCGCGATTCTTCACGGAAAGGAACATCCGCAACGTTTTGCGGAATCGTCCGTGACATTTTCACGGCGCGTTCACCGAGATGTTACCCTTAGAAACCGATGAAGCGTTTTTCCATCGGTATCCTTCTTTCGGGCGCCCTACTCGCCCAGACTCCCAGCATCCCCAAGCCTGACCTCTTGTGGCCGGACGGCGCTCCCGGTGCGCTCGGCGCCGAGGATGCGGACAAGCCCACCCTCGCGCCCTACCTCGTGCCGCAGGGACGGGGCGCCGGCGCGGCCGTGATCGTCTGCCCGGGCGGCGGATACGTGAACCTCTCCATGGACAAGGAAGGCGACCAGATCGCCCGCTGGCTGAACTCCCTCGGGGTCGCGGCGTTCGTGCTGAAATACCGGCTCGGCCCCAAGTATCGCCACCCGGTCGAGTTGGGCGACGCGCAACGCGCCATCCGCATCGTGCGCCAGAAGGCCGCCGACTATCGCGTGCTGCCCGACCGCATCGGCATCATGGGCTTCTCGGCCGGCGGACACCTGGCGTCCACCGCCGGCACGCATTTCGACACCGTCAACCCGAATCCCGCCGACCCCATCGACCGCGTCGCCAGCCGGCCCGACTTCCTGGTGCTGGTCTATCCCGTGATCTCCTTCACCACCCCGTATACCCACCGCGGCTCTCTGCGCGCCCTGCTGGGTGACGGCGCCGATCCCAAGCTTATGGAGAGCCTGTCGAACGAGTTGCAGGTCACCGCGCAAACTCCGCCCACGTTTCTCTTTCATACCACCACCGACACCACCGTCCCTCCGGAGAACAGCGTGCTCTTCTACCTGGCGCTGCGCAAAGCCGGGGTCCCGGCCGAGATGCACATCTACGAACGCGGTCCGCACGGAGTAGGACTGGCGCAAACCGACGAGGCGCTCTCCTCGTGGCCCGCGCGCCTGGCCGACTGGCTGCGCAACCGCGGACTGCTGAACGCCGCGCCACGTTAGCCCCCGGATCGCGCACCCTGGTACGAACTTCAAACCCGTGCGGGGCTCGAACCTGGATGAGCGGCGCCAGGTGTGCGCGCGGCCATGCCGGATTTTGCACCTGGGCGGGCTCCGGCTGCGCTTGGACCCGCGTCCGGCCTGGCCGCCTCCACCTGGAATCGCGCCACCAACGCCTGCAGTTGCTCGGCAACTCGCGAAAGCTCGGTCGCGCTGGCGCGCACCTGCTCGCTGCCATCCGCCATTTTCCGGGCTGCGCCATCCACGTCGGCGATGTCCTTGGCGATGGCCTGTGACGCCTCGGATGCCTGCGCCACCCGGCCGTTCGCGTCACCCACCCCGGAAGACGCCTGACCAATGTTGTGGGCAATGTCCTTGGTAACCGTCGCCTGTTCCTCAATGGCCGTCGCGCTCGAAGTCACGATCTCGCTCACCTCTTGAATCACCCGCGAGATCCGCTCGATCTCCGTGATTCCGGTCAACGTCGAGGACTGTACGCCGGCGATCCTGGCCTTGATGTCCTCCGTGGCGGCCGCGGTCTGCTGCGCGAGTTCCTTGATCTCGTTGGCCACTACGGCGAAACCCTTGCCCGCCGCCCCGGCGCGCGCCGCTTCGATGGTCGCGTTGAGAGCCAGCAGGTTGGTCTGCGAAGAAATCGCCATGATCGTCTCCGTCACCTTGCCGATGGCCTGGGCCGCCTGGCCAAGCTGCTGGATCTGTTCGGTAATCCGCGCCGCCTGCCGCGTGGCCTCCTCGGTGATCCGGCGAGCCTTTTCCGAATTCCCGGCAATCTCTCCGATGGTGGCGGTCATCTGCTCCGTGGAAGACGCAATGTGTCCCAGGTTGGTCGAAGTCTGCTCCATCGACGCGGCCACCGATACCGTATTCACGCTCAGCTGCTCCGCGGCCGCCGCCACCGAGTGCGCCCGTTCCGAGGCGCTCTGCGATCCGTCCGACATGTGGCCGGAGCTGGTCGACAACTTCGCGGAGGATGCGGACAGCACTTGAATCCCGCGGGTGATCTCTTTCAGCACCTCCCGCAAGCTCAAGCACATGCGCTGCATGGCTTTGGACAGCAGCCCGATTTCGTCGCCGCGCTCCAGGTACTCGCGTGGCACATCCCGCGATACATCTCCGCCCGAAACCGCTTCCAGTTGGTCCACGGTCGCGCTGAGCGGCCTCGTGATGGTGCGGGTGACGACTGCCCCGAGTACCAGCGCCAGGGCCAGGCCCGCCAGCGCCAGCACGCCCAGAATCAGCGATATGCGCTGGGTTAACCGGGCGGTACCCTGTTCCACGTCCGCCAGGCGCGGCCGTTCCCAACCGAGGTAGGCCTTCAGCGCCTTGTCCACCTGCGCCGAACCCGGTATGCTCTCGGCGCGGTACGTCTCGATGGCCTCTGTGTGCTTGCCTGCCTCGATCAACTGCAGAACATGCTGGTTGGTCCCATGCCACTCAGTGCCGGCCTTCTCAAAGTCGGCCACCAACTGGCGGCCCTCCTTGGTATTCTCCCGGTTTTTCAGATCGGCAAGGGAATGCAAGTACTGCTCGATCAGTTGGCCCTGGTTCGCCCGGTCGCCGCCCGCCCGGTCTCCGTGGCACGTCTCGCAGTGTGTGCCCAGGGCCATGTGACCGACGATCTCGGTAACCCGCCCCATGTCGCCCGCCGCCTGCTGGACGGTCAGCATCTTGTCGGCTTCCAGGTGCTCCTGGGTCACCGCGCTTTGGATGGCATTCAGCCCCCAAAAGGTAACGCCGGCGATGCAGATCAGCGGCCCCAGTTCGCTGCCAAATACCAGCCCCAGCTTCTTTCCGATTCTCAGATTCGCCAGTTTCTCTTTCATGCGTGCGAATTCTCCGTGACATTGAAGTTGATCGGCAACATCGAGAAGGGACTTTAGGCGGCTGGCGAAAATTTGTGGGGCAGGCGGACCCAGAGGGTACCCCGCCTGCCAACGCGAAATTCGCACCAATCCCCCTCTTTTTCCTTTTCTCCGCGTTCCCCACTCCGCGACTCCGCGACTCCGCGTCAAATACACGCCCCCACGTGCTAAACTCACTGATAGTTCCCATTTCATGGACTTCCTCAAGGGCTTGAATGCGCAGCAGCGGGAAGCGGTCAGTCATACGGAGGGGCCGCTCCTGATCCTCGCTGGCGCGGGCAGTGGTAAGACGCGAGTCATCACGCACCGTATCGCGCACATTATCACCTCGCGGCGGGTGCCTCCGTCCGCCGTTTTGGCCGTCACCTTCACCAACAAGGCCGCCAACGAAATGCGCGGGCGCGTCGCGGCCCTGCTCGAGGACGTCCGCCTGGATTCATCGCCCAACGTCTCCACCTTTCATTCCTTCTGCGTGCGGCTCTTGCGCCGCGATGGCGACCCGCTCGGACGCATCCGGCCCGGCTTCACCCGGCGCTTCAGCATCTACGACGACGAGGACCAGCTCGGCATTATCAAGGCTACCTACCGCGCCCTGGGCCTCGACGAGAAGGAGTTCATGCAGTACCGCGTGGCGCTCTCCCGCATCAGCTCCGCCAAGAACCGCAAGCAGACCCCGCCCGACATTTACAAAGAGGCCGTCAATTCCGAAACTGAGAAGCTCGCCCAAGTCTTCGAGGAATACGAGAAGGCCTTGCGCACCGCCAACGCCTTGGATTTCGACGACCTGCTCCTCGAGGCCGTGCGCCTGCTGCGCACTGACGATGCCACCCGCGATGCCTGGAACCGCCGCCTGAGCTACGTCATGGTGGACGAGTACCAGGACACCAACCGCAGCCAATACGAGCTCATCCGCCTGCTCTCCGAGTCCCATCACAACGTGTGCGTGGTGGGCGACGAAGACCAGTCCATCTACAGTTGGCGCGGCGCCGACATTCGCAACATTCTCGATTTCGAGCGCGATTTCCCCAAGGCCCGCACCATCCGGCTGGAGCAGAATTATCGTTCCACCAAGAACATACTGGCCGCCGCCGGTGCCGTGGTCGAAAACAACAAGGCGCGCAAGGGAAAGAAGCTGTGGACCGAGGCCGAGGCGGGCGTGCCGCTCGGACTGTATGCCGGCTATGACGACCAGAACGAAGCCCTGTTCATCGCCGATACCATCGAAAAGCACCTGGCTGCGAACCCCGGCGATCACGCCGCGGTCCTCTACCGCACCAATTTCCAGTCCCGCCAGATCGAAGAAGCGCTGCGCCGCTACGGCCGCAAATACAACATCGTCGGAGGCTTCAGTTTTTATCAGCGCGCCGAAATCAAGGACACCGTAGCCTATCTCAAGCTGGCGGCCTCCAATACCGATTCGGTGAGCCTGCTGCGCATCATCAACACGCCCGCGCGCGGCATCGGCCGCACCACCGTCGAGCAGATCGAGCGCTACGCCCGCGAAAACGGCTTGAGCCTGTGGGAGTCCATCGGCCGCATCATCGATAACCAGGCGCTTTCCACGCGGTCCCAATCTTCGCTCGTGACGTTTCGCAGCCTGATCCAGGAGTTGTCGCTGGTGGCCAGCACCTCCCCGCTGCCCGATCTGCTCCGCTTCATCCTCGACCGTACCGGCTACCGCCGCGTGCTGGAACACGAGAAGACTCCGGATTCCGACACCCGCCTCGAAAACCTGGACGAGTTGATCAACGCCGCCGCCGAAGCGGCCGAGCGTGGCGAGAGCATTGCCGACTTCCTGGACCACGCCGCGCTGGTGGCGGAAGCCGACGCGTTCGATGAGCGCGCCCCCGTCACCCTGATGACGCTGCACAATGCCAAGGGCCTCGAATTCCCCGTCGTCTTCCTCTCCGGCATGGAGCAGGGCCTCTTCCCCCACAGCCGTTCCATGAATTCCGAGGAGGCGCTCGAAGAGGAGCGCCGCCTTTGCTACGTCGGCATGACCCGCGCGCGCAAGCGCCTGATCCTCACCTGGGCCAAGTACCGCCGGCGCTTTGGCGCGGGCGAGCAAGAGCGCTCGGTGGCCTCCTGGTTTCTGGGCGAGGTGCCCCCGCACCTGATCGTCGACCTCGGCCCCCAGGACGCACCCGGCGAGGTCGACCTGGTGACCGAGCGCTACGACGTGCGGCAATCCGCCAAACGCAGCACCTTCACCGGAAAGACCTACAATTCCCTCGAGAATATCAACCAGTTCTTCGGCGAGCGCGGCCTGCCGTTCAACTCGCCCAAGCCGCCCGCGCCGCAGAAGTCGCCGCCCCAACCTCTGCCCCGCCCGGGTCAGGGGATGCCTCTCACCAAGCCGCTGCCCCAGGTCATGCCGCCCCGCAAAGGGGCGCGCGCCGGCATGACGGTGGAGCATCCCAAGTACGGAACCGGGACCGTAGTGCGCCGCGAAGGCGATGGAGAAGATGCTAAGATCACTGTGAACTTCCCTCGTTACGGTCTCAAGAAGCTGGTTGAAAAATACGCGGGGCTGAAAAGAAACTGATGAACACCAAGAACCTCACAGACAAACTCGAACGTAAGAAGGTGAAACGCACGGCGCGCAAGAAGGCGGCGCCTAAGGCGAAGCGCGCGGCGGGTGTGGCCCGCGGCTCGCAGAAGAAGAAGATCCGTCACCAAGCGCAAGGACAGCGCAAGCGGTAAGCGTCCGAATAGTCGAAACGCGGCGGCTCGTCCGTGCGTCATCCGTCCGTAAGGGAGATCCAGCTATGAAACTGCTCGTGGCGGTCTGTGCTTTGGCGTGCCTTCCGTTGGCGGCGCAAGAGGTAAAACACCTGGTGGTCCCGACGGTAAACGGCATCCGCCCGGTGAATCTCTCGGCCCTCAGCATCGAGCGCGGCGCCCAGTACCCATCTGTCATCGAGCTGAAGGGCAATGTCGAAGTCCGCACGCCCATCTGCTTCCGTGCGAATGGCGCGATGTCCTGCATCGGAGAAAGTATTCTCCACGCTGACGAGGCCGTCTTCCACGAGGATACCGGCGAAGTCGAAGCCCGCGGCAAAGTGACCGTGACCCCCTTCCGTCGCGACGGCAAAAACTAGGAACCCCTATACAACCCACTGATTCTGAGCTGCCTGTGGGGCAGGATTTCATCCTGCTGGCCGATTTTCAATCGGCCACGCTTCGATCCCCAAGTTTTCTGCCGCCAGAGACGCTCCAGCCGGTGACCGCGGAAGTCGTTGAAGCGACGTGGCGCAGGCACTCATGCCTGCCGCCCGCTTTCGGGCTTCTTCGGTTCCTCCCGCCAGAGACGCTCCCGCAGGTCCCCCCGCTCGTGTTTACGCTTTCCCCGGCTCCGCTGGAAAACCAATCAGTCCAGATCCGTCAACTCACGCCAGCCCAGGGCGGCGCCTACCGCCCGCTTCACCTCAATCCACCGCTTCGGATCCAAGCGCCCGGCACGCCCCGTAAGCGACGTCTTCGCCACTATCCGCAGGCTGTCGCAGTTCGCAACGCACTCACGCGGGAGGCCCTCGGCCGGCCCCAGACGAACCTCGGACGCGATGTCGCGTACAGTCGAAGCGATTTCGGCGGCGATGACCTTGGTGAGGTAAACGTAGCCGCTGTTCCGAGTCAGTAAGAGGACCGGCTGCCGTCCAGCCGGCTTGGGGAGGTCCGCCCACCAGATTTCGAACTGCTTCATTCAGTCCAGTCTTCGGGAAGCTCCCAAGCGTCTGCGTCACCAGCCGAATCCGGCTGGCGCCGGTATCGCTCGCGCATTCGCGCCTGCTCGTATCGAAAAATCGCGTCCTTAACAGCCTTCCGAATGAAGTCGGCGCGCTTGCGTTTTGCCGTCGGGGCAATGCGGTCGATCGCCTCCAGGGTTGCTTTTTCAAACTGGACGAGGACCTGGGGCATATATAGCGAGTATATAGCCCTTCCATACAGATACGCCAAACTCCCGGGCTTTGAGGGTCAATGGTTCACGGAATCGGAATGCGGTAAAGATTCCGTTGGGCGGCGCCGCGTGACTTTTCTTCCTCCGCGCTTATCTCCGTGACTCAGCGCCTCCGCGGTGAGGTTTTCACCTTAAGCCGCCGTCAATCCCAGCCCCGGCTTCCCCGGCAGAATCAGCTTCCCCTTCTCCACGCGAACCCCGTGGAACGGGTCGTTGCTGATCAGCAGATTGCCGTCCAAATCCGCATAGTCCACCAGCGGCGAAAGGTGCGCCGCCGCCGTCACCGTGCACGAGCTCGACACCATGCACCCGAGCATGGTCCGCATCCCCAGCGCCTTGGCAATCATGATCATGCGATACGCCTCCAGCACCCCGCCGCTCTTGTCGAGCTTCACGTTCACACCGTCGAACGCCTCTTTCAGCTTGGGAATGTCCGAAGCGCGCTGGCAGGCCTCGTCGGCAATGATCGGGATATGGACGCGGCTGCGGATCCAGCGCGTCTCCTCGATCATCTCCGCCGGCAGCGGCTGCTCGATAAACTCCACGCCGTGCTTCTCCAGCCAGTTGATCTTGCGCACCGCCTCTTCCTTATCCTTCCAGCCCTCGTTGGCATCCACCCGCAGCGGCTTGTCGGTCACGCTGCGCACCGCCTCGATGGTCGGCTCGTCGGTGGCCAGCCCGACCTTCACTTTCAGGACCGGAAAATCGGCCGCCTCCTTGGTCTTCTGCTTCGTGATCTCCGGCGTATCGATGCCGATCGAAAACGTGGTCAGCGGAGTGTCCTTGGGGTCCAGTCCGAAATAGGTGTACAGCGGGACGCTCAGCTTCTGCCCCACCCAGTCCATCAGCGCGATATCGATGGCCGCCTTCCCCGCCCATTCCCCCGGTACGCGCTTGAAGACCTCGGCCATGACCTTCGAAAACTGCAGCGGATTGGCCGAGAGCAACAGGTCGCGCACCGATTCCACGGCCTTGCGCGCGCCTTCCGCATCCTCGTGGTAGCGCACGATCGGAGCGCCTTCGCCGTGCCCCGTGATGCCGTCCCGCGTGTAGGCCACGTGCAGGGTGTCGCGATACTGGCTCGACGACATGGTGGTGGTCCAGGTGTGCTGCAGGTTCAGCCGCACGATCTTGGCCGTCACCGTGTGTGCTGCAGGTTCAGCCGCACGATCTTGGCCGTCAGCGTGGGTGCCGCCGCGGGCGCGCCCAACGCCGCCGCAGCCGGAGCCCCGGCCGCCGCCTTCACGAACCTCCGGCGATTCACTTCGGCCTCCGCATCGCGACCAGCAGCCGCGTCCAGTGCTCCTCGTTCAGGTCGTCGATCCGCACCATGGGAGTCTGAAACGTGGTGGCGTCGATGAACTTGCCGTCTCCCAGGTACACGCCCGTGTGGGTGATCTTCTTGTCCGAGCTGCCGAAGTAGAGCAGGTCGCCCGGCGCCAGGTCTTTGCGCTCCACAGCGATCATGCCGCTCCAATCGGCCTGCGGCTGCGCATCGCGCGGCATGTTCACGCCGCGGCGGCGGCACAGCATCTGGGCGAAGCCCGAGCAATCGAACCCGAAGCTCGAAGTTCCTCCCCAGGTGTAAGGCAGTCCCAGAAATCGTTTGCTGAGCGCCAGCATTTCAGGCACGCTGAGCGGCTTCGGGTCGAACGCGGTGTCGCCGGTCTGCACCCATCCCGCCCGGTCGTCGGGCAGGCGCACCTCGATCCACCGCGGATTGTCCTTCGGCTCGGCAATCACTTCGAGCCTGGATTCGAACGGGATGGTGATCAGGGGCGCATGTCGCGTGACGTTCGCCTCGCGATAGATGTGGGCGAACAGGCTCTCGACCTCGGCCACCCGCCCGCGCGCGGCGTACGGCTCCCCGGGGCGAAGCGCCGCGAGCGGCGTCCAGCCCGTGTAATCGTCGGCCGTGCGGATGTGCGCCCAGCCTTCCTTCTGTTCCATCAGCGCCACGTTGGCGCCATAGATGGCCTGCGAGACCACGTCGGCATCCTCGCTCGGCCGCGAATACATATTGGCCACCGGCTTCAGCACCACCGCATTCGGCAATGCGGCGGCAAAAAGGGCCATCACAGCGATTCCAGGCATAGACATCCTTTAGCGTACCGCAAGAGTGAACGTGGGGCACTCCGTTGCACGGAGCGAGGCCATCGTTTTCTGTGGCCTGCCTTGTTGGACAGATTGCCAGTTTTGGTGGGGCAGGCGCTTCCGCCTGCCAACCGTCCCAGTGGGGCAGCCAATCCTGGCTGCAGCCGGCTTTAGCCGGATCTGGAGTTTGGCCATTTTTGGCGGGGTTCGTTAGAGGTGGGACACTCCGTTGCACGGAGCGAGGTGATCGTTTTTGGTCGCCTGTCACCGGCCGGGCTTCTATCCGGCTTTCGGCCCGCCCGGCAGGGCGGAAGACAGTAGCCCACGGCGCAAGCCGTGTGGTTCCGGCGGCGAACCACGCCAGCCCTGGTAAGGGCGCAAGATCGGGCAGTGGTCCGCTACCTCGCCCGCCGGCACGCCACTGACCGCCAGCTCGACGCCACTGACTCAGTACACCTCCTGGGTAATACTATCCACTGAGGCAAAATGATTGTAGATTAATAACACACATTTCCCTGCATTTTGTCCTTGACAAATCCTGCGGGGGGGGGGTAAGTTTCCATATAGGAGATTTAGGTCTCTTAGTATTTTTGTTCTGGAGATAACATGCTCCTGTCGAGGACATCTGTCCACCTAGTCATCTTTTGTCTCCTGGGCTCCGGCCTCTACGCCCAGGCCCCCGCCACCGCGAGTATCTCGGGCACGCTCCACACCGAAGATGGGAAACTGGTCACCGCCATCGTCCACCTCCGGTCCCGAAGCAACCCATCCATGCGCCCCATCAGCGTCATGCCCTCGGCCAGCGGCGCCTTCGCTTTCACCGGCTTACCCTCCGGTAACCACGAACTCTGTGCCACCGTGTCCAGCGATCCCTATACCGACCCCTGCGTGTGGACCTCCTCCGGCCTTCCCGTCACCCTCCAGGCCGGCCAAGTGGTCACCGGAGTCAACCTCACCGTCAAGAAAGCCTCCACCCTCCAGATCCATGTCAACGACGCCGGCAAGCTCATCAAGGGCTCACGCGAAGGCGCTCTCTTGATGGGCGTGGTCGCCCCCAACGGCCAGTTCTTCCCCGCCATCCTCAAGAACTCCAGCGCCAATGGGAATGACTATGGAGTCACTGTCCCCTTCGACATCCCGTTCCACTTCTCCATCGTGCCCATCGGTCTGAGTCTGGCCGATGGC
>OMOG01000513.1:14207-14870 GCA_900290305.1 Candidatus Sulfopaludibacter sp. SbA4
TGGCGGATCGTCCCACCCCGGCGACTCCGTGGCCTTCTCCGCCACCTTCGACGACACCGCCGGCGCCGCCGACATCCTCAATGCCCAAGTCTACGTGTCGCTGGCCGGCGGCTGGCCGGCGTCCCCAGCCTGTAACGTGGGCTACTACAATTTCGTAGGCGGGGCGCTCGGACTGTATCTGGTGGACGACCATGGCGGCCTGCTGGGGCCATGTATCCTCCAGGTACCGGCCCACCCCCACCCGCGCCTCCGGACCCCACCTCTCTCAGTAATAGCCAGTGTACGGTCTCGGGATTCACCGCCTCATGGTCCGGTAACAATGTCACCGTGAACTTCACGGCCGTCTTCACCTCCAACCTGCTGGGCACCAACGACCTGTGGGGCTACGGCACGAACCTCGCCGGCTCCTATGGCCCATGGACCACCGAACCAACCTGGACCTGGACTGTCGCCGGCGTCCCCATACCAGCCCAGGTGACCATCGCCATTTCGCCGCAGAGCGCGCCTATCCAGATCGACGTGGACGGTACGGCCATATCCCCGCCAAAGAACTTCAATTGGAACGCTGGAGAAACTCACACCCTCGCAGCCCCAGTTACACCCCCGGGATCGAGCGGCACAGAATACCAGCTAGAAAACTGGTCCGGCGGCGGTGCGGCGTCC
>OMOG01000510.1:0-21445 GCA_900290305.1 Candidatus Sulfopaludibacter sp. SbA4
ACGCGCAGATCTCAAGAAAAGCAGAATTGGCCGCAGATGAACGCAGATGAACGCGGATAAGACAACAGCAAAAAGAGAACGAAGGTTAGTAGCACGAATAACTGCCCAGTTTTCATTCGTGTTTATTCGTGTTCATCCGTGGCCAGGCATTTTCTTCATGTCACTGGACTCTTCGGCTTACCGGACGTGCTTCGGCGGCGGATTGCGGTCGACGGCGAATTTCCGCTGGTGCCAGCAGGGGTAAGGCAGTGGGAGGGCACTGACTTCGTCGAGCCGCTCCACGTCGGCGCCCGTGAGCGCCCAGGTGGCGGCGGCGAGGTTGTCGCGGAGTTGCTGCTCGTTGCGCGCGCCGATGATGACGGTGTCCACGCCGGGTTTCTGCAGCACCCAGTTGAGCGCGACCTGGGAGATGGAGACCTCGCGCCGGCTGGCGATTTCGGTGAGGGCATCGACGATTTTGTAGAGGCGCTCCTCATCGATCGTGCCGGGCGCGTCGAGACTGTTTAGCCGCGACTCGGAAGGTTTGGCCTGGCCGCGGCGGAATTTGCCGGACAGCAGGCCGAACTGCAACGGGCTCCAGGCCATGATGCCGGTCCGCTGGTCCAGGCCGGCGGGGACGAGCTCGTGCTCGGCGTCGCGGGCCAGGAGCGAGTAGTTGATCTGCTGCGAGATATAGCGCCGGATCCCGAGCCGGTCCGAGATGGAGTGGGCCTTCATGAGCTGCCAACCGGCGTAGTTGGAGCAGCCGAAGTAACGAATCTTGCCTTCGCGGGTCAGATCGTCGAAGGCGCGCAGAGTTTCGTCGAGCGGGGTGAGAGAGTCGAAGTTGTGTGCCTGGTAAAGGTCTATGCAATCGGTCCGCAGGCGGCGGAGACTGGCCTCGCAGGCTTCCATGAGGTGGCGGCGGGAGAGGCCGGCCCGATTGGCGCCGGGTTCGAGTCCAACGAACGCCTTGGTCGCCAGCACGATCTCCTTGCGGCGCGCACCGAGCGCCTGGCCGAGAACCTCCTCGGACTTCCCGAACGAGTAGATATCGGCCGTGTCGAAGAGGTTGACGCCGGCGTCGATGCAGATTTCAATGTGGCGCCGCGCTTCCTCCACCTGCACGTTGCCCATGGCGGCGAACCGTCCTTCACCGCCCAGCGTCATGGTGCCGAAGCTCAGCACCGAAACTTCCAGACCGCTCGCACCTAATAGTCGGTATTCCATGTTTGCTCCATAGATCAGGATACTCGCTGCGGCGTCAGTTGGGGAATCGGACCCCCCTAACCCCGACAGCCGGAACCAAAGGAAACCGTGTCCTTGACGCGGAGGCGCGGAGCACGCGGAGGAAGACGCGGAGAGAAAACCAAGAGAAAGTCAAAACCTGAGATAACGGAGCGAGCGGAGTTACTCGGGACTGTCGTTCGGAGAATCGGCCTCCGACGGGAAAGCGGGACGAGGGCGTCCCGCGCGGACCAGGGGGTCCGCCCCACCGACCCGGCCAAGTTGCGTTTACCTGGGTCGATCAGATACCCATCTCGATTCTTTCTCACGACCGCGGAGCACGCGGAGGAAGACGCGGAGCCTTGGCCACGGTGCCCGTGGCGGAATGAGAAGGGAAACTTGGCGGGAGGCGGCCGTGGCGCCGGCTGAAAGCCAAGCGCTTTCGCCTGCTTCTCCGCCGCTCCGTTCCCTCAGGTTTGACTTTCTCTTGTTTGTCTCCGCGCTGGTCTCCGTTCCGGAGTTTACCTGCTACGGGCGTCTCCGCGGTGAGCTCGGTTTTTCCTCACCCCTCGAAGATCGCGCCGTTGGCCGCCAGGGCGCCGATCGCGGTCTCATCCAGCCCCAGCAGTTCCCTGAGCGCACTCCGCGTGTGCTGGCCCAATAAAGGCGCGGGCGCTCCCGGCCCGCCGGGCGTCTCCGAGAGCTTCACCGGAGTCCCCGTGACCCGGTGCGCGCCGGCGGTAGGATGATCCAGCGTCGGGAACATCCGCCGTACTTCACATTGCGGATCCTCCACCACTTCCTGGAAGTTTCGCACCGGCGATGCCGGAATGCCCGCCGCTTGCAGCCTCTCCATCCACTCTCCCGCGGGCCGCTGCCGGAACACCTCGTCCAGAAGCGGCTCCAGCGTCCCGCGATTTCGAATGCGCGCCGCGTTCGTTTCGTAGTCCGGATGTTTTTCCAGTTCCTGCCGTTCGATGACGCCGCAGAAAGCCGACCAGAGCTTCTCGCTCCCTACCGCGATTCCGATGGCGCGGTCCTTCGTGTGGAAGACGCGGTAGGGGACGACCGTGGGAAACGCCGTTCCCATCGGCCGCGGAACGATGCCCGACCCCAGATGCCCCATGTAGTTCGAAGTCATCGTGGAGATCATGCAGTCGAGCATCGAAACGTCCACCAACTGTCCTTTCCCGGTAGACTCCCGGGCGCCGAGCGCCAGCAGAATCCCCATCGCCGCGAAGAGCCCCGCCGTGACATCGGTCACCCCATAGCCGCAGCGCACCGACTCGCCCTCTGCGGTGCCCGTGATGCTCAGCAGCCCGCTCGAGCCCTGCATGACCAGGTCCATCGCCGCTTCATCGCGAGCCGGCCCCTCCTGCCCGTATCCCGAGATCGAGCAATACACCAGCCGCGGGTTGCGCTCGCGCAATCGCTCGTATCCCAGCCCCAGCCGGTCCATGGTGCCGGGGCGGAAGTTCTCGATCGCCACGTCCATCCTCTCGATCACACGCAGACACAGCTCCAGGCCCTCGGGCTTCTTCAGGTCGATCGAGATGCCGCGCTTGCCTCGGTTCAGCCCGAGGAAGAAGCTCGCTTCGCCGCCCGCGAACGGCGGCCCCCAGCCCCGTCCCATATCGCCCGACCGGGCCTCCAGCTTATAGACCTCGGCCCCATAGTCCGCGAGCAGCAGGGTGCAGTAAGGCCCAGCCAGGGCGTGTGAAAAGTCCAGGACTCGAATACCTTCGAGAGGTTGCATCGGATCTCCCTTCCCATTCTGCCAGCTTGGTGGGGCGGACCCCCTGGTCCGCGCAACGGAGTGGTCCGCGCGGGACGCCACGGACGCTCCTGGAGTTTGTACATTTTCGGTGCGGAGAGTGGGGGGCGGGCAATCCTGCCCGCCGCCGCCTTCAGGCGGCGTGGCCGCTACCCGTTACTCGTCGCGCGCGACCACGGAAAATCCGGTAGTGCGCCAAAAGTGCGTGACAGAAGTAGTATCCGACTGCACGATGCGGCAATCGCCATTTCTGAGAAGGGCTGCGTAGGCAGTTGTCCAAAATGCGATAAACCATTTCACTATTTCATTCGACAAGTATACGCAAACGACGCCGATGGTACTCGCTACGATTGTGAAGTGGTAAGAGCCGTGAGACTAGGTACGAGGCTTGGCGGTGAAGGATACGATCCATTTTTGTTGGTTTCGAGAGAGGCTGACGGAAGAGAAACAGTCTGGCCGCAGTTTTGGGCACGTGGTCAATACCTTTACGGTCAGTTCTCTCCTCCCGTTCTTAGGTAGCGGGCGGCAGATTCAGCCGCTTCTCGATTTCGAGCAACCGCGCTTCCAGCAATGCCTGGCGCCGTTGCAGCCCGGTGATGGCCGCCTCCTGCGTGTCCACCCGCGCCTGAATCGTTTGCCCCAACGTATAGATGGCTTTCAGTAATTCCGTCTGCGTGTCGCGGTAGCCCTCTTCGAGCGAGGCCGCCATCTCATCGAGGCGCTGCATCAGCCTGATTTGGACGCCGTCGATCTTGGCGTCGAGGGCGTCCACTTTGGCGTCGAGCGCGTCCAGCCTGGTCCTGGATTCATCGTCCATAAGAAGTTTCCTTGCTTCCTTCCAACCCATTATACGAGATGACCGATTAGCGCCTCCGCGAACGTTGAACCAAGATCACCGCCACTGATGGCGCGGTGCAGGATGGCGATGCGGTCCTGGTGGCGGGCAAGAGTTATCTGTCCTGCTTCCCCACTTCACCTCGGGCGACATGACTACAGGTCTATAGCAAGTCCGACGTACTGAAGAAGAATCGCAGCTCCGTCTCCGCTCTTGTCTGTTGCAGAATGGGATCGCCTTTTTGCCGGTCTGCGTCAACAATCAGTAGGTCTCTCTCAAGATACGAAAGTTGGACCAGCCTGATCGACGCACTTGCGCAGACGCGATGGTTGGGGAGACTGCCACTGAGCCGCAAGATGGCAAAGAGGGGTTGGCCGACCACCGGATAGTGGGGTAAGGGTTGGTAGAATGCCATCCTGTTAATCAATTCGTGGACGCTATAGGGAGGAATTCTCGCCAAAAAGCGAAGCCCGCCGCCTGAAGGCGGCGGCGGGAAGGACTGCCCGCCTTTTCGTACCGCAAATGTAGTTCTAAACCGGCCAATTTCAAAAATAAACTGGCCATTCCACGGACGTGATTCCAAGGCGGCCATCTATTGCTGAAGGAGTCATTTTTCTTCCGCTGAGGCTTCCTCAATGTGAGGCGTGGCACCTGATCTGGGCCCTGTGCCTATTGATCGCGGATAACGTGCACCTTGGCGGGAATTCGATTCTGCGGACACGGAAAAGCGTAGTGCCGGCGAGATGCTGTAACATTAGTGGGGCGCCCTCCAGGCAGCCCACCAAGCCTTCGCCGGAACAGTGGTCAAAATTGGCCGGATAGGTACAAACTCCAGCGCGTCCGCCACGGACGCTGCCGCAAGCGGTACTAGCCGTTCGTCCTGGTGCTCCCTGGCATCATTCCTGATAAAGTTGGCTTGATGTTGCTGTTCCACTTTTTGCTGATTGCGGCGCTTCCCGGCGCGGAGCTGCCGCAATGGCGCGAGACCACCATTACCAAGGCCCTGACGATGGGCTATCAGCTTGTGGTTGCCGACCTCAACCGCGACGGCCGGCCCGACTTGATCGTGGTGGACGAACGCGGTACCGAGCTGGCCTGGCTCGAGAATCCCACCTGGGAGCGCCACGTAATCGTCAAGGACGTGCCCCGCACCATCAATCTCGACGTCTACGATTACGATGGCGACGGCATCCCCGAAATCGCCATGGGGCACAACTTCGAAACCGTTCCCGAAAAGAGCATCGGCAATGTGCTCATCCTCAAGAGCGGTCCCGACCCGCGGCAGCCCTGGACGGCGCGCGAGATCGACCGCATTCCCACGGTCCACCGCCTGCGCTGGATCGACCTCGACGGCCATGGCAAAAAGGTGCTGCTGGTCGCGCCCATGATCGGCCTACAGGCCCATCCGCCGGACTACGCGGACAACGTGCCGGTCTACCTTTACCGCCCCGGCGTGTGGAAGCGCGAGTTGTACACCAGCCAGCCTCGCGGCATTCTCCACAGCATCACGCCGGTCCGTTGGCAGGGGCGCGGCGAGCAACTCATGACGGCCGACTTTCTCGGCATCCGCCTGTTTCTGCCCAAGGGGCCGGTGGAGATTTCCAAAGGAGACCCGCGGCCCTGCCCGCAATGCGGCTCGAGCGAGATCAAGATCGGCCACCTGGGCAAGCGCCGCTTCATCGCCGCCATCGAGCCCTGGCACGGCAACCAGGTGGTGGTTTACACCGAGGAAGGGCGGACGTGGAAACGCCACGTGCTTGAGGATGCGATGGTCAACGGCCACGCGCTGGCGGTCGGCGATCTGAACGGAGACGGCCGCGACGAGATCGTCGCCGGGTTCCGCGGCGAAGGATTCCAGCTCTACATTTTCACCGCTGACGACGACACCGGCGCGCGGTGGACGCGCCACGTTCTCGACCCCGGCGGCATGGCGGCCGCCGACTGCAAGATCGCGGATTTCCACGGTGATGGCCGCCCCGCCATCGCGTGTGTGGGCGCGTCCACCGCGAACGTGAAACTCTACAGCCCCGAGACAGGACCAGCGCCACCAGCGCCTCACCGTTAGGCTTGCCAGGACCAAGGGTCGACAGGGCCGGGGCTATTTTTTACTTTTTCTGTATTACAGTAGCTCCATTTCTTTCCTCCTTGAGAAGATTTTCTTTAAGCGGCTGGGGCCGCCGCTTGCTGAACAGTTATGCCCGGGCCATTCTGGCTTCTGGCTCCTGATCTGTGACTCCCAGGCAAGCCCTTTGTTTTCAACATAGACTCAAACCGCCGAAAATTACCGCCGGAACAGGCAGCGCGAGCAAGGCGAGCCGCTTATCCCCAACCCCCAACCCCTAACCCCTAATCCCCAACCCCCTTTTCCCGGCGCGTCTCCGGAGTCACAGGTTGTTCAATCCGGCGCCCCGGCCGGGGGCACAGCTAAGTTCTGGCTCCTCGCCCTCCCGGTTTGGTTGCGGCTACGCTGCTCTGCGGGGCAGGCCATCGTTTTCTAAGGAACATGTCGCTAAAGCCACTGAATATAGATTTGTTAGCGAATTCAGAAATTTGGCGAATATTTGGCGAAGGTCGGCCTGTTCCTTTACGTCTTGGCCCGCCCCGCGGGCAGCAAGCTTTTGTGGCCTGCCTTGTTGGGATGGTTCGGCCAGTCTTCGTGGCGCAGGCGCCTTCGCTTGCCAACAGCCGGGCTTCAGCCCGCTCAAGCCGGCTTCAGCCGGCGCTCCAGCTCATCCTCAATTCAGCATCCAGATGTCGCCCCGCTGCCTCCCCATCGCAAACACAATCTGGTCGCCACCCACGGCGAAGCCGAACAACGCTTGCGAAACCAGCCCCGGCGACTCAGCCTCCGCATGAAAGTGCCGCACCGCCACGATTGGTCCTGTCGCCGCGCCCCGCTTGCGATCCCATGCCCGCGCATAAAAGCAGCGATGCCCGTCGCGCTGCGAGGTGAAATAGACCCGGTCCCCCGAAACCGACCAGTGCGCCGGCCCGTTGTATTCCGTGTCCCCCGAAACAGCGGCCCACTCCCCGGGCGGCGCGCATCGTGAGCCGTCAAACGCTGCCACAAAAATCTGCGACCGGTCCGGCGCCACCTTGGCCGTGAACAGGATGCTGCGCTCATCGGGCGAAAACGACGCGCGGTACAGGTTCCATTGCGGATGGCTCAAAAGTTCGCTGGCGTGTTGCGAGGCGATCTCGACCAGCGATACAGTGCGGCGCTCGCCGGCGGACATCCCGAGCAACTTTTTGCCGCTGGGTGAGACGTCCCACAACTCGGGGCAGTCCGCGCACAGCGTCTCGCGTTGCCCCGACTTGCTCGAAACACGAATCACAGTGTACCGGTCAACATTGCTGGTTGACCGTGCGAACAGCAGATCGCTGCCGGATCGCGCAATGAATGGCCATGGCGACGTCTTCCCCGCCCGCTCCACAATCGTTTCCGCCGCGCTTCCGAAATCGCGCTGCACAAACTCCCAGCCGGTTTCCAGCCGCGAGTAGAACAGTGTCGAGCCGTCCGGCGAAAGTGCGGGAACGCAGCCTGCGCCGGCACACTCCACCACTCGCGCCGGCGGTCCCGCGCCACCCTCCGCGTCGATCGGCATGGTCCAGAGGCTGGATTCGCTGCGCGGTTGCGGAAACGCCATGGTCGATTCGTCAAGCACCGACGCGATATTGACGCCATTGACCGGAAGCACCACCCGCTTAGCCCTTTCGGTGATCGCGCCGGTGGCGGCCGAAAAACGCAATTCGAACAGGCCCGCTGCAGCGTTGCTGGAGTACCGGAACAGCAAACGGTCTCCCGGCAGCCAGCGATCCAGCAGTGCCATTTCGATTGGGTTGCCGATGAAATCGGCGGAGCTGCCGATGCCGATCGGAGCGCACGCCGCAGCTCTCGTGATCCACACGGTGGGTTCTGCGCCCTGCACGGGAACACTCCGCCGCCCCAAAAACAGGATCGATTTTCCGTCGGGGGACCAGTTGGGATACGCCGCCGCTGCGAACTCCGGACAGACCTGCCGCGGGATGCCGCCCTCGGCCGGCAGCACGTAGAGCTTGCTGCCGCCGGGCGCCAGCAGGTCCCCGCTGCCATCCAGGCCGGTCCAATAGGCGATTTGCTTTCCGTCCGGAGAAAACTTCGGGCGCAGTCCGCCTCGCGCCACCATCGGGGAGACCGTCAGGCCGGGCGCGGGATTCACCATAGCCTGGAAAATGCCGCCGCCGTCGCGATCCGAGCGAAACAGAATACTTCGCCCATCCGGCGTGAACTCCGCCTGCCGCGTATGGATCTCCCCGCGCGTAAGCCGGCGCGGCGATCCACCGGATGCCGCCGAGATCCACAAGTCCAGGTTCCCCTCCCCACTTCGGTTGGAGGCGTAGGCGATCCACTTCCGGTCGGCGGAGATGGCGGGCTCGGTATTCAACGCGAAATCGTCGAAGGTGATGCGCGTCAGGGAAGGCAGGCGTGCCCCGGGGTGGAAGCGGTAAACCGCCATCACGGCCGCGAGCGCGATGCCCGCCGTAGCGGAGACCACCACCCAGCGGCGCGACAGCCGCGGCCACCGGACGCGAATCCGCGGCCAGCGGACGCGAATCCACGCCCGGCGTTTCTCCAGTGCCGCGGCCAGCTCACCCGCGAACGGCCCCGCGCGCGCCGGCCGGTCTTCCGCGCGAAACGCCAGCGATTTTCGAATCAGGCGCCAGGCGCGCCGCGAGACCTCGCGGCGTATCTCGCGCAAGTCGCGCACGCGTCCGGCGCCTTGCTGCATCAGGATCTCCGCCGGGCCGTCCGAAGGATATGGGCAGATGCCGGCAACCATCTCGTAGGCCATGGCGCCGAGCGCGTAAATGTCGCTGGCGTCCCCCGGCGCGCCCAGCAGTTGCTCGGGAGCCATGTAGCGCGTGGTTCCCGCCATCAGCCGCACGCCCGTTTCGGTCTCCGCGCCGCCGCCGCGCACGCGCGCGATCCCGAAATCGATCACCTTCGCGTTGGTCTGGACTCCCTCGCCCGCCAGCATGATGTTTTCGGGCTTCAGGTCCCGATGCACGATTCCGCATTGGTGTGCGGCATCCAGCGCGCCGCCGATCTGCCGCACGATCGATGCGGCCAGCGGCAACGGCAGCGGACCTTTCTGGATCTCGCTGCGCAGCGTGCGGCCGGCAATGTGCTCCATCACCAGGAAGGGCTCACCCCGCTCCGTTTCGCCGTGGTCCAGGATGCGAACGATGTGCGGATGTTCGAGCCGGTCCAGCGCTTGCGCCTCGCTTTGAAACTTGCGGCGCAGCCATGGATTGTCGCGCGCCTCGTCGTGCAGCAGCTTGATCACCACCGTACCGAACCGGCCCGTCAGATCGAGTGCCCGGTAAACCACGCCCGCGCCGCCCCGTCCGATGGCCTCCTCGATCCGATAGCGGCCGGCCAGGACCACCCCCACCAGGTTCTCGGACGGAGCGTCTATAGCCTCCTTCACCCGCGCCACCGGCTGCCCCAGAAAATCGCCGGCATCCGCGTCCTCCTGAATGAGTCGCCGGAGAATGCGCCGGGTCTCGCCGTCCATCGGCGCCGTCTCGACGAAGCGCAAGCGCTCGCCGGGAGGCAGCGCCATGGCCTGCCCGAAGAGTTCCGCGATCCCTTCCCAGTCTTCCTGACTAGCCCCCATTTCTCCCACTCCGCCCGCCGATGACCTCTGGACAACCCTCTGATTCTGACCTGCTTGTACTACAACACTCTCAAGTCTTCGCAGCCTGCGACGATTTGGTGGGGCGGACCCCCCGGTCCGCGGCCGACCCCCTGGTCGGCCTCTTCAGCCGGCACTCCTCGACTCGCCGAGCGCCCCTCCCATGAGTACCCCCGCCCCCTGCACCGCAATAGGACGCCCCCGCAGATACGCATGCAGCCAAGCCCGCGCCATGCTCCAATCGAGCTTGACGGTCCGCAGCGCGGCCCCCGTCACCTCGGCGATCTCCTCGAACGTCAGCCCGCCAAAGAACCGCAGCTCCACCACCCGGCTCTGCCGCGGGCTGAGCCGGGCCAATTCCGTCAGACCGTCATGTATCGACAGCACGTCCTCGATCTCCGGCGCCTCCGGGTCCGGGTTCCACACAATGCCGGGAATCTCCTGCCGCTTGGAGCGCCGCGCCCGCCGCGCATGGTCCACCAGAATCAGGCGCATCAGGTGCGACGCCAGCGCCAAAAAGTGCGCCCGGTCCTGCCATTCCGGACGCTGCCGCCTCAGGCGCAGCCAGGCTTCGTGGACCAACGCCGTCGGCTGCAGCGTATGTCCGGCCGCCTCCTGCCGGAGATGGCGGGCCGCCAGGCGCCGCAAATCGGCGTACACAAGCTGGATCAGTTGCGTCCAGGCCGAATCGTCGCCTCGGCCGAGGGCCTGCAATTCACGCGTGACGGCGCCAGGCAGCATACCCAAAACTCAAATTGCACTATTTTCTCACGAATAGCGCTTATTCAGCAAAGGAGGCATGCTGTCAATGCTGCTCGACATTTGTACGCCCAATGCCGCGCGAGGGTGCGCTGCCCGGACGGCCCCGCCAGGAAGCCGGAGAACCCGTTGGCTTATATCGGCCCGGCGCCGCTTGCGGTGTTGCGGGTTCTCTGCTAATCGGGGGCTGCAGCACTCCGGTTCCCACTGAATTACCAATCTTTAAACCCGGCGGCGGCGTTATTTCCGAGGAGCAACTCCAAGCCATGTCCCAAAGTCGCGACCTGGATCTCGAACTGCACGCGGACGATATCCGAGCGGCAAACGGGGGTTGTACTCGGCAGGCCGCGGGGTCGGTGACGGTGCAGTACGAAAAGGGGGACGCGATGCGGTGCACGAAACTTCTAGTCGGTTTGATCCCGTTGCCCAGCCTCACGCTGGCGAGTAACTCCACTTTTGCGATCTTTTTTACTGCTAGCGGCAAGGTGAATTCTGAACCCATTATTCGCTATGGGCAGAAGGAGGAATCAACATGAGACTCAGACATCGGACTTTCCTGGCAACCACGATTCTCGCGCTGGCCGGCTCGGCGCGAGCGCAGTATGTGTACGTCACTTATTCGGCCGCGAACGCCTTCAGCGTAGTAGGTATTGGCTCGGGTGCCCTACTGGCTACTTACACACCCTTGTTTAGCGGAGCACCGTTTCCAGCAGGTTCGGGTCCCTGCGGAGTGGCGGTCACGCCCGATAGTCTGACGGCATACTTCACCTTTCTGAACACCGCCCCCACCTCGGTGCTGAATCTCAACGTGATGGCCGCGCTCAGCACCACGACCAGCGCCCTTATGGGCGTCGGAACGGGCGCGAGTACCTATGGCGTACTCGCGAGCCCGGACGACATGTTCATCTACGCTGCCGGGCTGGATTCCTCTTTGCAAGAGGTGGTCATCCAGATCTCCGCGGCGAGCGAGACGTTTAACAACGAGTGGATCGTCCCACCCATCGCCGACATGGCGATCAGCCCGGATTCCTCGACACTGTACCTGGCAGTCCAAAACACCGGCACGATCATCGCGCTGAACGTCGCGACGGGCGTTCAGACCCCCATAACTCCCCTCGTGCCCGTGCAGGCGCTGGTGGCCGCGCCGGATGGCGTCACGATCTATGGCGCCTCGGGCAGCTCCCTTTTCCAGGGGATTGTCGCGATCGATGTGGCGACCGGCAACCAGACGCTCCATCCAATTATCCCGGTAGTCAACGGCAGCATCATCAACGTGATGGGAATGAAGCTGACAGGACCTGGAGACACCATCTTCCTGAACGCCGGGAACTACGTCTACGCCATCAGCACCACCACCTGGCTGCCGAGCTACATCGTCGGGGCTCCGCCGGCGCAGCCGCTCTCGATCCCCTCACTCGGAATCGCGGTCTCGGCCGACAATTCCACGCTGCTTGTGCTCAACAACGGCGGGAACCTCAGCAACCTGCTGCAGTACAGTGCGGCCACCGGGGCACTACTTGAAAACACCGCGCTGCCGTTTTCCATCGGCGGGAATAGCGGAATGGCTTGCGGAATTGGAACCAATCCGCCTCCGCCGGTAGCGCCGCCCCCGGCAGTGTCGGTAACTCCCAGTCCGGTGGCACTGTATGCCGGTCAGCAAGTCAAGCTGACGGTGGCTCCACTGGCGGCTGGAGACACCGTCAAGTGGTCCCTGGCGCCGGGCGCTCTCGGGACCCTGAGCAGCCTGACTGGACCGGCCACGACTTACACCGCTCCGGCTTCCATCTCGCAATTTGTGGGTGCGCCGGTAACGGCCACGGTCACCAACCCTGCCATTGCTACCCGGACCGCCGCCGCCGCCATCTCCCTCCTGCCGCCGATTCAGGTAACAGTGGCGCCGTCGGCGCCGGTACTGAACCCGCTCTACCCCGGCCAAAGCCAGACCTTGACCGCGGCCGTGCAAGGCGCAGTCCCGACCGGAGTGAACTGGTCCATACCGGCCGGCGCGCCAGGATCGATCACTCCCGGCAACGGTCAACGTTCCAGCACTTTCCCTCCCCAACTCTTGGCGACGGCGGTCTACACTTACTCCGGACCTCCGGTAACCCAGCCCACCCAGGTGGTGGTAAGCGCCACCAGCGTAGCCACACCCGCGGGCACCGGGACTTATACCGTGACTTTGTCGCCGGCGGTGGGCCTCACGGTAACTCCCACCTCGGGCAATGTCGTTTCCGGCGCGACACAGCAGCTTACGGCCCAGGTGTTGAACGCCGGCAACACGGCCGTCGCCTGGAGCGCATCGGCCGGTTCGCTCAGTGCGACTACAGGATCGACCGTCACCTGGACCGCGCCTACAGTTTCGGCCCCGACCCAGGTGACGATCACCGCCACGAGCGTTTTCGACAACACCAAATCGGCTACGGCCACCTTCCAGGTGAGTCCGCCGACTGCGGTCACCATCGTCACGGTTCCCGCGGGCTTGCAATTCAGTTTGGATGGCGGCGCGCCGCTGACCGCTCCTCAAACGCGCAACCTGGCGCCGGGAGCGCATAGCATCGGGCTGCTGTCTCCGCAACCCGGCCCGGCGGGCACGCAATACCAATTCATCAACTGGAGCGACAGCAGCACCGCCAACCCGCGCACCATTACCGTGGGCGCGTCGGCAGCCAACTACACCGCGAACTTCGGAGTGCAATATCTTCTGACTACCGCGGTTGCTCCGGCCGGTGCCGGCAGCGTGGCGGCCAGCCCGTCTTCCGTTAGCGGTTATTACACCGCGGGGACCAAAGTTCAGTTGACCGCCTTGCCTAACGGCGGCTCTCAGTTTAGCAATTGGACTGCCGATCTGAGCGGTAGCGCGAACCCGCAAACGATCGCCATGAATGCGCCTCACAGCGTGATCGCCAACTTCGCCGTGGCCTCGGGCGGCAGCGGCACGCCCAGCGTGATCGGCACTTCTCCTGCCTCGGGAAACACCGCCGCGCAGAGCTTCACGTTCACCTTCTCCGACTCGGCGGGCTATCAGAGTCTCTCGGTGGTGAACGTGCTCATCAATAACTTCTTGGACGGCAGACACGCCTGCTTCCTGGCCTATTCGGTGCCGTCGACCTCGCTGTATCTGGTAGACGATGGCGGCGACGCCGGTGGGCCATTTGCCGGCGGCGTGGTCTTGGGGAATCCCGGGACCGCGATCCAGAACAGCCAGTGCTCGGTGAACCTGACTTCCGCCACCGGCAGCGGGAATACGCTGACCCTGGTCCTGAACATCGCCTTCAACGCCGCATTTGCCGGGAATAAGATCCAGTATCTTGCCGCGCGCGATAACTCGGGCGGCAACACCGACTGGCAAGGGATGGGCGTGTGGCAGGCGCCGCCGGCGCCATCCGGACAGATCACCGTCATCAGCCTGACGCCGGCCAGGAACGCGGCGCCGGCGGGCACGGCTCAGACGCTGACAGCCGTCCTGACGGACACCAAGGGCGCGGCCGATTTCGGCGTGGTGAACGTACTGGCGAACACTTTCATCGACGGGCGGCAGGCGTGTTTCCTGGCGTACGTGGCGTCGAGCAACACCCTGTACCTGGTGGACGATGGGGGCGATGCGGGCGGTCCGTTCGCGGGCGGGATGGTGCTGAGTGGAGCGGCAGGGACGATACAGAACAGCCAGTGCAGCGTGAGCGGCACGGGATCGTCGGCGGTGGCTAGCGGCAATACGCTGACCCTGACCTTGAACCTCACGTTCAAGTCCGGCTTGTCGGGGAATCGCATTGTGTGGGTCGCCGGGCGCGACGGCGCGGGGGGCAATAACACGGACTGGCAGTCGATGGGGACGGAGAGCATTCAGTAGGTGCATGGCCTTAAGGGCTGAAGCCATGCCATCGCCGTGACGAGGGCCGCCCCGAATCCGGATCGTTTGAGCCTTTTCGCGTCCCCCGAATGCTCGCTTTACAAGAATCGGGTTTGGCCTCATGACAGAAACCTCTGGCCGATCCAGCCCGAGTCGGCAGAATGACATGACAGAGTGCCGTGTTCGCGCCAAACCTCTACAGGAAGGGTGTCGGGGATGGTTCCCTCGATCGGAACCGGGCCTTTCGCCGCGAGGCGCCGGCCAATCGAGCCGGCAATAGCGCATCACTTGGACTCGTCCGCCTCGAAGCCCGGCGCGACTCAACGGATCAACTCCTCCGCCTTCCGCGCAACGGCCCAATCGTCGTACATGTCCTGAAAGCGGTCGCGCGAGGCTGCCAGCCTAGGGCCTGTCAGGAAATAACTGTGCCAACCGCTCCCTAACGGTCGCGGCTCCGATGCGCCTTCAGAGCCGCGACCGTTAGGGAGCGGTTGCGGCCGATTGAACTGGGTTATTTCCCGACGGTGACTTAGGTTAGTTAGTCTCCCGATCGAGCGTGTCGGTGACGATCTTGATCTCATCGTCAATCCTCGCGAGTTGGGCCATCGCGGCCCCCCCGGCCGGCGCTTTTCCGTGGTCATCCAGGTTATGTCGGCTGGTCCCCCGCCGAACGGGCGCCGGACATCACTTTTTACAAATGACTGCTTCCGGGTGCCGTAGGCTGCAGCGTATGTCCGGCCGCCTCCTGCCGGAGATGCCGGGCCGCCAGGCGCCGCAAATCCGCGTACACAAGCTGGATCAGTTGCGTCCAGGCGGAATCGTCGCCTCGGCCGAGGGCCTGCAATTCACGCGTGACGGCGCCAGGCAGCATACCCAAAACTCAAATTGCACTATTTTCTGACGAATAGCGCTTATCCGGTAAAGGAGGCATGCTGTCATGCTGCTCGACATTTGTAGGCCCAATGCCGCGCGAGGGTGCGCTGCCCGGACGGCCCCGCCCGGAAGCCGGAGAGCCCGTTGGCTGACTAACGCCCTGGCGCCGCTTGCGTTGTTGGGGTGTTCTCTTCTAATCGGGGGCTGCAGTACTTCGGTTCCCACCGAATTACCAATCTTTAAACCCGACGGCGGCGTTATTTCCGAGGAGCAACTCCAAGCCATGTCCCAAAGTGGCGACCTGGAACTCGAACTCGAAGCCGACGAAATCCGAGCGGCCAACGGGATTTGTATAGTAATGGCGACATGCGAGCCCCGGTCGACTGAAGCGGCTTCGCAATATGACGGGTTAATCACCATCTCTGCCATCCCCACATCGGACCCCGTCTCCACCTTCTTCGGCGAACTCTACGGGTATGACGACCGGGCCGACCTGTACTTGGGCGGACCGGCGCACCTTGGCCTGGTGCGCTACTACTCCTCCTTCGGCCAATTCGCATACATTACTGGCATCTCCGCGCTCGGAACCAACTGGATGCACAATTTCGATGCGAGGCTGCAGATCGTTTCCTCGGGCCCTTTTACGTCTGCCAATTTGGTCCTGTTTCACTTCGGGAATATTTCCTTTGGCCTGAACGGCGTACTCGGATTTCAGATCTTCCATCCCACCGATCTCCGCTACCAATTGGTCGCGATCAACGGCGGCTATCAGTTCATGAGCCCGATGACCAACCTGATCTACACCTTCGATTCGTCCGGCAACCTCCTCAGCATCGCCGACCGCAACGGCAACACCGCTACCGTCACACGCACGGCCGGCTCGCCGGGGCCGACCCAGGTGAGCGATGGTCTTGGCCGGACCATCACGCTCTCTTATACCGGGTCGAACCTCACCAAAGCCACAGACCAATCCGGCCGCTTCGTGACTTATGAGTACTCCGGCGGCAATCTGTCTGCCTTCACCGACGCCAACGGCAAGCGCACCACTTACTCCTACACCTCGGTCAGCGGCTACAACACATTATTGACTTCCGTAACACGGCCGGCCGGCAACAAGCCCCTATCGCAGACCTATGTCTCGTCGGGAGCCTTCACCGGCGCGGTGGCCTCCCAGTCCGACAGTTTCGGCAACACCATGACCATGGGCTGGCCGGCCAACACTCCACCGTTTGGCGCGACCATCACCGGACCGCTGGGCGTCACGCAAACCCAAGTCGACGGCAATACTTGGGAGGACCTGCTCTCGGTGACTGATGCCTCCGGCGCATCCAGCATGTATACCTGGGATTCGAACGACCACAAGATTAACGCCGCCGATAAGCTGGGCCACAGCACGTCCGCTACCTACGACCCGGCCAGCGGCCTTCCCACCTCCACCACGGACCAACTCGGTAACACAACCACTTACACCTACACTTCCACCGTGCAAGGTCCATTCACCTTTTACGACCCGGCCGGCATCCAGTTCCCGGATGGGACTTCGATCTCCATCGTCCGCGACGCCAAAGGCAACATCCTTTCGTTCACCGATCAAGCCGGCCAGAAGTGGCAAACCACGCGGAATTCCCGCGGCCAGATCCTGACCTTCACGAATCCCACCGGAGCCGTCACAACCTACACGTATGGGCCGGATGGAACGCGAACCTCCGTCAAGCTGGACTCGGGCGACACCACCACTTACTCCTACGACCCCATCAGCCGCCCGATCACCATCACCGAAGCCGACGGCAACGCCGTCCACCTGCAATACGACGCGGTTTCGAACTTCACTAAGTTCACCGATGAGCGGGGAGACAACACCTCCGCCGCGTACGATGGCAACAATAACCTGGCGGGTACGACAGATGCTCTGGCCGCCTCCACTGTCACCGTGTACGACACCAACGACAACCCGGTCTCGTACACCGATCGGGCCGGCAAGACGTCCACCCTGGCCTACGACGCCCTCCAGCGCCGCCAAAAGATCGCCAATGCCGCCGGCAACGCCGTAACCTATGCCTACGACACGTTGAACCGCGCCACTTCCGCCGTGGACGCCACCGGCAAGGGTGACACCTATGGCTGGGACAAAGAGAACCGCCTAACATCGGTCACCGACGCTCTGGGGCGCGCCTTCCAGTTGGTGCGCGATGCCCGCGGAGGGATCACCCAGCTCACCACTCCCAACAGCGAGAAGTACTCCCGCGTCCTGGATAAACTCGGCCGCGTAACCTCCGCCACCGACGCGCTTAACCGTTCCGCGCAGTTCACCTACGACCCGCTCGGCGCGCTGACCGGTGAGACCCTTCCTGGCGGGGTCACCGCGTCCTTCAGCCGAAACGCTCTGGACCTCATCACCGCTGTCACCGATCCTGACGGCAACGTCTGGGCCAGGGGGTTCGACAAGATGGGCAGGCGCATATCCAGGACCGACCCCCTGGGCCGCATAACCTCCTGCCAATACAACTCGCGGCAGCGTGTCTCGTCCGCCACTTCGCCGTTGGGGAACGCCCAGTACACTTATGATGCCGCCAGCAACCGGACCGGAGCCACTTACTCGGACGGCACCCTCCTGAGTTACATCTATGACGCCGACAACCGCCTGACCGGAGGCGCCGGCGTGGCCCTGGGCCTCGATGCCAACGGCCTCGTCAACTTGTCCAATGGCGTCGGAGCCACCCACGATGCGGCCAACCGGCTCGCCTCCATTACTTATGCCCCCGGCAAGACGGTAACCTACACATACGACCTTCGCGGCCTGCTGTTCCAGGTTGCCGACTGGCTGGGCGGCATCACGGCTTTCACCTACGATGCGGCTCGCCAACTGACTTCCATCGTCTTCCCCAACGGCGTGCGCGAGGACTATACCTACGACCCCGATGGCCGGCGCAGCACCATCCAGGTGACTGCTAACGGAAATGTGATCTCGTCCATCGCGCTGCAACGTGACGCGATCGGGCGGGTGACCAGTGCCAGCCGCTCCGCTCTCAATTTACCGGTTGCCGTGCCGCCGAATGCCTCACCCACTTATGATGCGGCGGAACAATCCGCGGCGGCCACTTACGATGCCATGGGGCGCGTGACGGCCGATGCCGCCCGCAGTTACACCTGGGACCTGGCCTCGCGGCTCACATCCTACAAGGGCACGGACGGCGCAGGATCGTTCACTTACGATGCGCTGGGCATGCGCATCTCCGGCAGCGCCGGTGGCGCCGGCGGCGCCGCTCAGAACTATGTTTGGGATTATGCTACGGCCCTGCCGACCGTAGCGGTGGTGCAGTCCGCGGGTGCCGACCAGCGATATTACATCTGGCTTCCCTCCGGCATGCTTTTGGCCGCCATCGACGCCGGCACCGGCAAGCGCCACTTTTACCACTTTAATGAATCCGGTTCCACTGACTTCCTCACGGACGATTCCGGAGCCGTGACCGACAGCTACGCCATCACCCCTTATGGCGAGGTGGTGGCGCAGAGCGGATCGACCCCCAATCCATTCACCTTCCAGGGGGCTTGGGGCGTGATGCAGGAAGGCGCAACGGGCCTCTATTACATGCGCAGGCGATATTACGACAGCCGCTCGGCGCGGTTTCTGTCGGTGGATCCGTCGCCTTCGCTCGATGCCCGCGCGATCGACCCGTACCAATTCGCTTTCGCTAACCCGGTGGAGCATGCCGATCCGACGGGCGCCAAGGTAGTGCCGGTAAGCTCGCCACAGTCTGTTTTGGGCCTGCAGCCCACAGCGGTGCCCGCTTCTCCCCTGCTATGGAATGCGACCGCCGCCACGCAGCCGTCCATTCCTGCCCCCACCGCCTACGGTCTCGGCGCGACCCAGAGCACGAAGAGTCTCGCGCTATACACGGCACCTTTCGCTTATTCTGACCTTAACACCCATGTCCCTGGTGCGGAGAGCCCGCCCCGGATGATCAAGTATTTGGGGTACGATTTTGTGCAATTCCTGCCGTTGGAAAGCGGGTCGCCGCTGGACTTTTTCCTTTTCCTGGGCGTCGATAGCCCCCCGGACATCGTCAGGATTGTCGGTGACAAGAGGGACACCACTTGGGTTTTTTAGGGAGCACAGCCATGAAACACACAAAGCTTCTCTCGCTCGCACTCCTGCCGATCCTTCCCGCCCTCGCCGCCGTCACTTACTCCTATGACGCCGCCGGCCGCCTCTCCAAAGTCGACTACGGCAACGGCACAGTCATTTCCTACACCTACGACAGCGCCGGAAACCTCCTGAGCCGCACTGCGCAGGGCGGGACCGCTCCCGGTGTCCCGTCACCGGTATCGTCCAGTCCCGCGGGCGGCAGCGCCATGAGCCAGACCTTCACCTTCACCTTCACCGACACCGCCGGCGCGCAGAACCTGCAAGTGGTCGACGTGATCGTCAATAACTTCCTCGATGGACGCCATGGCTGCTTCATCGCGTTCGTTCCAGCCACCAGTTCGGTGCTGCTGGTGGACGATGCCGGGGATGCGGGCGGGCCGTACTCGGGCGTGGTCCTCCCCGGCACCGGAACGGTGCAGAACAGTCAGTGCAGCATCAGCGGCGCCGGGAGTTCCGTCTCGACTAGCGGCAACACGCTGACCCTCGTGCTGGCAATCACTTTCAGCGCGAGCTTCGCCGGCAACAAGGTGCTCTACATGTCTGCGCAGGACAAGAGCTCGCTCAACTCGGGCTGGAGCGCGCTCGGAACCTGGAACGTTCCGGGCACTGCGCCCGCCGGGCCGTGGGTCAGTGGCATGACTCCAGCGCGCACTAACTCGCTCGGTCCCACGACTTATACTTTCACCTTCACCGACAGCAACGGCTTCCAGGACATTGCCGTCGCCAACGTCCTGATCAACAACTTCATCGATGGCCGCCACGCGTGCTATATCGCCTTCGTCCCCGCCACCGCTTCGGTGCTGTTGGTCGATGACGCCGGTGATGCGGGCGGTCCGTATTCCGGGATGGTGTTGCCGGGAACGGCCACAGTCAGTAACAGTCAATGCACCATCACCGCCGCGGGGAGTTCGGTGAACGGCAGCGGCAACAGCCTCACGCTGACCCTCTCGATCGCCTTCAACCAGAGCTTCGCCGGCAATCGCGTCTTCTATCTCGCCGCCCGCAGCAACACCTTGAATTCGGACTGGCAGGCGGCCGGGTCCGTCAGCGTCCCGTAAACGCGGCCCCCCATCAATACGCCGGGCACGGCAGCACGCGCTTCCAGCGGTAGTCCCGCAGCCCGTCGATTGACGTCCACGTCGGATGGTATCGCCCGTACGGGTCCGGATCTTTGACGTCGCCCCAGCTTCCATCCGGATTTTGCACCGAGAGCAGATAGTCGAACCCCGTCCGAATGAGCTGGTCGGCAAAAGTCAGCCCGAAGGATCGCAGCGAATCGAGAAACTCGCCCATCGTTTCCGGGTCCTTGTCGGCGATGGCTTCCCGGAGGTTGGCCTTAAGGTGCTCGAACTCCTCGGGAAAACAGGCCGGCGAGAGGCGCGACACGCTGTAGTCGTTGTAGGTGTAGACCACATGCGTCACGGTATACACTCCCGCGTAGTAATCGTCGTTGTCGCCCGGCTTGCGCGGCGGGTAAGGGCGCAGCGCCGGCAGCCAGTGGAGAACGTCCACATAATGCGCGCCCAGCGTGATTCCCGCCCGGTCGCCGGTGTAGGTGTTGATCAGCGCGTCCTGGTAAAGATCGTACTTGTTCCACATCGTGAGCTTCTCGCCGCAGCGCGTGCAGACGGTCGCGCCCCGCTGGTTCTGGTGGCCGCATTTCTTGCACGCCTTCGGGAAGTTCGAGGGCGGCGGCTCAATCGCCGGATCGAAGGCCAGGTAGTCGATCACCGATAAGCGCGCCGCGGTCTCGCGCAGGAGCGTATGCATGCGCGCGTCGGGCACGCCCAGCCGCGTCGCCGAATCCTCGCCGAATACCAGGTCCGTCAGGTCGCTCGGCCACAAGTCGGCCGGCAGGGTCGCGTGAATACGCCGGTACTCGATAGCCCGCTCGTGCCCCATGTTCCAGGCCATGCGGCGCAGTTCCCGATTCTCCGACGTCACCGCGATGTTGTAGAACGCGTCGAGCAGATCGTGGCCGTACTCGCGGAAGTCGTCGGGGTTGCGGGCGATCGAATCGTAGATGAAATTGAGGCCGCGGCGGATCGCGCGGTCGCGTTCCTCCCGCGTATAACGGGAGCCCGGCCACAGCGGCGTGCCGTGGCGCGGACTTCCCACGGCCACCAACGCAATCGCCGCCCCTACCAAGAATGCGCAAGCGAAAATCGCACGCATTTCAACGGGACCCCAAATAAATATCGTGAATGCGGATGAGCCCCAGCGCCCGCCCCGCGCCGTCCACCACCGGCAGAACGGAGATCTGCGAGGGACGGCGCTCCATCCGCTCCAGCGCCTCGGACAGGCTTGCTTCCGCCCCGATGGTCAC
>OMOG01000510.1:21455-23024 GCA_900290305.1 Candidatus Sulfopaludibacter sp. SbA4
CCATCCGCTCCAGCGCCTCGGACAGGCTTGCTTCCGCCCCGATGGTCACGGGCGTCCGCGTCATGGCATCGTCCGCTCGCAGCCCGCGGATGTCGTCGTGACCCGTCAGCGCCCGCCGCAGATCGCCATCCGTGATCAAACCCGCGAGGGATCCATCGGACGCGGTCACGCAAGCCGCGCCCAACGGCCGCCGCGTCATGGCGATGATCACGTCTTTCAATGTGGCGCCGGGCGCCACCCAGGCCACTTCGTCCCCGCCGTGCATGGCCTCGCGGACCGAGAGCCGCAGGTTGCGGCCCAACTGCCCTCCGGGGTGGAAGCGGCCGAACTCTTCCGCGGAGAAGTTGCGCGCGCGCATCAGGGCAATCGCCAGCGCGTGGCCCAAGGCGAGGGCCGTCACCGCGCTGGCCGTGGGCGCCAGGTTGTTCGGGTCGGCTTCGCGCTCCACCGAGGCATCCAGTAGAATATCTACCTGTGCCGCGAGCGGCGAGTTGCCGCTGCCCAAAATCCCGATGAGAGGCGAATGAAACTCGCGCAGCAGTGGCACCAAGGCCAGCAGTTCGGCGGACGTGCCGTTCTTCGAGATCAGCACCGTGGGATCGCCCGGCGTGTAGATCCCCAGGTCGCCGTGCACCGCCTCGGCGGGATGCAGAAATACGGAAGCCGTGCCGGTACTGCATAGGGTCGCCACGATCTTGCGCGCGATGTGGCCGGATTTCCCGATGCCCGTCACCACGACCTTGCCCGACTGCGACATGATCAGATCCACCGCGCGGATCAGCTCGCCATCCAGGCGGCTCGCGGCCCGCGCCACGGAAGCGGCTTCTCGCGGCCCGCGCCACGGAAGCGGCTTCAATCTCCATGGCGGTGCGCGCGGCGGCGAGCCACTCCTGTTGGACGGAAGTCATCGGAAGCTTCCATCATCGCACTACATAGGGTAACGTGGTCTATGGAGACTTCATGACCCGCACATCCATCATCGTTCTGGTGTTTGCCGCCCTGGCCGCTACCGCCGCCGAGAAGAAACTGGCGCTGAAGGACCTTCCACCGGCCGTACAGAAGACCGTTCAGGACCAGCTCAAGGGCGGCGAGATCAAGAATATCGGCAAGGAGACCGAACACGGCGTCGCCCAGTATGAAGTCGAAACCATGCTGAACGGCAAGCACCGCGACTTCAACGTGGACACCAAGGGCAACCTGGTTCTGGTGGAGGACGAAACCACCATCGACGCTATTCCCGCCGCCGCCAGGGCCGCCATCGAGAAGAAGGTCGGGGGCGGAAAGCTCGGCATGGTCGAAGTCATGACCAAGGGCGCCCAGATCTTCTACGAAGCAGGCTACACCAGTAAGGATGGCAAAAAACACGAAGTACTGGTCAAGCCCGACGGCACCGAAACCAAGGACTGATCGTGTCGCAGCAACTGGCGGAGGCCACACCGGGTTCGGCATAATCGGATGGTGCGCCTCCTGGCCATCACATGCTGTCTGCTCGCGGCCTCGGCAGCGCCGGCCGACCCCTGGGTGAGAATCCGCTCGGACCACTTCGAGCTGTTCACCACCGCCGGGGAG
>OMOG01000509.1 GCA_900290305.1 Candidatus Sulfopaludibacter sp. SbA4
AGGCACCTCCGAGATCATGGAGATGACCATCAGCCGCGACCGCTGGCAGCTCCACCTGAAAACCCGCGGCCAGCACTATCACGAGCAGGCGCGCAAGTTCGAGGCGCTCCACGCCAGCCACTCAAACGTGGGCGCGAACGTAGCGGCGCTGGCCATGCACGCTCTGGCGGAAGTGATGGAGAAGGCGCGCGTCGGGCGCCTGACCCGCTATCAGCACATCTTGCTGCGGCTGGGCGAATGGATCGCGTATGCGGAGTGCGCGGGCAGCCTGGCGCGCCGCGCGGCGCTGATGGCGGAAGGGAAGCTGAACGAGAAGGCCAACCAGCGCTTCGATGCAGTGGCGCTGGCGGCGTTGAGCCGGATCTTCGCGCGCGAGGCGGCGCTCAAGGTAGCCGAAGAAGGCTTGCGCTGGATCGTCGGCGCGGGCGGCGTAAGCGATGCGGACATGGCCGCCTTCGAAACGAGTTTGGGAATGCCTGCGATCCATAGGGCGCAGGCCGGCTTACTAGCAGATATGGATTTCGCGGCCGACGTGTTGTACGGCCGCGCGGCGGGTTCCGTGGCGCAGGCACTCGTGCCTGCCGGGTCGAGACTCGTCTCGACCCTTCTTCGGCCCTAAGTAGGAGTCTCATCATGGAAGATACCGCTTATCGTGCGATCGCGATCGTAGGCGTGGGAGCAATTCTACCCGACGCCCCCAACGTAGCCGCCTTCTGGGACAACATCAAGAAGGGCCGTTACAGCATCAGCGAGGTTGCGCCCGAGCGCTGGGACCCCGCACTCTACTACGATTCCGACCACGGCGCGCCCGATAAGACCTACTCCAAAATCGGCGGCTGGGTGCGCGACTACGAGTGGGACCCGCTGAAGTGGCGCCTGGGACCCGCTGAAGTGGCGCCTGGCGATTCCGCCGCGCGTCGCCGATGCCATGGACGGCGGACAGAAGTGGGGGATTGCCTGCACGCGCGAAGCGCTGGAAGACTACGGCTACCCCCAGCGGCCGCTGGACCTCGAACGCACGGCGGTGATCCTGGGCAACGCCATGGCGGGGGAAAAGCACTATTTCACCTGCCTGCGCATCTACTTTCCGGAGTACGCGCACGAACTGGCCGAAAGCGCCACTTTCGCCGCGCTGCCGGCGGCGGTGCGCAGCGACATCACGCGCGAATTCCACAACCGCATCGGCCGGCGTCTTCCCGAAATCACCGAAGACACCATGCCCGGCGAGCTGGCCAACGTAATCGCCGGCCGCATTGCCAACACGTTCAACTTCCGCGGCCCCAATTTCGTGACCGACGCCGCCTGCGCATCGGCCATGGCGGCGATCAGCGCGGCGGTCGAGGGGCTGGTGCAGAACAACTACGATGTGGCCATCACCGGCGGCATCGACCGCAATATGGGCGTTACGTCGTTCGTCAAGTTCTGCAAGATCGGCGCGCTCTCGGCGACCGGCACGCGTCCCTACGCGGCGGGAGCCGACGGCTTCGTGATGGGCGAAGGCGCGGCCATCCTCATGCTGAAGCGGCTGGCCGATGCCGAGCGTGACGGCGACAAAATCCACGCCGTGTTGCGCGGCATTGGCGGGTCGAGCGACGGCAAGGGCAAGGGAATTACGGCGCCCAATCCGATCGGGCAGAAACTGGCCATGGAGCGCGCCTGGCAGAATGCCGGATTGTCTCCGGCCACGGTGACCTTGATGGAAGGCCACGGCACATCCACGCGCGTGGGCGATGTGGTGGAAGTGCAAAGCATGATGGCCGTGCTCAACGGCTCTCTCGCTAACGCATCGGTGGCCCTGGGCTCCGTGAAATCCAACCTCGGGCACCTCAAGAGCGCCGCCGGAGCCGCCGGATTGCTGAAGGCCACGCTGGCGCTGCGCGACAAAGTGCTGCCGCCGAGCCTGAATTTCGAGCGGCCCAATCCGGATATCGATTTTGCGCACTGCCCGTTGTACGTGAACACCGAATTGCGGCCTTGGACGGCGACCGCGGATGGAGTGCGGCGCGCCGGCGTGAGCGCCTTCGGATTTGGCGGCACCAACTTCCACGTCGTACTGGAAGAATACGTCCCGCACAGGCTGACCGGCAACGGGCATCGCTCCGCACATCAGAGCCGCGACCGTGAGGGAGCGGAGCCAAGCACCACCACTTCCGCCAAAACCCCCTTACAAGGCGCCCTCGTAATCGGCTCCGCCTCGGAATCCGCCCTCGCCGAGCGTCTGCGCGCCATACACGAATCCGCCGCAGCGGGCCGTGCGCCGGCGCTTGCCGCACCTGCCGAATCGGACCTCCGCGCCACCGAACGCCTGGCGATCGACTACACGGACGCCGCCGACTTGGCGGACAAATCGGCCAAGGCGCTGAAGGCCCTTGCCGCCAACCAGCCCGCTACCTGGAAAGCGCTCCGCGCCCAGGGGATTTTCCGCGGACACGGTCCCGCGCCTAAGGTCGCATTTCTGTATACCGGTCAAGGCTCGCAGTACGTGAACATGATGCGGTCGCTGCGCGCCACGGAACCCATCGTCGCCGAGACCTTCGAAGAGGCCGATCGCGCGATGACCCCGCTACTCGGCAAGCCGCTCAGCAAATTCATTTTCGTCGACGAATCCGACCCCGCCGCCCTTGCTACGGCGGAGGACGAGCTACGGCAGACCGCCATCACGCAGCCCGCCGTACTGGCCACCGACATAGCATTGACCCGGCTTATGGCGGCCTATGGCATCGAACCCGACATGACCATGGGACACAGCCTGGGCGAGTACGGCGCGCTGATCGCGTCGGGCGGACTTCCATTTGCGGACGCGCTCGAAGCGGTCAGCGCCCGCGGCCGCGAAATGACTCGCGTGGCCATGGAAGACAACGGGAAAATGGCCGCGGTGTTCGCGCCGCTGGAAGAGATCGAGCGGATTCTGCACACCATCGAGGGCTATGTGGTGATCGCCAATCTCAACAGCGGCAAGCAGGCGGTAATCGGCGGCGCCAGCCATGCGGTGGACCAAGCCGTGGCCAAATTCCTCGAGGCCGGCTACAACGCCGTCCCGCTGACGGTCAGCCACGCCTTCCATACGTCGATTGTGGCTCCGGCCAGCGAGCCGCTGCGGCGCACGCTGGAGCGCCTGCACCTGGCGTCGCCGCGCGTCCCGGTCGTGGCCAACGTGGACGGCAAGTTCTATCCGTCGGGGCCCGGCGCGGTGCCGAAGATGCTGGACATCCTGGGCCGCCAGGTGGCTTCCCCGGTGCAATTCGTCGCGGGCTTGCAGACGCTGTACGATGCCGGCGCCCGCGTGTTTGTGGAGGTGGGGCCCAAGAAGGCGCTGCAGGGATTCGCCGAGGATGTGCTGGCGGACCGCGGCGACGTGGTGTCGCTGTTCACCAACCATCCAAAATTCAGCGACGTTGCCGCGTTCAACCAGGCGCTGTGCGGCCTGTACGCGGCAGGCTGTGGCACAGGCATTCCTGCCTGTGTTCCCGCTTCCCCGCCCTATGAAGATCTCGGCCGCATGTTCGCCGACGTCCTCGACCGCGGCTGGAAGCTGTACCACGGCGAGCAACCCGCCCCCCATGCAGAGAAGCCAGTGGAACCCGTGGTCATCACCGGCGCGTCCATCGGGCTGCCCGGCAACGGAAAAATCTTCGACGACGCCAACATCGGCCGCATCCTGCGCGGCGAGCAGTTCATCGACGTGATCCCCACCCGCTTCCGCCAGGCAATGCTCGACAAGAACATCACGCGCCTGGTGAAGACCGACAACGGAGGCCCCACCTTCGAATCCATCCAGAACGTGGCGGATGTCATCAAGCTGGCGGCCCGCGGCGGCGCCTTCGACCTGGAAAGCGAATTCGGCGTCTCCGCCGATCGCCGCGCCTCGCTCGACCGCGTCACCTGCCTGGCCATGGCGGCGGGCATCGATGCCTTGCGCGACGCCGGCATTCCGCTGGTCATGCGCTATAAGACCACCAGCAAAGCGACGCAGTTGCCCGACCGTTGGGGCTTGCCCGACGCCCTGCGCGACGATACCGGGGTCATATTCGCCTGCGTCTTCCCGGGCTTCGACTCCCTGGTGCGCGAGGTAACGCGCTACAGCCAGGACCACGCCCACCGCGAACAACTGGCGGCGTTGGAGAGCCTGCGGGCCCGGATGGTCGAGGCCAATGGCCACAACACGCTTGTGCCGGAGTTGGACCGGCGCATCGAGGAATTGCGCGCCGCCATCGAGAGCGATCCGTATGTCTTCGACCGGCGCTTCCTGTTCCGGATCCTGTCGATGGGCCATTCGCAGTTTGCCGAATACATCGGGGCGCGCGGGCCCAACACGCAGATCAACGCCGCCTGCGCGAGCACCACGCAGTCCGTGTCGCTGGCGCAGGACTGGATCGGCGCCGGCAGGTGCCGCCGCGTGATTGTCATCTCGGCGGACGACATCACCACCGACAATCTGCTCGAGTGGTTCGGCGCCGGCTTCCTGGCCAGCGGAGCGGCGGCCACCGACGAAACGGTGGAGCAATGCGCCATCCCCTTCGACCGCCGGCGCCACGGCATGCTCATGGGCATGGGCGCCGCGGCCCTGGTGGTGGAAAGCGCAGAAGCTGCCCGCGAGCGCGGAATCCGGCCCATTTGCGAAGTGCTGGCCACGGCCACGGCCAATAGCGCCTTCCACGGCACGCGCCTGGATGTGGAGCACATCTGCCAGGTGATGGAGGGCCTGGTGGCGCACGCCGAAACCCACAGCGGGATTTCGCGGCAGCAGGTGGCCCCCCACATGGTGTTCGTCTCCCACGAAACGTACACACCCGCGCGCGGCGGCAGCGCAGCGGCGGAGATCAACGCCCTGCGCCGCGTGTTCGGGAGCGTCGCGGACCGCATCGTAATCGCCAATACCAAGGGGATGACGGGGCACGCCATGGGCACCGGCATCGAGGACGTGGTGGCGGTGAAGGCGCTCGAAACAGGATGCGTGCCGCCGGTGGCTAACTTCAAGGAAATCGATCCCGAGCTGGGCGCGCTGAATTTGTCCAAGGGCGGCATCTATCCCATCGAGTATGCGCTGCGGCTGGGCGCAGGGTTCGGCTCGCAGATCAGCATGACACTGTTGCACTGGCTGAAGTCGAAGGATGGCGTGCGGCCGGGCCCGAATGCGTTAGGCTACAGCTATCGGATTGACGACCGGGCCGCGTGGAATGGATGGCTGAGCCGGATGTCGGGCCGTCCCGGCGCGGATCTGGAAGTGGTGCAGCGGACGCTGCGCGTGCGCGACCACGGGGCTCCGGCGCAGGTGGTGCCGGCGCAGGTGGTGGAGGTTGTGGAGGAGGTGGCAGCGGCGCCAAGCGTGGCGCACGCACTCGTGCGTGCCGCGTCGACACTTGCCGCGTCGACACTCGTGTCGACGCCCGGCGATCCGGTGAAAGATCGAGTCCTCGCGCTGGTGGCCGAGAAGACCGGCTACCCCATCGACATGCTCGACGTGGATCTGGATCTCGAAGCGGACTTAGGCGTGGACACAGTCAAACAGGCGGAAGTGTTCGCCGCCATCCGCGAACAGTACGGCATCGTGCGTGACGACAAAATCCGTCTGCGCGACTTCCCCACGCTGGCACACGTCATCCGGTTCGTGCACGAGCGCCGGCCGGAACTAATCGCTCCGGCAGCGACGCCTCCCCCCGCCGCGCCGGCAGCCGCCCCCGCCGCCGACTCCGTCAAGGAACGACTCCTGGCGCTCGTCGTCGAAAAGACCGGCTACCCGCCAGACATGCTCGACCTCGACCTGGATCTGGAAGCCGACCTTGGCGTCGACACCGTGAAACAGGCCGAGTTGTTCGCCGCCATCCGCGACATCTACAACATTCCGCGCGATCAGAATGTGAAGCTTCGCGACTTCCCCACGTTGGCGCATGTGATCCGCTTCGTGCACGACCGGCGCCCCGAGGCCGTCGTGGCGCAGGCACTCATGCCTGCCGTGTCGAGACTCGTCTCGACACCTGTTCTTACGCCACCGGCGAGCGACACCATCCAAGACAAGATCCTCGAGATCGTCGCCGAGAAGACCGGCTATCCCAAGGACATGCTGGACCTGGATCTCGATCTCGAAGCCGACCTCGGCATCGACACCGTCAAACAAGCCGAGATGTTCGCCGCGGTGCGAGCCGCGTACAACATCCCTCGCGAGGACACTCTCAAGCTCCGTGATTTCCCGACCCTGGCGCACGTGATTCAGTTCGCCCGGGACCGCAGATCCACCGTGGCGGCGCCGGCCCCGGCGGCAGTGGCCCAGCGCCCCAAGCCCGCCAGCTTCGAGGCAACCAATCGCATACCGCGGCGCGTGCCGGTCCCCATCCTGCGCCCGCCGCTCGACATCTGTAAAGCTACCGGTGTGACGCTCGGACCCGGCAGCCGCGTGGCCATCATGGCGGATCGCGGCGGGGTGGCCGAGGCACTGGCACAGAAACTGGCGGCCATGGGTGTAGCAGTCATTCTCTGGGATGACTCGCAGGTCGCAGGCGCCCTGGCCGCCAGTCCCTTGCAGGGCATCTACTGGCTGCCCGCTCTCGATCACGAGGGCAGCCTGAACGAGATGGACCTGGCCGGGTGGCATGAGGCCCTGCGGGTCCGGCTCAAGTCGCTCTACACCACCATGCGCGGCCTGTACGCGCAAATTGCGGCGCCGGGCACGTTCCTGGTATCGGCCACGCGCCTCGGCGGACAGCACGGTTACGATGAGGCGGGAGCCTGGGCGCCGATGGGCGGCGCGGTGACGGGCTTCACCAAGGCATACAAACGGGAGCGGCTGGACGCTCTCGTCAAATCGGTCGATTTCGAGCCGGCACGCGAGGCGCCGGCAGTCGCCGAGATCCTCATTCAGGAAACCCTGAAGGACCCCGGCACAGTCGAGATCGGCCACCAGGGTGGGCAGCGCTGGACAGTGGGCCCTGAAGAGCAGCCTGCTTCCAGCGTCCTGCCCGCCCTGAAGCTCGGACCCAACACCGTGTTTCTGATCACCGGCGCGGCCGGAAGCATCGTCTCGGCCATCACCGCCGACCTGGCGGCCGCTTCCGGCGGCACCTTCTACCTGCTCGACCTGGTGCCCGAGCCCGATCCGGCGAATCCCGACCTGGACCGCTTTGTCAACGATAAAGACGGTCTCAAGCGCGATCTGTTCGCGCGCATCCAGGCGCGCGGCGAGCGGGCCACGCCGGCCCTGGTGGAGAAGGAACTGGCGGCGCTCGAGCGCGCGCAGGCCGCACGCAGCGCCATCGACGCGGTGCGGCGCGCCGGCGGGACCGCCCACTATTTCAGCGTCAACCTCACGGACCCGGAGGCGGTCGCCCGGGTGATCGCCGAGGTGCGCGAACGCAGCGGCCGTATCGACGTCCTGCTGCACGCCGCCGGGATCGACCGCAGCCACCTTCTGCCCGACAAGGAGCCGCGCGAATTCGACCTGGTGTTCGACGTCAAGAGCGACGGCTGGTTCAACCTGCTGCAAGCCATCGGCGATATGCCGCTCGGGGCGACGGTGGCGTTCAGCTCGGTGGCTGGCCGATTCGGCAACGGCGGGCAGACCGACTACAGCGCCGCCAACGACCTGTTGTGCAAGTTCACTTCGAGCTTCCGTAGCACCCGTCCGGCCACGCGCGCCATCGCCATCGACTGGACGGCCTGGGGCGGTATCGGGATGGCCTCCCGCGGCTCCATCCCCAAGATGATGGAGCTGGCCGGCATCGAGATGCTGCCTCCGGAAGCCGGCATTCCGTTGATCCGCCGCGAACTGACGGAGGGCGGGCTGCGCGGCGAGATGGTCGCCGGACTGCGTCTCGGACTTCTGACGAAGGAATGGGATGAGACCGGCGGAATCGACACCGCCGCCGCGGAGCGGTCCGCGCACGGACCGATGATCGGCAAAATCACGAGCTTCACCATCCAGGACGGCCTCACCATCGAGACGACCCTTGACCCCGCGGTGCAGCCGTTCCTGCACGACCACCAGATCGACGGATCGCCGGTCCTGCCCGGAGTGATGGGCATCGAGGCCTTTGCGGAGGCCGCTCATTCCATGCTTCCGGGCTGGCACGTGGAAGCCGTCGAGGACGTGAACTTCCTGGCGCCGTTCAAGTTCTACCGGAACGAGCCGCGTACCCTCACCATCCAGGCGATCTTCCATCCGCAAAACGACGCGGTGATCGCCGATTGCAAGTTGATCGGCCGCCGGTCGCTTCCCAATCAGCCGGAGCCGCAAGTCACCACTCACTTCACGGCCCGCGTGAGAGTAGCACAGGCATTCTTGCCTGTGTCATTCTTGCCTGTGTCTTTGCCAGTGTCCTCCTTGCCTGTCATCGAGGCCGCCGATATCTACAAAATCTACTTCCACGGACCCGCATACCAGGTGGTAGAAAAAGCCTGGCGCGACGGGGATCGCATGGCCGGCCTGTTCGCCCATGCCCTGCCGGACAATCACCAGCCGCCCAATCGGCCTACCCTGATGGCGCCGCGCCTGATCGAGTTATGCTTCCAAACAGCCGGCCTTTGGGAAATGGGCACGCAAAACCGGATGGGGCTGCCGCGGCATGTCGATCGCGTTTCGGTGTGTGGCGTCCCTGATGCGACCGACGCCGCCGCCACCGAGGAGTTGTACGCCGTGGTCACACCGTCGCTGGATGGCGAAAGCTTCGACGCCGAAATCGTGGGCGCGGCAGGCAACCGGTACGTGCAGGTCAGCGGATACAGTACCGTCGCGGTCCCCGGAGGCGTCGATGGCTTGCCGCTCGAAGCGCTGCACGACGCGATTGCCGTGCCAGTCCACGCATGACGGACGTGTACTGGCTGGAGCAGACCGAAGCGGATGTTCCAGCCGAGGACGATTGGCTGAGCGAGCGCGAAGCGGTCCGCCTGGGTAGGATGCGCATTCCCAAGCGTCGCGCGGACTGGCGCCTGGGAAGATGGACGGCCAAGCGCGCCTTGGCCGCCTGTCTGAAGCTTCCCGGCGATACTGAGGCCCTCAGGCGGCTGGAGATTCTCGCGGCGGCATCCGGCGCGCCCGAGGTCTTCGTGGCGGACAAACCGTCGGGCGTCCGGATTTCGCTCAGTCACCGGGCCGGCAGGGCGGTTTGCGCAGTGGCCGTGTCGGACGCGGTTCTGGGCTGCGACCTGGAGCTGATCGAGAGCCGCAGCTACGCCTTCACCGCCGACTATTTCACGATCGAAGAGCAGATGCTGGTCTCGCGTTCCTCGGTGGCCGACCGGCCCCGGCTGATCGCCCTGATCTGGAGCGCCAAGGAGAGCGCGCTGAAAGCTCTGCAGACGGGGCTCCGCCTGGATACCAGGTGCGTGGCGGTCAGGCCCGGCGATACGGCTCTGGGTTGGTGCCGCGACGCCTGGCACCCGCTCGAAGTTCGCTACTCCGGCGGCCAGTCGTTCCAAGGATGGTGGCGGCACACGGGCGATTTTCTGCTGACCCTGGTAGCGGCGCCACCCCCGGGCTCGCCGATTCAGCTCCAGTAAGGCCGGCGCCGCTACGGCCCGCAAGCGGTCACCGGGACCCGCAAGCGGGTAGTGGGTCAGTTTGCTTTCTTCTCCGATTTTAGAGCGGTCCAGCCGACCTGTTCGGATTCAAGAATTGCGATTGCGCGCTCAGTGAATAATGCTGGGGCGAAGAAGAAATCCGCATCATCTCGGCAAGAAAGGCGAGTCGCCGCGAGCGCGCTCTTTACGAGTCCCATCACTGACAAACAGCGGCGGGAATTGCAGCGGCTCGCGGACCTCCCCGATTCGCAGATCGACTTTTCCGACGCGCCGGAACAACACCCGCGGGTGTCCGACATCGAGGTAGGGCGCTTTTACCGGCCAATCAAACAACTGGTCAGCCTTCGCGTGGATGCCGTTGTCCTCGCCTGGTTTCGAGGCCGCGGGAAGAAATATCAGACCTACATGAATGAAGTCCTCAGACGTGAAATGCAGGACACCTGCGGGGGCGATGAGCGCCCTGCCTCAGCATTTCTGACCTCCCGATTTTTCCGGGTCACAAAATTTCCGGGAATATTTTCGTCTTGTTTTCAATAACTTAGTTCATTTCAGACGCACCATCGCAATAATCGCCTGCTAGCTTTAAATCAGGAAGGGAATTGCGAGCGGCCTTTCGCGAATTTCGCGAGGGCCGCTTTTTTCTTGGTATCGATATGGAAGCCAAAACCACTGACTATATAGACCTCGGGACCTGCATCGGACGTACCCAGGCCTTCGGCGCCCCCATTTCCAGCAAATGTGCCGTCGCCCGGGCCGAGACCCTCGCCATGATCCAGGAAACCGGCGCCTACAAACTCACCGGCCGCAACTGGGACCAGTTTTGCGTCGAATATGCCGGCCTCAGCCCGCAGCGGGTCGGGCAAATCATTCGCAACGTCAAGGAGTTCGGCGCCGAATACTATCAACTCAAAGAAGTCATCCGCATCTCGCCGGAGACTTTCCGCCAACTCTTGCCAAAAATCCAGGATCAAAAGATCGAGATCTCGGGCGAGTGGGTCAACATCGTCGCCGAGAACGCCGCCCTCATCCGCGACGCCGTGAACCGCCTCCGCGCCGATCTGCGCAAGGCTCATGACGGTGCCCGGAAAGCCAATGACGATGTTGAGATGCTCACCTCGCCCGATATCGCAAGCCTGCAATCGCGACTCGATTCCTGGCTCGAAGAAATCTACCGCAAGACTCCCGACCCCCCAGTGCGCGGGCTCGTCCAGTACTCCATCGTCCGCCTCCAGGAGATCGAAAAGCTATTCGAAGAGTGAAACTAAACTTTCACTCCATTTCTTGTAACTCACTGATCCTACACAAAACGCCCCGCAAAAAGTGAAAGTAAACTTTCACTCCGGTGACGCCGGCGCCGCATCGGCCCGCGACCGGGGTCCCGCCGCCGGCCAGGGGCCGTGAAAGAGTGCAGATGGCGCGGTAACTACTTCTCCACCCACGGCAGATACGCCGCCCCGTACAGCCCCGCCTCGTTGCCCAGCGTAGCTTGGGCGACGTGCGTTTCCGTCTTGGTGGCCCGGTAGGTGAAGGAGCGCTGCTCCAGGGTGCGCATCATGGGCGGCTCGAAAAACTCCCACGCGGGCAGCATCCCGCCACTCAACAAATACAGCGGAAAATTGAACACGTTCACCAGGGTGGCCAGCGCCACTCCCAACGATTCACCCACGACGCGCCAGATGGCGCGCGCCTTTTCGCCGTTCTCGCTGTCCTCCCGGGCGATGTCGGCCACGTCCTTCGAGGTGAGGTCCTGCCCCAGGTGCAGAAGGTGCGCCATGGCGGTCACGGCGGTGGCCGAGGCGTGCTTCTCCAGGCAGCCCTGGTTGCCGCAGCCGCAGGGGTTCCCGTTGTAGACCACGGTCATGTGGCCCGGCTCGCCGGCCATCCCCACCACGCCGCGCAGCACGCGTCCGCCCGAAATGATGCCGCCGCCGATGCCGGTGCCGAGCGTCAGCAGCACCAGGTCGTCCACCTCGCGGCCGGCGCCGATCCACTTCTCGCCCATGGCGGCTGCGTTGGCGTCGTTTTCCAGGATCACCCAGGTGCCCAGGCGGCGCGAGATTTCATCGCGGACCGGGAAGTTTTCGAGGTACGGCAGATTGTTCGAGCCGGTGATGAAGCCTTCCTTCATGCGGATGAAGCCGGGCACGCCGACTCCGATGCCGGCCAGCCCGGAGGGGCCGATCTTGTCGCGCATCTTCTGGATCGCCGAGACGATATCGTGCAGCACCGCTTCGCGGCCCTCCTGGTAATTGGTGGCTTCGGAAATCTTGTCGAGCATTTTGCCCGACCGGTCAATGGCGGCGGCGCGGAGATTGGTCCCGCCCAGGTCGACCCCGATGGCGTATTCGATCATATGCTCCGGCATGATAGCACACGATTCTGGCAGCCAACGCGCCTGTTTGCTAGCGGTTGGATAAGCGCAGTTAATGGTCCAAATTAAAAGTTTCTTAATTCACGTTGGTACTGCTTGTGCTACAAGTTGGAACAGAAGGTCTCGGGTTTTACGTCTTTTATGTCGATAAGAGTAGGGGAGGGCAGTATGGCGGCTCACAGTTACATCCAGATTCCCGGGAGCAAGACGCACGAGCTCCCCCCGTTGCTCGTGCACTCGGCGGCCGAGCATGTGCCGGAGGATGACGGCACGGGGATGGCTTCGGTGATGCTGGAGGCCGAGGACATGCTCGCTGAAAGCGACGCCGATCAGGCCATCCGGGAGCAGCGCAAGTTCGACCTGGCGATGCAGCTCACGGAACAATATCGAGGGTTATTGTCGCACTGGTTGTGGGGCGATTCGGTGCTGGAGTGGATCCGGCAATGCGAGATTACCTTCGAGTGCGAGGAGACGCTGCGCAAGCTGCTGCATCCCGATGTCTGGCCGCACGCCAGCCGCGCGAGCTTTGTGACCCTGCTGATGGATAAGCAGGTTCCGACGCAGGGCGTCGCGCTGGAGAAGGCCGTCGGGTTGCGGCTGATATTCCGAGAACCGTCGCCGATCCGTTGCTTTTCCAACCAGTTCCTGTTTTACCTGAATTCCACGGTGGCGAATACGGCTTACCGAGAGTGGTCGAACGCGGCGTCGCCTGCGCTGCTCCCGCCCGAGCGGTTTCAATTTGACGTGTTGGATATCAACAACTGATAGGCCAGTACAGGGGTTCCATCTTCACTCCGCAGCGGTTTTACCGAAGCTGTCTCGTGCCCTGACAATGTAGGCCAACTCGCGGCCCGGAGCCTGACGCCCAGCCTCGAGGAGTTGGACGGTCCTGTGCTTCAGAGAGAATAACGATTTCGCAATAGCGCCAAATCTAAGTTTCGCAATGCTCTCGAGTGCCTCTGCGGTTGCCGTCACGACTGTTTCGAGTGCCCCATGGTGATCTTCATTCGGTGGAGACGCATGTGGGCTTGGTATTCGCTGATGAGCCATTCGATTTCGTCGGCGATTTCTGTCGCTGAGAGATTCTGTTGGGCGCCTTTTGACATCCATCGTCGCAAAGCGAGCACCTGAGTACGACTGTCAGGGTCGGATCGGAATTCCACAATCTGCTCCCACGGCGTGTCCTCGTCCGGCTCCGGAAACGAACCCAAAACGACGTTCAAAACGTCCTTGCGGACAGTGGAGTCCGGAAGGTAGCCAGTGAGCGCGCGCGTCCCCAAACGCACCTGAAGTAATTGCAGGACACAAGGGGTTCGCGCGCAGACCAGAACACCGTCCTGCCCGATCAATTTCGATAACCTAAGCACCAAAACTTGATTCTCCGACATCGCGCTGCAATAGTCCATTGCATCGGGATGGATCTTCGGAAAGTGCTCAGCCGCCTCCTGAAAAGGATCTACGAGAAACTCACGGGAGACGGGTACCACGATACCTTGATTCAGGAGCCACTCCAATTCAGCCTTCAACTGCAGACTCTTGTCAGAGTTCATTTTTTCCAGGATGGCCGCTAAGCCGGAAAAGTGAAGGATGCCGATCTTCTCGAATAGCAGGGCGGGCCGCTTGAGATGCCGGACCGTCGCATCGCTGCCAGTCTCGGGGAAGACGAGTGCCGTTGTCATATGTTGCCTGTAAGCTTCCCCAGTCTGTTAGATTTGCCGCGGCGCAAGGCCCGCGCATTACTCAATCCACACAGGGCCAACAAGTGCGGTATCAATTTTGACACACCCTGAGGTGTTCTTTACCTATCCGCCGGCTGGGCGGATTCAAAGCCAAAATCACGGGCCGCATTTGGCAGCATGGCCCGCCACACCGCGAGCCACCGGCCTGCGGATTTTGCGAACACGAACAAATCGACGCCCGATTCCCGATACTCCTCGCCGTTCAGCGCGTACGTCATCTGCCAGGAGTAGGTCGCTACGGCGGTGTCGCCGGCCACATCGATATCGGGTTTCGATAACGTGCACTCTTTGATGGCGGCCTGCCGCACAAAGTCCACGTAGCTCTGCACGCAGCCGTCCTTGCCCCCCGAGCCCAGCGCCTGGAAGCCCGGCCCCTTGACGACCATCCGGTCGTCGAAGCATTCGCCGAGCACCGCTGGAATCTGCTCCGGAGGGCCTTTCAACCAAGCGTCGTTGATGCGCTCGAGCAGTTGACGTATTTCTTCGCGATCCATGGCCGTACCATAGCAGACTGCGCGCGTCCCATTCAGGACGCTATAATCCGAAGCATGTATCGCCAAACACGCCGTGAATTGCTGGCCGGATCGGCCCTGGCCCTGTTTGCCCGCCGGATGGAGGCCCTGCCTCTCGCCCAGATCAAGCTGGGGATCACCACCGACGAGATCGACGATGACGTGCTGACCGCGGCCAAATTCCTGCACCAGTACGGGCTGAAGTGGGCCGAGGTGCGGAACATCTGGGGGCCGTACAACACCTCGCAGCCCATGGAGAAGATCCGCGAGGCGGCCAAGATCTTCGACGACAACGGAATCCGCGTCTCGATCGAGGGCACCGGGTTCTTCAAGATCCCGCTGCCGCCCGAGACTCCCGAAGGCCAGAAGACTCTGGATGAGCAGTGGAAGCTGCTGGATGCCTCGCTCGAGCGGGCCAAGGCCTTCGGCACGACCAAGCTGCGGGTCTTCACGTTCATGCTGCGCCGGGGCGAGACTCCGTCGGAAAAGAGCTACGCGCGCATCGACGAGCTGATGCGCGAGGCCGCGAGGCGCTCCAAGGGGTACCGGCTGGCGGTGGAGAACATCGGCGGCGGCCACGTGTGGAGCGGGGTCCAGGCCGGCGAATTCCTGAAACGCGTGAAGGAAGACAACGTGGGCATCACGTGGGACCCGAATAATGCCGCCGAATCGGGAGAGACGCCGTTCCCGGACGGCTACCGCCATCTCGATCCGGCGCGCGTCTTCCACGTGCATCTGCGCGACTTCAAGCACCAGGACGGCAAGGTAGTGTGGACCGCCGTTGGCGAAGGCGAGGCCGACAACCTGGGGCAGATTCGCGCGCTGTTCAAGGACGGCTACAAAGAGACCTTCACGCTGGAGACTCATTGGCGCGATCCGAAGGGCAAGATGTACTCGACGGAGACGTCGCTCAAGGGACTGTTGAAGGTTGTGGAGCGCGTGTAATCGCGGGCCGAGGTTGGCAGGCGAAAGCGCCCAATGCCGCTTACTTTAAGCTGTAAAGCTCTTGGCTGACGTCGG
>OMOG01000508.1:0-4758 GCA_900290305.1 Candidatus Sulfopaludibacter sp. SbA4
GCACTCTTGCCTGCCGTGTCGAGACTCGTCTCGACACGTTTTCGCGGCCGTGACACGGTGTCGAAGCCAAGCGTCGGCATGAGTGCCGACGGGCCCAGAGGGCACCCCGGCACGAGTGCCTGCGCCACAACCCCAGCAGCAGAGGCCGACCCATGAAGGCGCTGCGCTTCACTGCGTCGTTGCTTCTGGTGGGGGCGATACTGGCGTTGTACCGCGTACTGCCTCCGGCGAAGATCAACAACACCACCGTCGCGCTGACGCTGCTGCTGGCGATCCTCGGAGTATCCACGTGGTGGGGACTCGCCGAAGCCACGGCGGCATCGATCCTCGCGGTCCTGGGATTCAATTACTTCTTCCTTCCCCCGGTGGGTACGCTCACCATCCAGGACCCGCAAAACCTGGTGGCATTCATCGCATTCCTGGTCACCGCGGTGACCGCCAGCCAGCTTTCCGACCGCGCACGCCGCCGTGCCGCCGAGGCCGAAGCGCGCCGTCTCGAAATCGAGCGCCTGTATGCCCTGGTGCAGGCCATGATGCCGGGTGGCAGCGCGCGCAAGACCATCCGCGAATTCGTCAACAAGGTAGTGCAGGTCTTCGGCTGCGACGGGGCGGCCTTCTACTACCGGCCCACCGGCGAGATTCTGCGCTCGGGCCCGGAGAGCCAGCCGGTCTCCGATCACGACCTGCAAGCGGCGGCCGAAATCGACGATATCTCGATCAACGTGGGGCGCTCGCTGGCTACCGCGCCCGTGCGGCTGGGCGGAAGGCCGTTGGGCAGTATGGCGCTGATCGGAGCTTTGCCGTCGGAGCAGACCCTGCGCGCCATCGTGAACCTGGTGGCCATCACGATCGAAAAGGCGCGGGCGCTCGAGGATGCCAGCCACGCCGAGGCCGCGCGGCAGAGCGAGGTATTGAAATCGGCGCTGCTCGATTCGCTGGCGCACGATATCAAGACGCCGCTGACGTCGATAAAAGCCGCGGTGACCAGTCTGCTCGGAAGCGCGCCGCGAACCGAACGCGAGCTGCTCACCATCATCAACGAAGAGGCCGACCGGCTGAACCAGTTGGCCGCGGAAGTGATCGCCATGGCGCGCATCGAGGCCGGCAAGCTGCACCTGGAGAAGCGGCCGGTGGGGGCCCGGGACCTGATCGCGAGCGCGCTTGCGGAGTGCGCAGTGCCGCTCAAGGGGCGGCCGGTCACGGTGAACGTTGCGAAGGGACTGCCCGCCGCGGAAGCCGACCGGGAGTTCGTCGAGCAGGTGGTGAAGCAATTCATCGAAAACGCCGTGAACTATTCGCCGGAAGGCTCGCCGATCGCTATCACGGCGGAGTTGAAGAGTGGGAGAATCATGATCGGAGTCGCGGATCGCGGTCCAGGCATCGAAGAGAACGAGCGCAGCCGGGTGTTCGACAAGTTTTTCCGGGGCCGGCAGCATCGCTTCTCCACCAAAGGAACCGGCATGGGCCTGGCGATCGCGAAGGGCATTGTGGAAGCGCACGGCGAACGGATTTGGGTGGAGAGCGAGCCGGGCCACGGCTCGGCGTTTTATTTTTCGCTGCCCGTCGTGGTTGGCGCGCAGCCGGAGGAGGTCGCGAAAGTTGAGCGCGGGCAAAATCCTGGTGGTGGATGACGATCCGCAGATCCGCCGGGTCATGAAGGCCACGCTGGTGGGCCACAGCTACGAGGTGATTGAAGCGCGCACCGGCGAAGACGCGCTGGAGACGATTCCGCAGGAGATGCCCAATCTCGTGCTGCTGGACATGAACATGCCCGGAATGGGAGGGCTCGAGACCTGCCGCGCGATTCGCGGGGGCTCGGACATGCCGGTGATCATCCTCTCGGTGCGCAACAGCGAGAAGGACAAAGTGGCCGCTCTCGACGCCGGGGCCGACGACTACGTCACCAAGCCTTTCAGCATCGAAGAGCTGCTGGCGCGTATCCGCGCGGCGCTGCGCAGGGCGCCCACGTCGCCGGAGGGCGGGCCGCGGTCGTTCACTTCCGGTGAATTGGAAATCGATTTCGACACGCGCCGCGTGCGCGCCAACGGGAAGGACGTGCGGCTCACCCCCAAGGAGTTCGATCTCCTGCGCTTCCTGGTGGCACACGCGGGACGGCCGGTGACGCATCGCGAATTGCTGCAGGCGGTGTGGGGGCCGGACTACGGCGACGAGCCGGAGTACCTGCGCGTATTCATCAACCAGGTGCGCAAGAAGATCGAGGCGAACCCCGCGCGGCCGAAGTATATCCTCACCGAGCCGTGGGTGGGATACCGGTTCGCGGCGCCGGAGCAACTCACCCCAGCGGAACCGGAATGAACGTATAACTCGTGCTCCGGCCGCCTTCCGGGCCACGAACCAAAACCCCGCGTTCGACGAGCGGCAGGATGTCACGCAGGGCCGTATCCTGGGAACATTTCGCAAGCTTCGCGTATTTCGAGGTCGTAAGCTTGCCTTCGAAGCCATCCAGAAGACGATTGAGGACAAGAGTCTGCCGCTCATTCAGGGCGCTGCCCTGGACGCTCTCCCAGAAACGTGCCTTTGCTAAGACAGCACCGAGGATTGTCTGCGCGCCGTCGATGGCGCGGCCGAGGCAACCAAGAAACCAATCCATCCATGCGGTGACGTCCATCGTCCCTTTCTGCGTTTCCTCCAGGATGTCGTAATAGGCGTTGCGCTCCTGCCCGATCTGCGCGGACATGCTGTAGAAGCGCTGCGGGCTTTTCTCCGACCTCGCAAGGGCCATGTCGGCGATGGCGCGCGCAATGCGGCCGTTGCCATCGTCGAAAGGGTGAATGGTAACGAACCAGAGATGCGCCAGCCCGGCCTTGAGCACTTCATCCATCTCGGGTGGCTTGTTGAACCAGTCGAGGAAAGCCGCCATTTCGCGGCCGAGGCGGGCGGCCGGAACGGCTTCGAAGTGGACACGCTCCTTGCCGACCGGTCCGGAAACGACTTCCATTGGGCCTGTGCTGTCGTCACGCCAAGCCCCTACCCCGATCTTGCTCATGCCACTGCGTCCGGCCGGAAACAGCGCGGCATGCCAGCCGAACAGCCTTTCATCAGTGAGGGGCTGAGCGTACTGTCGTGTGGCGTCGAGCATCATTTCGACTACGCCTTCGACGTTGCGATCGGCCGGCTTGAGAGCGCCGATATCCATGCCAAGGCGTCGCGCAATCGAGGAGCGGACCTGATCTGCGTCAAGCTTCTCCCCTTCAATTTCACTGCTCTTGAGCACGTCGGCCGTGAGGGTCTGCAGGACGGCCTCCTGACGGAGGTTGAATCCAAGGGCTTCCATGTGGCCAGTCAGCCGACCCTGACGATGGCGAACGCCGGCGAGGAGATCGGCGAGGCGTTCCCGGTCCCACTGGAACCGAGGCCAGTCCTTTAGCTCATGTATGTACCTTCTCCGCATCTCCTGCGGAGATTGTAGCTCCTAATCGCCGCAGGAAGCAAGTATTCAACGCACAAAGTGCGGAGATTAAGCCCTGGCATCACTTAATCAGGACACCCAGCTCATCACCCCAGCGGNNAGGAATGAACACCGTCTGCCCGCCGCGATTGATCAGCAGCAGCGGCGGCCGGTCGCCCGACTTCCGCAGAGCTTCCTGCAGTTCGGCCCCGGACCGCACCGGCTGACGGTTCACTTCCTGAATCACGTCGCCGTTCTGAATCCCCACCTGCGCGGCGGGACCCGACGGGTCCACCGAATCCACCACCACGCCCTGGGTTCCGCGCCGCAAGCGGAGCTGTTGCGCGATATCCGGCGTAAGCGGCTCTACCGTGATCCCCAGCTTGCCGGCGCCCTGCTCGCTTCCGCCGAGCCCTTCCGACGCCTGCGCGGATTCCGGAGTGAGGGTGCCGAGCCGCAGCTTGATCTGCTGCTGATTGCCGTTGCGCAGGATGGTGAGCGTCACCTCCGTGCCCGGCTCGGTGGCCGCCACTTCGTTGCGCAGCACGTTCGAATCGTTCACGTCCTTGCCGTTGAATTGCAGGATTACGTCGCCCGTCTTGACCCCCGCCCTTTCGGACGGCCCACCGGCGGTCACCGAATTCACGATGACTCCGCGCGCCTCCTTCAATCCCAGGCTCGCCGCCAGGTCACTGGTCACGGGCTGAATCCCCACGCCCAACAAGCCGCGCTGCACCTTGCCCTTGCCGAGCAACTGGCCCATGACGTTCTTGGTCATGTTGGAGGGAATCGCGAAGCCGATCCCAATATTCCCGCCGTTCGACGAAAGAATCTGCGAGTTGATCCCGATCAGCTCGGCGCGCGTGTTCACCAGCGCTCCGCCGGAGTTGCCCTGGTTGATGGGCGCGTCGGTTTGCAAGAAGTCCTGGAAGCTGCCGCCGCCCACGGTGTCCGTGGATCGCCCCTTCGCGCTGATGATCCCGGCAGTCACCGATTCGCCCACGCCCAGCGGATTCCCCACCGCCAGGCAGACGTCGCCCACGCGCACCTTGTCCGAATCGCCGAGCTGCAGCACGGGCAGGTCCCCGGCGCTGATTTTCAGCAGCGCCAGATCGCTGGGTGGGTCCGATCCGATCAGCTTGGCCGAATATGTGCGCTTGGAGTTGAGGTCTACCTTGATATCTTCGGCGCCATCGATTACGTGATGATTGGTGACGATGTAGCCATCGGCCCGCACCACGACGCCCGACCCCAAGGCATGCTCCACCTGCGACTCGCCGCGCGCCCGCGGCACGCCCCCGTTGAAGAACTGGCGGAAGAACGGATCGTCGAAAAACGGAAACTGCTGC
>OMOG01000508.1:4768-4943 GCA_900290305.1 Candidatus Sulfopaludibacter sp. SbA4
GTCGGCGTACGAGAGGATCGGTCCGCTCTCGCGCACCGCGCCCGCGGGCAGCGCGCGCGGCTCGACTTTGGCATTGGTGGATTGTGTACGGCAGGATACCAGACAGAAGAAGGCCAGGAGTGCAAGAGTAGTTCGTCCCATGCCTTATACATAGCACGAGTAGCACAGGCATTCC
>OMOG01000507.1 GCA_900290305.1 Candidatus Sulfopaludibacter sp. SbA4
CAGGTGGTTTCGCCTGGCGGTTTCGCCTGCCTCGCCCGCTTGCGGGGCGATTTTTTCACGGCTTCCCACCTCACGGTCGCGGTCTTCCGGCTCCTGACTCCTTGCTCCAAATGATACAATTCGGCTGCTAGTGAAACTTCCAGCCGAAAAGCAAAACCCGCGCCTGATGCGCGCCATGTTTCGCACCATCGCGCCACGCTACGACTTCATCACCCGGGCCTTTTCCTATGGGATGGACGGGCGATGGAAACGCGCGGGGGTCGAACGCGCGCGCCTGCCCGAGCATCCCGTGGTGCTCGATCTGGCCTCCGGCACCGGCGACTTTTCCTTCCTCGTCCAGCGGCACTATCCGGGCTCCCAAGCCATCGCGGTGGACCTGACCGAGCGCATGCTGCAACTGGCCCGCGCGCGCGGCCTGCCCAATGCCGTGTGCGCCGATGCCGGTGTGCTGCCCTTCCCCGACGCGTCCTTCGACTGCGTCTTCATCGGCTACGGCCTGCGCAATTTTCGTCTTCATCGGCTACGGCCTGCGCAATTTTCCGAATCTGAAGCTGGCCCTGGGCGAAATCGAACGGGTGACCCGCCGCGGCGGCCTGCTGGTCAGCCTGGATTTTTTCCTGCCCGCCAACCCGCTGCTGCGGCAGTTGTACCTGGCGTATCTCTACGCACAGGGCGCCTTCTGGGGCCTGCTGCTGNNCCCGCGGGTCTACACGTACATCCCCGACTCCCTGCGGTCGTTCGTATCGATTGACGATTTCTCGTCGCTGCTCGGTGTCGCCGGGTACCGTCAACTGGAGGTCCGGCGTTACATTCTGGGTGGTATCGGCCTGCATTGGGCGGCCAAAGAATGAAAGAAAAACTCGGTACCTCGGATTACCGTTTCATCGCGATTTGCGTGGCGCTCGCGGCCGGCACTGTGTGGTTTTCCGCGCGCAATTTTTACCGGGCCTTCCCCGAGGCTTCCATCGACTTCCAGGTAAATCGCGACGACGGGCGGACACTGGCCGAGCGCTTTCTGTCACAACAGAATTACCGTACGGATGGCTACCGCGAGGCCTCCAGCTTCACCTTTGACGACGCTACCAAGACCTTCCTCGAGCGCGAAGCCGGCCTGGAACAGGCCAACCAGATTATGGGCACGCGCGTCCGCTTGTGGCACTGGTCCTACCGCTGGTTCCGCCCGCTGCAAAAAGAAGAATTCCACGTGGACATCACGCCGCGCGGCGAGTTGGCCGGCTTCCGCCACGAGATTGCCGAAGATGCCGCGCGCCCCGACGCCACCGCCGCCCAAGCCCGTGCGCTGGCCGAGGATTTCCTGCGCACGCGCCTCCAGCGCGACCCGGCGTCGCTCGACTTCATGGAAGCCTCGGACATCGCGCGGCCGCATCGCATGGATCGCGTCTTCACCTGGAAGGAGCGCGATTTCGATTTGCACGATGCCACCAATCGCGTCGAAGTCACGGTGCTGGGCAACGAGCCCGGAGGCTATCGCGAGTATCTCAAGATCCCCGAGCAGTGGACACGCGATTACGAGCGCCTGCGCTCGAAGAACCAGGTGGCGTCGGTCGTCGATACCGCCGTGGTGGTGATCCTGATGGCAGGGATGGTGGTGGTCATCGTGATGCGGGTCCGCCGCCAGGATGTGCGATGGCGGCGGGCGGCGGTGGTGGGCGCGGTGGCCATGGCACTCTCGTTCTGCGCCTCGCTGAACGAATTTTCGCAGCAGGAGTTCGGCTTTGAGACTGCCAATTCCTACGGCAGCTTTTTCTCCCGCCAGATGCTGCAGGCGCTGCTCGCGGCCCTGGGTTGGGGCGGATTCCTATTCGTGCTCACGGCCGGCGCCGAGCCGCTTTACCGCGAAGCCTTCCGCGACAAGATCTCGCTGGGGAATCTCTTCCGCCTGCGCGGCCTGCGCACCAAGCGCTTCTTCCTGGGCGCCATCCTGGGTGTCACGCTGACCGGAATTTTCATCGCCTACCAGACGGCTTTCTACATCGTGGCCTACAAGTTCGGCGCGTGGTCGCCGGCGGACGTCCCTTACAGCGACCTCCTCAATACGCGATTTCCCTGGGCGTTCGTGTTGTTCGGCGGCTTCATGCCGGCGGTGTTCGAAGAGTTCCTGTTCCGCATGTTCGCCATTCCGTTCCTGCGCAGGCTGGTGCGCTATACCGCGGTGGCGGTGGTGCTGGCGGGCTTCATCTGGGGGTTCGGACACGCCGCGTACCCGCAGCAGCCGTTCTACATCCGCGGCGTGGAAGTGGGAATCGGCGGCGTGGCGCTGGGCCTGATCATGCTGCGCTGGGGCATTCTGCCCACGCTGGTGTGGCACTACTCGGTGGACGCCATGTACAGCGCCATGCTGCTGGTGCGTTCGCACAGCCTGTATTTCAAGCTTTCGGGGGCGGCCAGCGCAGGCATCGTGGTGCTGCCGATCGTGGTGGCGCTGGTGGCCTACCTTCGTCACGGCGGTTTCGCGCCCGAAGCCGGCCTGCTCAATCAGGACGAAGGCACGGCCCCCGAGATTCCGCCCACCGCCGCTGCGGTCGCGGCCACACTGGATTACCGGCCGCTCTCCCTGCGCGCGCGCCTGGCGGCGCTGGCGGTGTTCGCGATCGGCCTGGCGGCGCTGCTCATTCCCGCGACCCGCTTCGGCGAGTCGCCCAAGTACAAGGTCCCGGACGAACAGGCCCGCACGGCGTCCGACGCGTTTCTCCGCGCGCAGGGCCTCAATCCCGACGCGTTCCAGCACGTGACGTTCCCGGCCGCGCACTGGGGCGGCGACGACAGCCTGGCGGCCAAGTACTTCCTGGAACGCGTTCCCGTGGATTCCGCTTCCCGGCTCTTTGAGCAGTACCGGCCCGTGCAACACTGGGTGACCCGCTACTTCAAATCCCTGGACCAGGAAGAGATCATGGTATCGGTCCACCCGGAGACCGGCAAGGTGCTGGGCTTCGGCCACACCATTCCGGAGGACCGTCCGGGCGCCGACATTCCGGCGGACGCGGCTCGCCCGATTGCCGCGGAGTTCGCGCGCTCGCAGGGCTGGGACCTGGCCGGAATGGAATTGAAAGAGGATACCTCCGAGAAAAAGAAGGCGCGGCGCGATCACACCTTCGAATGGGAAGCGCGATCGGGCGACCCGCGCAATCTGGACGAAGCCCACTACCGGCTGCACCTGGAAGTGGACGGCGACCGCGTAACGGACCTGCGCGGCTATTGGAAGATTCCCGAAGCCTACGAGCGCAGCCGTTCGCAGCAGAACTTCATCTCGATCGCAGCCATTACGGTGCGCATCGCCGCGATTGCCGGTGTGGTGGTCTTTGGCATCCTGCTGCTGGTGCAGAATATTCGGAAAGGGATGGTGCGCTGGGGCACGGTGATCCGGATCGCAGTGCCGGCTGCGCTCCTCGCGGCCCTGGGACCGCTGCTCTCCATGCGGCTCCTGCTACAGAACTACAACACCGCCATCCCGCTCGAAACCTACCAGGCGATGATGTACGTGGTGGTCCTGATGTCGGCGGTGTTCGCCTTCCTGGTGCTGGGCGCGGCGGTGGCCCTGCTCACCTCGTTCTATCCCGAGAGCGTGGCCGCGCTGCGGGCGGCGAACCGCCGGCTGCTGGCCTGGGACGCCATCGTGGCCCTGCTGGGGGCGGCGGGGCTGGTGCTCTTCCTGCGCCAGGTGGAGGCCGCGCTGCTCGACCGTTTCCACGCGTTCGCGCTGTTTTCGATCGGCAGCCCGGACCTCATCGTCAGTGCCGCGCCGGCCGTGGCGGCGGTCGCCGGCGCGATCCGGACGACCATCGTGGATGCCGCCGTTTTAGGCGCCCTCGCCTTGGTCCTTCGTAAGCTGGCCAAGCCGTGGATCGCGATCCCGCTGGCGCTGGTGGCGGCCTTCACGCTGCTGCCGGGGGATGCCCACACGCCGGGCGAATTCGCCCTGTATTACGGCCTGGCCCTCGCCGCCGTGGCCGCGGCCGCGCTCTTCTGCCAGCGATTCGCGCGCGCCAACTACCTGGCTTATGTCCTGGTGCTCTGGGCGCTGTCGCTGCGCGGGCCGTTGGTTGAGCTGTTCGGCAATCCCATCCCCGCGTTGCAGGTGCAGGGCTGGATCGTGGCCGGTGCGCTGGCGGCCAGCGTGGTGTGGATGGTGCTGCCGGCGGTCAGTCGGGAAAAACCGCTCCCTAAGAAGCCGTGAGGAAATCGAGATTTTGAAATCCGTAGGCCGAAACCGAGTCCGATGAGTTCGCCGTAATTTGGGTGACGCGCGTCTCTTCTGCACTGCCTTATAGAGGTCTTTGTAGTATAAAGTATATAAATCTGCTCGCGGCCGACCAATCTCCTTGAAATTGCGTCACTTTGTCGCCCTTGC
>OMOG01000506.1 GCA_900290305.1 Candidatus Sulfopaludibacter sp. SbA4
CATTGGTATGATTCCCCGTCTCTCCCGCCGCCGAGCTGTCCACTGGGATTCGATCTCGACCACTCCATCCGCGCTAGTGAGATAGTGACGGAAGCTGCTCCATGGCCAATCCTCGGGCCGCCCCACCAATCCGCGCACGACTGGGTTGCGATGGATGTAGCGTAGCTTTTCTACAAATTTGCCCTCGCTCCACACGTTGAAATCGTAGTAACGCGCTTGCCAAAATGATTCCGCTGCTCGCAAGGCGAGGGTTCGTGCCACCGACTGCTTTAGCGACTGCAGCATCTGTGCGAGGCAGCCCCGTTCCGGTTCGTTGACCAGCGGATGTACGTGCTCGGGCATCACGACGTAACCATACACGCACAACCCGTAAGATTGGCGCACGGGTGGCCCGGACCTTAGAAAATGAAACTTGGTTTGGGAACCTTGGGGACAGTCCCAGCATTCGCGTAAGAAACCAAAAGCCCCGCTAGTCAGGCGGGGCTCGGCAAAATTGCCAGTCGGTACGCTATTTGTCAAACACGGTCATTATAGCACGCCGAAATTTGCGTCGAGTGTACGTGCGGAGGACGACGGATTCGAACCGTAATGGCTGACAAGGCCACTCGACTATTTGACAAATAGCGTCCAGTACCCACTGGCAACGTCCTCCAGACGCGGTCTGTCTTCCAAGAGTATTGGTTCTGTCCGAGATAAACGCAATCCCACGAAAGTAGGCGGGTGACCCGGACCTTAGAAAATGAAACCAGGTTTGGGTGCCCCGCTCCTTGCGGTTTTTTCGCAAGGGGCGGGTGCTTGGATCACACGCACCCGCCCTTGTCGCTTCAAGGCCCGCACCCCGTTTCAATCTCGCATTGACCGCCCCCTTGCCAAAAGGATATTATTTCTCAACGCAACATTAGCTCATTGACAACCGAATAGCTTTCAAGTCGGAAGGACCACTTCAGGAATCATGCCAGCTAACTCCTTATTCCGGAATATTTTACGTATAAGTCCTTATTCCTCAAAGATTTTGAG
>OMOG01000505.1 GCA_900290305.1 Candidatus Sulfopaludibacter sp. SbA4
TCCATCCGCTCGATCGTCATGGAGAATTTGACGCCCTTGGCGCTTTCGGAGCCTTCGCCGCAGCCTTCATTGGTACACGTCATCTGCAGGCGCGCACCGGGCGCGAACACGCCTTCGGTTTCGACACCGAACCATTTCGAGAATTCGGCGACGTCGGTGAGGGCTCTCCAAACTCGCTCGCGGGGGGCGCGCAGCAGGATCTTCCTTTCAATCCGGCTCATCTCGGATACCGTCATATGCAACCTCCTAGTTGCATAATACACGCCCCACGATTAAAAGGCAACCAAAAAGTTGCATGTTGCGGGAAACCAACGGATGCATCCCGGGCCGGGCAGCCGGGCGTATTGGACAATAGGAGAAACCAAATGAGCATCGCACGGATGATTTTGGCGGCGGGCATCCTGACAGCGGCGGCGATCCCGTCAGGCGCGCAGGAGATCAAGCTGCCGCCGGACCTCGAGAAACTGGCGGACAAAGCGGAGCAATCGGTGGATGTGACCATGAACAAGTCCATGCTGCAGATGGCCGCCAGGTTCCTCTCGGATCACGACGGCGACGAGGCAAAGACCAGGAAACTGATTGCGGGGCTGGACAGCGTGATCGTCCGCAGCTTCGAGTTCGCGCGCGACGGAGAATACAGCGCGGCGGACGTGGACGCGGTGCGTGCCCAGATCCAGGCGCCCGCGTGGTCGCGCATTGTCGGCGTGCGATCCAAGTCCAGCGGGGAAAACGCCGACGTCTACTTCAAGAACGGCGCGAACGGGCAACTCGGCGGCGTGGTGGTGATCTCCGCGGAGCCGCGCAGGCTGACCATCGTGAACATCATCGGGACGCTGGACCCCACCCAACTCGGCGATCTGGGCGGGCAATTCGGCATCCCCCGGCTCGATGTAGCAGGCATCCGCATGGAAAGGAAGGAATCCAAGTGAGGGTGCGACTGCTGAGCGTGCTCCTGGTGGCATCGGCCGCGGCGTGGGGCGCCGATCGGGAGTTCGACCAGTTGGTGAAGGGGATCGAGACCCACTACGGGACCAGCCGGATGCACATCCCGCTGATGGGCGCGGCCAACCTCTTTGTGAAGGTGGCGCATCCCGCCGGGACCAGCGGCTTCAAGCTGGCGGTATTCCAGAATCTCGACTCCTCGGCGGAGTATGGCAACCAGGCGGATCTCGACCGGTTGATGGATCGCCTGGGCACGGGCAGCCTGCATCCGCTGATCCGGGTGCGCTCGCGGCGCGATGGCGAATCGACGTACATTTTCACGGGCGACGCCGGGAAATCGACCCGGATGCTGATCGCGACGTTCCAGCGCCGCGAAGCCACGGTGGTCGAAGTCACCGTGAACATGGACACCCTGATGGAGACCATCGCGCATCCGGAAACTGCGGGGAAGGCATTCGGAGTGACCGACCCGTGGTGGGACCGTTAGCAAAGACCAAGTTGATTCGTGCCGGCACTGGCAGGATTTCCTTGGTTCGCTTGGCGTGGAAATGCCCTCAACCTCCCTCCTTGTCTCCGCGATCTCTGCTCGCTCCGCGTTCTCTGGCCTTGATTTGCTCTTAACTCTCTCTGCCTCCGCGTCTTTCTCCGCGCCTCCGCGCCTCCGCGTCAAGAGGCTTCGCCTTGGCCTATAGAATCCGCGCGCGCACCAACCGGTCCAACTTCGGAAACTCCGCGTCCAGCCATGCGTTGCCGCCTTCGAACATCCTGGCCTGCTTCCCGGCGCGCATCCCTCCCCCCGAATTCTCGCCGTACCCCGAATAGAGCTGGTCCACCACCTCCATGCCTTCCACCACCTTGGCGATGGGCGCGAAGCCCTGCGGATCGTTGCGCGCGCTGTTGTCGCGGAGGTTGATGTAGAGCTGCGTGGTGCGGGCGTTGGGGCCGGTCATGGCATATCCGATGAACCCGCGGGTGTTGCTCTGGACCACCGGATCGTCGGCGATCGTCTCGTTCCTCCATACTCCTGCGACCTTCGGATCTCCGGCGATTCCGAACTGCGCGATGTAATTCGGAACCACCCGGAAGAAGCGCGAATCGTCAAAGAAACCGGCCCGCACCAGGTTGTAGAAGCGATCCACGCCCGTCGGCGCCCATCCCCGGCGCGCTTCGATCGTGAAATCTCCACGGGTGGTCGCCACCTTCACCTGGAACACTTCGGGCGCCCGCTCGCGCCAGAACTGGTCTTCCGGATTGAGTAGAGCCGGATTGAGCAGAACGGCGTGCGGCTCGGACTCGCGCAGCAACTGGATCAGGTAGCTCTTCCACACGGCGGCGCGCGAGTGAGTGCCGTGGCCGCGGGTTTCGTCGCTGGTGGGAATCAGAATGTAGCGCCCGCGGGCCACGCGCTGGATGTCGCGGTCCATTATTCCTAGTTCCGGGGGATTGACTTCGTCGTCGGCCGAATTGATGGCGTAGAGCGGCGCCTTGATTTTCTCGAGTTCGGGCGACGGATTGTAATCGGTCGAACACTCGTACTGGTACAGCATGTCGTTGGCGTCGGACCGCGTGGCCCGCTGCCGCAGCGCCGTTACCGCGGCATCGGCTTTGTCGTGCGTGGGGTTGGCTTTGTGCAACTGCAACGGGCTGCTGGTCATCATCCACAAGGCGTACTGCGCGGCGATCAGGCCGTTGACCGGCGGCTTGGTGTATTCGCCGTTCTTCCAGTCCGGATCGTTGCGGATGGCCTGGATGATCATGGCCCGGAACATCCGGTTGCGCCCGGCGATCTCCACGGTGCCGCTGGCCAGCGGCATCAGGGCGTCCATGAAGTCGGGATACAACTCCCCCCAGACCCAGGTGTGCATGGCGCCCATCGACGTGCCCATCACCAGGCGGAGGTGATCGACATGGAGGCCGTCGTGGAGCAGCAGATAGTCGGCGCGCACCATGTCCTCGTAGTCGTAGTGCGGGAACTTCATGTGGAGCCCGTCGCTCGGCTTGCTGGATTTGCCGTGGCCGATGGCGTCGGGAAGGATGATGTAGTGGGTGGATGCATCCAGCGGCTGTCCCTTGAGGAACAACTCTCCGCCGAAACCGGCGCTCAGAAATGCGCGCCCGCTGCCCCCCGTGCCGTGCATCACGATGACGGCGTTATTGACGTGGCCGGCCGCGTCGCGGGTGGGAGCGCCCAACGTGGTGTAATGCAGCCGCAATTCGGCGAGTTTTTCACCGGATTGGAATGTGAAATCGTGGGCAATCCAATCGCCTTCGACGGGCGGTGCAGGATATTCCACGGTCTGTTGCGGAGGCTGGGCGAGGCACGAGACAGACAACACCAGCAGCAAAAGCGGACGAATCATACAGCCGAGCTTATCACTTCCCCGACCCCCAACCCCTAACCCCCAACCCCTAACCCCTGACCCCTGACCCCCAACCACCAACCCCCAACCCCTGATTTTCGGCTGCCGGACTATAAGCCGGTTTCTGTACC
>OMOG01000501.1:0-1974 GCA_900290305.1 Candidatus Sulfopaludibacter sp. SbA4
CGACCCGTTGGTGAAGGTGTAGAGGTTCACCACCGCAGACGAAAAGCTCAGGTTCGGCAGCGCCGCGCGATGCGGGGGACCGAGGGAGGCGCTAGTGACTGTGGGAGGTGCGATGTGGCCCACCAATCGCGACCGTCCCGTGAGTCTACGGTCCCCCCGGAACTGGAGCCAGTCGCCGGGAGAAGTCTGGCAGCGGGTTGCAACTGACCCGACGAGAACCAAAACAAGAGGCTTGAAGCAACCCATGGCCCGTTTGTCTCCCGCGCACTTCCCGGAATCATATCACAGGCCGGCGGGCCCTTTTACGCCAGCACCCCCATGCGCCCTTCGCGAAAATCCGCCACCGCCTGCTGCAACTCGTCGCGGCTGTTCATGACGAACGGTCCATAGCGCGCCACCGGCTCGCCGATCGGCTCACCCGCGATCAACAGCAGGCTGAGCGGCTTCTTACCGGGGTTCGAGATGCGCACCGCATCGCCGCCGCGGTCGAACAGCACCACACCGTATTGACCGGCCCTGGTATTGGCGAACCGGCCCTCGCCTTCGATCACGAAAGCGAATGCATTCTCGCTCCGCGGAACCTCCTGCGTGTACTCCGCGCCGGGCTGGAGCGTGAGGTGCACATAGAGGATCGGGATGCGCGTATCGATCACGCCCTTGGTGCCGAGCGCTTCTCCCGCGATGACTTTGGCGGCCACCGTGCCATCGCCATTGCGCGCCACCGGGATGCGCGCCGCCGTGGTGTCCTGGTACCGCGGCCGGATCATCTTGTCGCGGCGCGGCAGGTTGATCCAGAGCTGGAAACCGTGAAGGCGTCCGCCATCGCGCACCAGGCTTTCGCCCGGCAACTCGGAGTGCACCAGTCCGGAGCCGGCGGTCATCCATTGCACGTCGCCGGGACGAAGCACTCCGTGGTTGCCCCAGGAATCGCGATGCTGCATCTCGCCCGAGAGCAAATAGGTGACCGTCTCGAAACCGCGGTGCGGATGCGGCGGAAATCCGCGCGCCTTGCCTGGCGCGACGTCCATGGGGCCCATCTGGTCGAGCAGCAGGAACGGATCCAGATCCATCAGGGCATTTCCTGGAAAGGCGCGCCGCAATTCCACGCCGTCTCCGTCGTGGGCTTCGGGCGCCGTAAAAACACGGGCAACGCTGCGATATTCCGTCATTTACTTTCACCTCCCGGCCGGCGTACCAACTCGGCGTCGATCGTGATGGCGACTTCTTCTCCCACCAGGAAGCCCCCAGCTTCCAGAACCATATTCCAGGCGAGGCCGAAATCGCCCCGCTTGATCTTGGTCCTGGCGCTAGCGCCCGCGCGCAGATTGCCCCAGGGGTCTTTCGTTTCGGGCGTGAGGTCTTCCACCTTGAGCGCCACTTCCTTCGTGACGCCGCGAATCGTCAGATCGCCGTGAACCACGTATTCGCTTCCGTCCGGCTCGATGCGGGTGCTCTTGAAGCGGATCTCCGGGTAGTGCTCGACGTCCAGAAAATCGGCGCTCTTGAGGTGCGCGTCGCGCTGGTCGTCTCGCGTTCCAATCGAAGTGGCATCGATCGCGGCCTCCACGCTGGAAGCCTGCAGATTGCCGGGGTCGAAGGTCACCGTTCCGCTGACCTTGGTGAACTCACCTCTCACGTTCGAAATCATCATGTGGCGCACCGAGAAGTGTGCGCTCGAGTGCGCGGGGTCCAAATCGTAAATTCCGGCCATTTATCTTCACCTCAAGATAATTGATGCTAAGATAGATCAGAGGATTCAAAACGTGAAAACGAGCGGGACGCACCTCTGGCTGATTCTCTGGAAAGCCTACGACACCCTGCGCACCCACGCCGAACGCCACATCGAGTCGCTGGGCCTGTGCCTCTCAGACTTCGGCGTGCTCGAAGCGCTCCTGCACAAAGGACCCCTGCCGGTGAACACCATCGGATCGCTCATCCGCCTGACCAGCGGCTCGATCACCGCGGCAGTAGACC
>OMOG01000501.1:1981-21143 GCA_900290305.1 Candidatus Sulfopaludibacter sp. SbA4
ACCATCGGATCGCTCATCCGCCTGACCAGCGGCTCGATCACCGCGGCAGTAGACCGCCTGGAGCGCAAGGGGCTGGTGGAGCGCCGCAACGATGCCGGCGACCGGCGCGCCCGCGTGGTGCACTTGACCGCCTCCGGCCGGAGCCTGATTTCGTGCGCTTTTGCCGATCACGAAACGGCCATGGAGCGCGCCGTGTCCGGCTTGACCGCCGCGGAGCGCGCCGAGGCGGCAACGCTCCTGAAGAAGCTGGGCCTGAGCGCCCAGGCAATGCTCCAGTAACCCGCCGGCCAATATCCCCCGCATTTTGGCGGACGACGGCGTCGCCTTCCGCTACGTGATCCCGCGCTCGACGCCGCTCGGGGACATTCCGATCGACGACGAAGTGACTGAGTTCGACGTGGCAGGAGCGTCCACTGGCTCGAAAGCGCTTCCGTTCGTCGTCGAGCAGCCTGGCGTGGGATGGGTCGCCATCACGGAAGTGCGGGTGGCCCAGTATCCGCGGGTGAGGCTGGTGCGCGCCGAGGGAACCATCCTGGTCAGGCGCCTGGCCACGGCCTTCGAAGGGGCCACGCCACTGACTTGCCCGTGGCGCGTGGCGCTGGTGGGCCGAGACCGCGAGCGCCTGTTGCAGTCGGAGTTTCTGCGCGGGTTGGGACGGTGAACTCACTGGACACTCCAGGACCCCATCGACTGCCAGCCCGAGTTGTTGGCGTCGGTCGAGTCGCGGGCCGCCAGGTAAATGACTCGATTGCCGTCGAACGCGGGGGTGAAGGTGATGTTCAGAGTCAGTGTCAGAGTGTTGCCGGTGCCGGTCGCCGAAGATCCGGCTGCAGTCACGATGCATTGGCTGTTGGAGATCGACCCCGATCCGCCGAGCGTCAGGCCAGTCGACAATCCCGTGCCCGTGTCGTTTTCGAGGTAAAGCACCTTGAACGGTTGGCTGTAGGCCAGGTAACAGGCCTGGCGGCCATCGAGAAAGTTGTTGATCAGGATATCCAGGACGCCTAGATCCTGGTAGCCCTTGCTGTCGCTGAAGGTGAAGATAAACGTCTGGCTCGAATTGGCGCCGCGCGCCGGATTCACTCCGCTCACGGACGGAAATGTTGCGGCTCCCGGGACGTCCCATGTGCCCAACGCCTGCCATCCGGAGTTGCCGCCTTCCAGATCGCGCGCGGCCAGGTACACCACCTTATTGCCGGCAAAGCTCCCCGTGAAACTGAGGTTCAGCATCAGGGTGAGGGTGTTGCCGCTGCCGCTGGCGGAGGAGCCGCCGCCGGCTACCGAGCACTGACTGTTGCTCGTCGAGCCCGAGCTGCCCAAAGTCAGTGCCGGCAGCAATCCTCCGCCGGCATCCGGGACGAGGTATAGCACGCCTTGCGAGCGGCTGTAGGCCAGGTAGCAGGCCTGCCGGCCGTCGAGGAAGTTGTTGATGAGGATGTTGACCACGTCCAGATCCTGCCAGCCGCGCGCGTCGTTGAAAGTGAATACCATGCTTTGTCCGGCGCCGGTTCCCGACCCGGGGCTGACGGAACCGGGAGCCGGAGCGCCCGCCGCTACGGGCTGCGTGAAGATCCAGGCCGCTCCGACCCCTTGGTTGTCGTAGGGCCCGCCCACGATGGCGGTGCTGGAGTTGGAGGAGAGGGCCACGGATGCACCCTGGCCCGCTCCGAGGAAAACCACGTTGCCGGCGAGCCCACCGCTGCCGACCAATTCGCCGCCGCGCTGGCTCCAACTCCCATTGCTGCGGGTGAACACCCAAGTGCCCCCGACGTAGGTGTTGTCGCCGTAACCACCAATGAGCGCGGTATTTCCGTCACCGGACAACGCTACGCCGCTTCCCTGGTTGGAGAAGCCGACTCCGCCGTTGCCGGTGAGTTGGCTGCCCTGCTGGGTCCAAGCTCCGCCGCTGCGCGTGAACACCCACGCGGCTCCCACGTCGCCGTTGCTGGCAAAACCGCCCGCCAGGAGGGTATTTCCGTCGGCGGAGAGGGCCACCGAATCGCCGAACTGGCCGGGCGATCCATCCCTGGGAGTCAGCTTGCCACTCTGTTGGCTCCAGACTCCGCCGCTACGGGTGAAGACCCATAAGGCCCCCTGCATGTTGTCCTGGGGCCCGCCAATCACGGCCGTGCTCCCGTCGGCTGAAAGCGCCACCGCGGCGCCCTGTTCCACGGCCGGAACAAACTCGGTGCCGCCGTTGAAGACCGTGCCCGGGATATAGGGGGTGCCTACCAGTTTGTTGCCTTGCTGGGTCCACGTTCCGCCGTTGTTGGCGAACACCCAGACCGCTCCCACATTCGAGTTGTCTAACCACCCACCCACCAGGGCCGTGCTGCCATCGGCGGAGAGGGCTACCGAATGGCCCTGGCCGGCGAGGCCGCCGGAGCCGGAACCCACGAGTTTGCCGCCCTGCTGGGTCCAGGCTCCGCTGCTACGCGTGAACACCCAGGCAGCTCCCGAGCCGTCGCTGTCGAGCGGCGCGCCAACGAGGGCGGTGTTGCCGTCGCCGGAAAGCGCCACCGAAAATCCCTGGGAGGCGCCGTTCGCGCCATTCGACGCGTTGCTTCCCACCAGTTTGGCTTGCTGGGCCCAAACTCCGCTCGCACGTGTGAAAATCCAGGCGGCGCCGGCCCCGTTGTTGTCGCCGTAACCGCCAACGATGGCCGTGTTCCCGTCGCCGGATATGGCCACGGAATAGCCTTCGTTCGGCCCTGTGGAGTTGGGCGTCCCGATCAGCTTCTGGCCCTGCTGTACGAACTGCGCGCGCGCCGGACGAATGCCTGCGCCGATCAACGCCGGCAACAGAACGTAAATCGTTCCCCTTCCGATTCCCATTTTCGTGCTCCTCACTGGTGGAAGCGACAGGGGACGGCAAGATGACTCACTACTTCCATGAGCGCGGGAAACCGACTCGCTCACGCTCGCGGGGTTCGGTGCCCTTGTGGAGGACTCCTCCCTCACGGTCGGGGCTCCGAACGGCGGCGCCGTTAGCGGCAGGAACATCGCTACTTCCATACGCCCACCAGGTTCCAGGGAGAGACTTTGCCCTCGGTTTTCTGATCGGCGGCCCAGACACGCTTGGGACCGCGAAACATCGGCTTCCGGCGCACCCGCAATCGCAGATCGACGATCGCCCCGCTCACCGTCACGACCGACTCCCCGCCATCCCACTCGCATTGCGGATTGGCGAGGCGCTTCCCGTCTTTCAGCAGCATCCGGCCGCCGTCGTTCAGATATGCCGTTCCGGTTTGCGGCTCGTAGGTCAGGTAGCAGGACTTTTCGGCGGCGAGCGTGTCATTGACCAGGACCCAGACCCTGGCCACGTCGCGCAGGTCCGGCGCGCCATATTGAAACTCGACATGCAGCAGATCGCCGCGCGCGTCCGGCCGGAGAGCCACGCCCGGCCAGGCGGTTTTCATTTCGCTTCCGGGCCACGGCGCCATCTCCTGCCACCCCGAGAGAGTGCCGTCGCTTTCCTGGTACTTCACCCACACCCGCTGGGTGGCCGCAAACAGGCCCTTCCGCACCACGTGCAGGCGCAACACCCCACGGTCGCGATTGGCCGCCGCGCCCGACCCGCGCCCGTCCACGATGCAGTGGCCGTTCTCCAGGCGGCGGCCCTCCGCGAGGCGCATCTCCGAGGCTTTTGCGCCATCGGCATCGTCGGGCATCAGGTGCAGCACGCCCGAAGGCGGCTCGTATTCGAAGTAGCAGGAGTTCTCTTCGCTCAGCTTGTCGTGCATCAGGACCCAGAATCGCGCGACGGAACGGTTGGCAGGCGGAAGCGCCTGCCCCACCGACCTGCCCCACCGAATAGGTGATGCTTACCAGGTCGCTGGCGACCGGCTCGAAGGTAAAGTCCGGGGCAGGGCCGGCCGCCGAGCGGTTCCCGTCGAGATCTCGGGCAGCGGCGCGGATGGCGATGCCACCGGCGGAGATGGCCGGGTCGAGAGTGATCGGCAGCTTCACGGTGAGTGAGTCGCCGGTCGCGCCGATCGAGGCGCGGGAGGTGTCGACGGTGCACCATCGGCTCTGCAGTTTTCCGCGCCGGCCGGGCACCACCCCCAGCGAGATGGCGCCGTTCTCGCGCATCACCGCCAGTTCGTGGCGCGGCTGATCGTAGATCACGTAGCAGGACCGCTCGGGCTTCGGTTCGGCAGACAGGCTGGAGATCATGATGTTGGCGCCATCCAGGTACTGCCAGCCATTCGGGTCCGAGAAACGGAAGGTGAATTCCGGCTGCCGGCTTACGATCTCCGCTTGAGGCGGCTGGTTCGGCTGGTCAGTCACCGACTCGGTCCCGGCCGCGCCGGCGCGCTCGCTCGATGGGACGGAGACGTACCGGTCTTCGATCCCCTCGATGCCCCGGCTGCGGACATACCGAAGCAGCCGTGCGCCATCCACCGGGGCATCGCACCCCATGGGCGCCAGCGGGGCGACGCGCGACGACGTGAACGCCCACCCGAACACCAGCAACTTGGTACACCCGCGGTTCCCGACGGCCCACACCTGCGGATTGACCAGCTTGGTGATGGGGAAGCGGCGCTTGAAGAAGAAATCGCGGCCGCTCACCAGTTGCTCGCGCATCGAGAGATCCACGAAGACCTGCTCCTCGGGATTCCACGCACCGGGCAAATGGCGGTACCACCACTCGGCGATCGGGGTCCGCACCAGCCTGGGGGTGACGCCGGCGACTGCGAACTGGTAGTAGCCGGCAGCCGCGGCTCCCAAGACAAAGCAGACTCCTGCGGCGATGGCCCGGCGCCGCCCGGCCTGGATCGCCGGGACAAACCCCACCAGGAGGAACGGAATGAACCACAGCGAATACCGCGGCGCGCTGGTGGTGAGGTTCATCTGCTGCGCGCCGATGTAGCAGACTTCCGCGATCAGCGCCGCCACGAACGCCCAGTAAGCGCGCCGCTGGCGGGGACCGATCCACGGGATCAGCACCAGGCTCAGGGGCCAAACGAAGAGGAAGCCGACGTCCGGATCGATCAGCATGGACGCCATGCGCTTGGGCGTGGCCATCTCGGGGTACACGAATCCCGCGGCGACGATGACGTTCCACTGGTGGTAGCGCCAGAGGGTCCAGAGTGGCTGCAGTGCGAGCAGGGCCGCGCAGGCGCAGGCTGCCATCCATTGGCGCGGAGTGGGCCGCTGCCGCGAGCGCATTGCGTCGAACCCCCACTTGGCCAGCGCCAGGACCGCCAGAGGGGAAAAGGCACTCACTTGCATGGACACCGCCGAGAGCGCCAGCGCCGCCGCGAGCCAATGGTCCGTAATCAGCCAGATGGCCGCCACCGCCGCCAGGGATACCGAATATGCCTCGCCGTGCGCCTTGTTGAGATACGGCAGCAGCGGCGAATCGAGCAGGCCGGCCACCAGGATCAGCGCGCCGGCCCAGCGGAACCAGCGGTAGGCCAGACCGGCGGCCGCGGCGAACGCCAGCGCATCCAGGAACACGAAGCAGTGCTTCCAATCGAGCCCCGTGGCGCGGCAGAGGCCGAAGAACGGCGCGGCCAGCAGGCTGAGGAACCAGAAGTGGATGGCGTAATAGGACCCGTCCACGGCGCGCGCCACCGCCGGTTCGGTCGCGGGGCGGCCGGGGAAGGCTTCGCGAATCGCGGCGACCCCGGGCGGGGTCAGTGCCGGGCTGTGGTTGGCGGCCCAGGCATAAGTGGTGGCGAAGTATTCGGTCTCATCGCCAGTGACGGGCGAGGGTCCGTAGTGAATGCCGGCCGCCAGGAGACAGACAAAGAGCGGCGCCGCCACGATCCAGGCGGACGATCGAGCGGGAGGGTGAGGCGGAGTGGACACCGGGGCCAGTGTATCAGGCTGCGGGAGGGGCGTAGATGTCGTGTCTGTGTGTATTTTTTTACCAAGGCCTAAGATCCTTTGTTTCTGTGGGTTGCGGTAGTTGCTGAAAATCGGGAGACGCATGGGGAGGGCTTTTTGGGCGTCATGCGTCTCCCTATGCGTCTCCCGGGATTGTGACGCATGTGACGCATTTTTGCGGGGGTGTGCACCTATTATTCTTCGCCATGGTAAGTGGCTTTCTTTCTGAGGGTTATCGGGACAGATGAAGATTTTGTGACCACCCGGCGCTCGAGCACGGCAAACGGGATGGCATCCCGTGTGCGGGGGTGGGGAATCAGTGGTAAGCGCTTTGGAATCAGTGAAATGGTAGGATTGAAAATATTTGTCCGAAATCGGTGACTGACGGGAGCGTCTCTGGCGGCAGAAACCTCGGGGATCGCGGAGCGCCGGCTGAAAGCCGGCTGGCAGGCTGACGCCCAATGCACTTACTTTGGCTGTGGGGCGGACCCCCTGGTCCGCCGGGGTCCCTCGGGGGAGCGCCCTCGTCGGCCTTCTCGCTTTCTGCCGGATCTTGATTCGATGGAAGAAAGCGGGTCCAGGGGGACCCGCGCGGACCAGGGGGTCCGCCCCACAATTTGAGCAGCATTCCCAGCGGTGGGAAAACTAACTAAGTGGCATTGGGCTGAAGCCCGCCCCACGGGGTCATTTTTCGCTGACAATCAAGTGCTGTGGCGATTGCGGAACCGGAACCAGCCGAAAACCGGAGAAGCCGGCTGCGCGCAGCATATCCTGATGCTCTCTTCCTGTGTATGCGTCCCCGCCTGGCGTGAGCCCCAGCATCATCAAGCTGAACGTAGCGGGAATCGGCGGTGTGACGCGATCTTCGTTGGGCACAAATTCCAAGGTGATGAGTCGCCCTTCCGGCGCCAAACTGGCGTAGATTTTCTGGAGCAGGCCGACGCATGCCGGCCGGTCGAAATGATGGAGCAGATTCGTCAAAAGCACCACGTCGTACCCCGATCCGAGATCAACCGTAAAAACATCGCCGGGCAGTTCCGCATAGCGCGTGGAAATCCCCGCCGAGTGAGCGTTCTTTCTCGCGGTTCGAAGGACGGTGGCCCAGTCCTGGGCAACGATTTCGGCTTGAGGGAGGCGGCGGGCTACCGCAATTCCGAACAATCCATGGCCGGCGGCGATATCCAGCACGCGGAGCGGCGCACCGCCCGTGTGGCGCGCGACTTCTTCGGCAACGAACTCGGAAGCTGCCTGCATCATGGGCGCCATGCATTCGGAGAAAGTAACCCAACCGTCGTACTCCACCGCGTTGCAGCCGTCCTGGGGCAGTTGCGTTCCACCCCGGCGAACGGTGGCCGCCAGATTGTCAAAGCCAGCCATCAGTTCAGGCCCATTCATAAATCGGGCCATGGAGCTCATGCATGCGGGTGAGTGCCGATCCAAAAACACCGCGCTGGTAGGCGTCAGAGAGTAAGCGTCGGCTGTCTTTGCGAGGAACGCGATGGCGGTTAAATAATCGCAAAGAATGCGTATCCCGCGCGCCGACGCATCGCATCGTTTTGCCAGATCGGAGGGCGTGTTAGCTCCTTCGCTTATGGCAGTGAACAGATCCAGATCGATGGCCGCGCCAAGCGCCGCGGTCCGTTGATAGGCATTGATCGTATCCCAGACGAGCTGGGGATTCGGCGCGTCCATTTGTGCAACATGTGTAACGGCAGATGCCATTTGCTCCCTCCATGGTTCAGTAATGAGTGGTTCAAACGAGTGGACCGCTCGCTCATCCGCATACGGGACCGGCGCCGGGTTCCCACTCGAAGAGGAGTATGCTGGTTCGAGCGGGTGCGTGTCGTTAGAAAAGCCTCAAAAACTTCTGAAGAATCTCTGAAGTGATTTATGGCGAAGGAAACAAAGGTCTCTTACGAATTTGGTTCCTACCGGCTGGATTCCGGCGACCGCCTTCTCTACCGCGGCGACCAGCCCGTTCCCTTACCGCCGAAGGTGATTGACACCTTGCTGGTGCTGGTGGAAAACAGCGGCCACGTGGTGGAAAAGGCTGTCCTGATGGAACAGGTCTGGCCGGACGTGACGGTGGAAGAGAACAACCTTACGCAGAACGTCTCCCTGTTGCGAAAGACGCTCGGCGCCTCGGGGGACGATCGCGGATTCATCGAGACCATCCCGCGGCGGGGCTATCGTTTCGTGGCGCCGGTGAAGGCTGTGACGCAGGCCGCTCCACCTCCGCCGGCTGCGGAATCCGAGCCACCCAGACCTGCTGTCCGCGAAAGCCGGCGTTGGCTCTACACCGGCGCGTTATTGCTCCTGGTGCTGGTTCCGGGCGTGGTGATCGCTTTCCGGTATTTTCCGCAGGCGCGGCCGGCGCCCATTCTGCGCCAGTTGACCACCAACTCCACCGAACTTCCCCTATCCACGGCCGCCATTTCACCGGACGGCAATTACCTGACTTACGCAGACCCCGCCGGACTCCATGTGAAGCTCCTGAAAACCGGGGAAACGCACTCGCTGCCGTCGCCGCCCGAATGGAGAGTGATCGCCATCCGGTGGTTCGGCGACGGCGTCAAGCTGCTGGCGAGCGGGATATCCGTTCAGGATTCGAAATCCGGCATCTGGCTCTTCGGCCTGCTCAACGAAGCGCCGCGCCAGCTTTCGGATAATGGGTTGCAGGCGACACCTTCTCCGGATGGTTCGCAGATCGCGTTTGTCTCCGACAATGCCCATGAGCTTTGGCTGATGGACGCCAACGGCCAGGCCCCCCATCGAATCTTCACGGCGAAGCCTGATGAAAGCCTTGTGGGACCGCAGTGGCTCCCCTCCGGAGAACGGATCGGGTACGCCTATATCTATAACGGGACCCGCGATACCTCGGGCAAGACGTCCCTCCAGCTCGATTTGGGCAGTATCGACCGCGAGGGGCGCAACCCGGCTCGCATTCCTTTCCATAGCGGGCTGACAGGCGGCACCCTGTTGCCGGGCCGGTTCCTCTATGCGTTGCGGCGGACACCGCTGTTGGATTGGAGCCAAAGCACTCTTTGGGAGCGTCCCATGGATCCGGGTCTCAGGGTATTCCGCGGCGAACCCCGCCTGATTGCGACGGTCGGCGCCGGCGTCACTCCATTCGACTTCAGCGCCATCGCCGGCGGGCGCCAGGTGGTCTTCCTCAAAGGCGAACCGCAGAGCGACGTCTATATCGCGGAGCTGAACCAGAAGGAGAAACGCCTGCTGAACACCAGGCGACTGACGCTCGACGATCACAATGACATACTTTCGTCCTGGAGCCTCGATTCGCGCGCGGTGCTCTTCTTTTCGGATCGCAACGGGAACTTCGACGTTTACCGGCAGTTTCTCGACGGGCAGATCGCGCAACCAATCGTGGCGGGGCCGCAGGATGAGACGGTCGTGAAAGTCAGCCCGGAGGGCGCCTACTATTTCTACGTCGTTCAGCCGGAGGGATGGAAATCCACCGCCACGCGCCCGATTACGTGGATGAAGATACCGGTGGCGGGAGGGGCGCCACAGCCCGCCCTGCCGGCGCCGGTGGCCGGGGAAATCGACTGTGCGTTGCCGCCCTCACGGGTGTGCGTTCTGCTTGAGTTTACGGCCACCGAGCTGGTGGTTCACTCGTTCGATGCGCAGCACGGCAAGGGGAGCGAACTGGGCCGGGCCGGCATCGACCGGTGGCACTATCACGCACTTTCGCCCGACGGTTCGCGCCTGGCGATCGCTCTGGAGGATCGCGTGCGCATCTTCACCCTGGGAGCGGGCGGCGTGGGAGGCAAGCCTTTCGAGGATGTCGCCGCGCCGTCCTGGAAGCCTCTGAACGCGATCAGTTGGGCGCCGGATGGAAGTGGTTTCTATGCGACGGCGTTCCGGCCCGCGGGACGGACGGTGGTCCTTTATATGGATTTGCAAGGTCACGCGTGGCCGCTGTCCGAAGCACCGGGCGAATTCGAATCGACGGTGGTCCCTTCGCCGGACGGGCGGTGGCTGGCCTTCACCCGTTGGATCTCGGCGAACAACGCCTGGATGCTGGAAAGGTAACGCCGGACTTCCACCTTTACCTGGTTGACCCGATCGGGTGTGCGATCGGGATAGAATCCGATCGTATAGGAACGTTCCAGCCGACTGCGCCGTCACTCCTCTCTCAATGCCATGACGGGCTCGACCGAAGCCGCGCGCCGCGCCGGGATCCAACAGGCGAGCAGACCCGCGACGATCATCACCAACACCGCGGCCGCATACACCCGCCCATCGGCGTCGCCCGAGCCATAGAGCAGGTGCCGGATCACGCCCGTCGCGGCGATCGCCAGCCCCACTCCGATCGCGGCGCCCACCAGGACGACCGCCATTCCTTCGCGGATCACCATGCGCAGCACCTCCGCCGATCGGGCCCCTATGGCCATCCGGATACCGATCTCCTTGGTGCGGCGGGAGACGGAGAAGACCAGCGCGCCGTAGAGACCGACAGCGCTCAGCAGAACGGCCAACACCGCGGCATAGGACACAAACCCGGCGATGATCTGCAGCCCGTTGCTGCCTACGGCGATCTGATGGCGGAGCGTCATTGTTTCGGTAATCGGGAGGTCTGGGTCCACCCGATTCACCTCCCGGGCCAGCGCGGGAAGCGCCGCCGCCGGATCGCCTTTCACGCGCACGCATAGACTCGCATCCACTTGTGCCGGGTTCTGCCAATAGGGCGTGTAGACACAAAGCGTGACCGGCTCGCCGCGGTTTTGCCACGGAACGTCCTTCACGATTCCCACCACCTGGCGCGGCCGATCGTTGACCATCAAGGTGGCCCCGATCACCACGCCGCTGGGCCAGAACCGGCGCGCCAGGGCTTCGCTGACAATCGCCACCGGCGGCGCTTGGGCGGTGTCGCGCTGGTCGAATTCACGGCCGCGAAGAACGGGAGTGCGCAGGGTTTCAAAGTACCGGGGGCCGATCTCGATGTACCAGCTCTGGATCGTCTGGCGGTCCGTGCGTCCGGATAAGGACACCTGCGCCTGTCTTCCGATCAATACCGCGCCTGAGGCCATGCTGGCGGACTCGACGCCGGGCAATGCTTCCAGACGCTCGATCGCGGTCCGCACGAGATGCTGTGCCTTTTCCGGCGGGTACTGAAGCAGGCGCGGACGCATCCGCATGAGCGCCACGTGTGACGCGTCGAAGTTGCTGCCGGCGACCAGCCCCTGCGCGCTGGTGGTGAACAGGCCGGCCACTACCGCCAGCGCTACCGCCACCGCCGCTTGGGCTCCGGCCAGCCAGCGCCCCAGGCGCGGGCCCGCGGCCACGGCCGAGGATTGCCGTTTGAGGCCTTCGGCGGCGCCGATGCGAAGGGACCTCAGTGCGGGCAGAATGCCGGCCAGGAACCCCGCCCCGATGGATACGGCGATCACGGCCAGGATCACGCGGGGCTCGGGATTGAAATTGTAATAGAGCGCATGCCCTCCGATATCGACGGAATAAAACGCCGCATTGAGCGTGCCGGTCAGGACCAGGGAGAACAGCATACCCAGCACGCCGCCGCTCATCGCGAGCAGCAGCGACTCGGTGATCAACTGCCCCATCACTCGCGAGCTTCCGGCGCCCAGGGAAACGCGGATGGCGAACTCTCGAGTGCGCGCGCTGTTCCGGGCGATCAGCAGGCCAGCCAGATTCACACAACAAACCAGAAGGACCACGCCGGCCACCGATGCCAGCAGCTCTACGAATCGGACTTCACTGCTCCGAACGATGTCGGGATGCAGCACTCCCTTGAGTGGAAAGACCTTGACGCCGGTGTTCTCGCCTTCCTTCGCGGCCGCCCAGGACTGCGGCGTCAGGGTGGTCATCTCGGCGCGCGCCTGCTCCACGGTGTAGCCGTCGCGGAGGCGGCCGATCATTTCGAAGGGACTGCAGTCGCTGGCAAGTGCGTCCGCGCACCATCGATATCCGGCGCGCGCCATCATGGTGGGGATGTAGACGTCGTCGGGCTGAACGGTTATGCCGCGGAACGTCTGGGGAAGGACGCCGATCACCTGGAACGCGGTTCCATTGATCTTCACCGTGGCGCCCAGGGCGTCTGGCGACGAGCCGAACCAATTGCGCCAAATCTCGTAGCCCAGCACGGCGACGCGGTCGCGATCGGGAACGGTGTCCTCATCCGGACGGAAGAAACGGCCGAGCGCCGGCCTCAGGGCGAGCAAGGGGAAGAAATTTGCCGATACCACGGCGCCGGTGGCCTCCTGGGACCGATTGTTGGCGGTCACGAATAGAGGCACGGTGGAATAGGCTGCGGCCAGGGCTTCGAGTGTTTTGGTGCGATCGCGAAAGTGAACGTAGTCCGGATAGGATACCCAACCGGGCCACCGCCCGTGCTGCCTTGTGGCCTGAACCACCACCACGCGATCCGGACGATCCACCGGCAGCTCGCGGAAGAACAGGGTGTTGGCGAGCGTGAATACGGCGGAGATCGTTCCCGTGCCCAGCCCCAGGGTGAGCACCGCGGCGAAGGTGAAGGACGGGCTGCGGCGCATTCCACGCGCGCCGTAGCGGAGATCCTGCAGGGCGGTCTCCAGCCACGAGATGCCGCGGGCCTGCCGGCATTCCTCCTTCACGGGGTCGAGGCCGCCGAGGGCGAGGCGTGCCTGCCGCGATGCTTCAGGCCGGGACAGGCCCGAACGCGCGAGCTTGTCGGCGTGGCGATCGAGGTGGAATCGCAGTTCGTCGTCAAGCTCCTCTTCCACGGTGTGGCGTCGAAAGATGGCGCGCAGGCGAAATAGCAGGTCGCTGATCATTCCCCTTCACTTCTACAAGAGATTCTACTAGCGCTTTTGTCGAAGCGCAAGGGGAAGGTGGCGAAAGTTGCCCTGGGGGGCCGGCAAAACCAGCAGGTAGGTGTCGCCATAATCGGCCGTAGAGCCATCGATCGCCTGTAAATCGAAATCGCTCGCAAATAAGAGTTCCGATCCATCGCGGCTGACCGAGACTTTCGGTTCCCAGTTGTAGCTGTTGAGCGCGCGGCTGCGATGGTGCGCCAGGCGGACCACCGACGAGCCGTCGAGGCTGATCTGCAGGATCTCGTTGGTGTAGGGCTTCCACCCGGCCGAATCGGTCTCGGGATTGCTCGGGGCCTCGGTGTCCACAAACACGTACCCGTTTCCATCCGGCGCGGAGATGTGCACGGCGAGGCTCCAGTCGAGTTGGGCCAGGCACGTCTGGGACGCGTCCGACAGCAGGATCTTCACGATGCCGTTGTTGCAGTTCGCAATCGGCTGCGCATCGTTCGAGTTGGTCCACACCAGGACCTCTGCGCCGTTGGTATCCCGCGTGTAATGCATATGACCGCCGGCATGCGCGATCTGCCGGAGAAAGTTCATGTTCCCGTCGAACAGCTCGATTCCGGTGTAGCGGTCCGTGCCGGACTGCAGCCAGGTAACGCTCACGTGATTGTCCGGCGTGATGTAGACGCTGTCGAATCCGTGCCCGTCGAGGGTGAACACCGGGGATTTCTGGTCCGCGCTGATCTGATACACGAATACCTCGCGATTGTTGCCGACGAAAACGAAGTGGTCGCCATCGAGCGAAATGTCCATTTCGCCGGCGCCGCTGATGGACGAATATTCGCTGAAGGTGTGGACCACGGCCATGGCGCCGGTGGAAATATTGTACGTCTTGAGCTGATTGCCGGAGTGGTAATAGAGCGTCACCAGGTCGTTGCGGGACCACCTCGGCTCGCTCGAAGCACTGATCTCGAGCGGAAGGTCGCTCAGGTAGTAACCGGCGCCGTCGTATAACGCGAAGTAACTCTGGTGCACCAGGATGAATTTCGAATTGTCGTTATTGAACGGGCTGGCCGTCGAGTACTCGTTCTCGATCCAGCTCAAGAATCCGCCCCGGTCGGCGTTGTGGGTGTTCGGCGCGTTGGAAACCCGCTGGATGGTGGTGCCGAATACCGGGTCGATGTAGGCTCCGCCCACGGGGGGCGGCAGAAACGTGTCATAGGAGGGCGCCGGTTCGACGTCCGCGACGGTAAGCTGCGCCATGGCGAGGCTCGGGGCGAGGCTCGCCGAACAGGCCAACCACAGGATCGACAGAATCGGGTAAACAGAGTTTCTCATAGGGATCTCCTTTACGGGGCGGACCGGCCGGTGGGCCGTGCGGAACCTGGTTCTGGAGGAGGAGCCCTGCTGAGGCGCTATCGGTAGGGTGAGGTTGAAATTGCGAACCGGCGGAACGTTCCCGCTTTTGTGATTGTAGGTACCAGTATGCCCAGGGTGCCAAAAAATACAACATAGGGCGACCACCCTAGGGCGCCGGTGTTTTTCACCCTAGGACGAAAGTCCCATGGAGGTCCACCCGAATCGAGGAGCTTGCGTCTTGGTGGGGCAGGCGCTTTCGCCTGCCAACCGTGTTCTGGAGACGCGGTTGGATCGACTATAGTGGTGGAAGGCACTCGATCATGCGGGTTCCGGCTTACACGGTTTCCCTCGGGACGTTCGCGGCAGTGTTGGCGGCCTGCGGGCTTGCGGCTTATCAAGCGCCGCCGCCCTCCACCGCCGGCGGCGCATGGAAATCCATGTTCGACGGCACGACCTTGCGGGGATGGCGCGAGACTCCCTTCTCGGGCCATGGCAAGGTCAGCGTGGCCGACGGCGCCATCCTTCTCGGAAAGGGCGCGATGACCGGAGTCACCTGGACCGGCTCGTTTCCGAAGGCCGATTATGAAGTCCGCCTCGAGGCCATGCGGGTCGACGGTCACGATTTCTTCGCCGGCATTACGTTCCCGGTCAACGATTCCTTCTGCTCCTGGATCAACGGCGGATGGGGCGGCACGGTAGTGGGGCTTTCCAGTCTGAACGGCATGGACGCCTCGGAGAACGACACTTCGACCGGGCGCGACTTTGAGACCGGTCGATGGTACAGGCTCCGGCTGCTGGTGACCACCGGCCGCATTCAGGCCTGGATCGACGACGACCCAGTGATCGATGCGGACATCGGAAATCGCGACGTCGACCTGCGTCCCGGCGAGATCGATTTGTCCAAGCCGTTCGGCATCGCGTCGTATTCCACCACCGCGAAACTGCGCAAGATCGAGTACCGGACGCTGCCGTGACCCGTGCCCTCCTAGCGATTGCCATGCTGGCGCCGGCGGCGCACGCGCAGGTGTCCTTGTGCGCGCCGTGCCACCAGGAGATCGCTGCCGAAAAAGCTACCCCACCTTGAACCCTTCCCACCGCGCCACCACCGCGCTTGCCAGGCAATTCCCCAAAACATTCGTCGACGTGCGTGCCATATCCATCAAAGCGTCCACGCCGAGCAGCACCGCCACGCCTTCCATCGGGAGATTGAACGTCGCCAGCGTGCCGGCCAGAATCACCAGGGCCGCGCGCGGCACGCCGGCCACTCCCTTGCTGGTCAGCATCAGGGTCAGCATCATGATCAGTTGCTCGCCGATCGTCAGGCTCTTGCCCGCGGCTTGCGCCACGAAGACCGAAGCCAGCGAAAGATACAGCGCGCTGCCCACCAGGTTGAAGCTGTAGCCCGTGGGGATCACGAATCCCACGATGTGTTTGGGCACGCCGAACTGCTCCATGTTCTCGAGCGCCAGCGGCAGCGCGGCCTCGCTCGATGCCGTGGAGAATCCGATCAGAAACGGTTCCCGCACGGCGCGATAAAACTTGGCCACCGGAATCCCGAAGAGCAGCAGGCCCGGACCCAGTATGAATATCATGCACAAGGCCGTCGAAACATACATGGTCGCGATCAGCTTGCTGAGCCCGAACAGCACGCCCACGCCCTTCGACCCTACGGTCACCGCGATGGCGGCGCTCACGCCCACCGGCGCCAGGTACATCACGTACCTTGTGAAGCGGAACATCACTTCCGCCAGCGAGCTGCAGAACGTGACCACCGGCTGGGCCTTGGCGCCAATGGCCGCGCACGCCGCGCCGAACAGGAACGCGAAGACCACGATCTGCAGGGCATCGTTGCGCGCCAGGGCATCGATGATGCTGGTGGGAAAGACGTGCTCGATGATCGTCGTGAGAGTGGTCTGAGTCTGCGGGACCGCGGCCTCGGCGGCACTGCGCTGAATGGTGACGCCTTCGCCGGGACGCACCAGGTTCACCGCCGCCAGCCCCAGGAACAACGCCAACGTGGTCACGATTTCGAAATAGATAATGGCCTTGCCGCCGATGCGGCCCATCTGTTTCATGTCGCCGCCGCCCGCGATCCCCACCACCAGCGTGCCGAACAGCAGCGGCGCGATGATGGAGCGGATCAGCCGCAGGAACACGTTGCTGACGGGCGCCAACTGCTTCGCGAAATTCGGCGCGGCGATTCCCAGAACCACGCCGGCGGCCATCCCGACAAAAATCCAGGTCGTAAGCGAGATCCGTTTCAACGTTCCCCCCATTTCAATTTCTGGCGCAGCACGTCGAAGAACATCATCCGCGGCGGGCGCACCAGGTGCAGCGAGTAGTGCGAGCTGCGGCACACCAGCACATCCCCCTCGTGGATCGGCGTGCCCACCTGCCCATCGATGGTGAGGAACACGCTCTCGTCCGGCCCGCGCGAAGTCACCCGCACCACGCTGGTCTCGGGCACGATCACCGGACGGTTGGTCAGCATGTGCGGGCAGATGGGCGTGATGCAGATGGCCGGCACCGAAGGAAAAATGATCGGCCCGCCGGCGGAGAGCGAATACGCCGTGGAGCCCGTCGGCGTCGAGATGATCAATCCGTCCGCCTTGTAGGCGCAGACAAATTGCTCGTCCACGTGCGCGTCCAGGTCGATCATGCGGGCCATGGAGGATTTCGTGAGCACGGCATCGTTGAGGGCATCGTAGCTGGCCGCTACCTGGCCGCCGCGCACCACTTCGGTGGTCAGAAGTTTGCGTTTGGCGATGCGATGCTCTCCGCGGAGCGCGCGCTCCAGCTCCGGATACAGTTCGTCGATGCTGATGGCGGTGAGAAATCCGAGGCCGCCGAGGTTGACCGGGAACAGCGGGATCTCGCGGCGGCCGATGGCACGCGCGGCCGAGAGCAGGGTTCCGTCGCCGCCCAGCACGATGATGAGGTCGCAGCCTTCGGGCACGTCGTCGCGCGGAATGCCGGCGATCCCACCGGCGTGCGAGGCCGTCTCCTCGTCCAGGCGCACCCCGATCCCGCGCGCGTTCAGCCACTCCAGCAGTTCGGGCACGATCTCCACGGCGGCGGCAACGTTCGGTTTGGAGACGATACCGACGGTCTTAATGATGGGCATGCAAGAGAAACTCCTTGTTCCCTTCGGCGCCCAGGATAGGGCTCGGCATGATGCTGGTGGCGAATCCCAAATCCCGAACGGCGCACGTCACACGCTCGCAAGCGGCCTGGTGGAGTTGCGGCTCGCGAACGATGCCGCCCTTGCCGACCTGGCCCTTGCCCACTTCGAACTGCGGTTTGATCAGTATAACCATTTGCCCGTCCGGTTGGAGCAGCGGCACGGCGGCGGGCAGAATCAGGGTGACCGAAATGAAGCTCACGTCGCACGTCAGGAAGTCCACGCGCTCGCCGATGTGCTCCATCCGCAGCTCGCGGGCGTTGATGCCTTCGTGGAGCGCGACCCGTGGATCGGTGCGCAGCCGCCACGCCAGTTGACCCGCGCCGACGTCCACCGCGTGCACGCGTGCGGCCCCCGATTGCAGCAGCACGTCGGTGAATCCGCCGGTGGAAGAGCCCACATCCAGGCAGGTTTTCCCAGTGACGTCAATGGCGAAATGTTGCAGCGCCGCGGCCAGTTTGAAACCGCCGCGGCTGACGTATGGCGGACGTGCCAGCACTTCCAGGGCGCAATCCGCGGCCACCGGTTGGCCCGGTTTCGACGCCTTCTGCCCGTTGATCGTCACCTCGCCGGCCATGATCAGCGCCTGGGCCTTCTCCCGCGATTCGGCGAGGCCGCGCTCCACCAGTAAGCGGTCCAGCCGGTTCTTCATGAATGCCGCGTCTTCATGGAGGGGGAATCATGACTTGCGGCGGACAATCAGGTCGGCCAGTTCGTGCAGGCGAACCGCGCGCGGGCCGAACCCCTCCAGCACGCGATGGGCGTGCTCGCATTCCGCCTCCGCCATGCTGCGCGACGTTGGAAGGCCGTACACCGCGGGGAAGGTGATCTTCTGCTGTTGCGCGTCCTTGCCGGCGGTCTTGCCGAGCGCTTCGGAAGACTCCTCCACGTCGAGAATGTCGTCCACAATCTGGAATGCCAGCCCCATGTGCTCGCCGTAGCAGGAGAGCGCCCGGTACTGCTCTTCGGTGGCGCCCGCATACATGGCGCCCATCCGCAGGCTGGCGCGCAGCAGGGCGCCGGTCTTGGCGCGATGAATGGTCTCGAGAAGCTGCTGGTCGGGCGGCTTGCCCTCGCCTTCGAGGTCGGCCACCTGCCCGCCGATCATGCCTCCCACGGTGCCGGCGGCGGTCGAGAGTTCCGCGATCAGCCGCGCGCGCCGGTCGCCCGCCACGGGAAGCTCGGCCAGCACCTGGAAGGCCAGCGTCAGCAGCGCGTCGCCCGCCAGGATCGCCATGGCATCGCCGAACACCTTGTGGTTGGTGAGCTTGCCGCGGCGGTAATCGTCGTTATCCAGAGCCGGCAGGTCGTCGTGGATCAGCGAGTAGGTGTGGATCAGCTCGAGCGAGCAGGCCGCCGCCACGACCCCATCGGGCGCATCGCAGACGGTGTGCGCCGCCTCCATGCACAGGATCGGGCGGATGCGCTTTCCGCCGGCGAAGAGGCTGTAGCGCATGGCGCGGTGGATGGTCTCGGGCGGCGCCGACTCCGGCGGGACCAGGCGGTCCAGCTCCGCATCCACCAGTCTTTGTTGCTGGCCGAGGTATTCGCGCGGCGGCAAGATACTGGGGAACGTCATGGGGTCACTTTTCCGGGCGAAACGGCTCCGCGGTGAGCTTGCCCTCTTTGCGGATCAGGATTTCGACCCGCGTCTCCGCCTGTTCCAGTTGTTTGCGGCAGGTGTCGCTGAGGCCCATGCCGCGCTCGAAAAGCTCGAGCGAGCGTTCGAGCGATAGGTCGCCGGCCTCGAGCTCTTTGACGACCTTGTCCAGCTCGTCGAGCGAAGCTTCGAACGATTCGACAGGCTTGGCGTCGGTTTGGTTTTCCGCCATCGACTCATTATAGCTTTCAGCGATCGGCAGACCGCTCCCTAAAGGTCGCGGCTCTGAACTGGGTGTCTCACGCATAGAACTCCTAACAGAGCCGCGACCGCCAGGGAGCGGTAGCCTACTCCTCCCGCAACGCCCGAGAAGCGTCGATCCTCGCCGCCCGCCACGCCGGAACCGCCGAA
>OMOG01000501.1:21153-22592 GCA_900290305.1 Candidatus Sulfopaludibacter sp. SbA4
TCGCCGCCCGCCACGCCGGCACCGCCGCAGCCGCCACCGCGCACGCCAGGACAAACGCCGCCGCCATTCCGAACGAAACCGGATCGCCCGGCCGCACTCCGAACAGCAGCCGCTCCGTCAATCGCAGCAGGAAAGCCGCCGCCAGCGCGCCTGCCGCCAGGCCGCAGGCAACCGCCACCGCGATCGGCCGGCAGACGGTCTTCACAATGTGGCTCGCCTGCGCGCCCACCGCCACCCGGATGCCCAGTTCGTGCACCCGCTGCGCCACCATGTACGTCAGCGATCCGTACAGGCCGATTCCCGCCAGCACGATCGACACCGCGCCGAAGAAGGCCGCGAGCAGGGCCACCAGCCGCTCCTGCCACATCGATGTCTGAATCTCCTGCTCGAGGGTGAATACTTCCACCACCGGCACATTGGGATCGAGCCGGGCCAACACTTCCCGCACGGCGTTCACGATGCCCGCCGGGGAGCCGTAGGTGCGCACGTACAGGAGGATCGGGCGTTGGTAGCCCTGGCCCGGACCGACCAAGTTGTAATAGGTGGGCGGGTCCGGCTCGCGCATGGAGCGATACTTGGCGGTGGCGGTGAGGCCCACGATGACGTAGCGCGGCTCGCTGCTATCGGCCTGGCTCATCAGCTTGCCGATGGGGTCCTGGCGTGGGAAGAAAAAATCGGCGAACGCCCGGTTGACTACGATGGGCATTGGCTGCTTGTCCCGGTCGCTCAGCTCCAGGTTGCGGCCGGAGAGCAGTGGCATCCCCATGGTGTCGAAGTAAGATGGCGTGACCGCATTGATGCTGGTATTGAGGAACGTGCTTCGCGGGAGCACCACGCCTTGCGGGGCGAGCGTGGTCTTCATGCCCACGCCGCGCATCAGGCCCACCTCGGCATAGGCGACGGAGCGGACCCCCGGCAGCGCCGCCACGCGGTTCTCGACCTCCCGGTAGAACGCGCCGGTTTGCGCGGTGGTGTAACCAACAGCCGTCGGCTCGAGCGTCAGTTCCACGATGTGGGCGCGGTCGAATCCGGCGTCTACGCGATCCAGCTTCCAGAACGTGCGGAGCATCAACGCCGCCGCGGCCAGCAGCACCACGCAAAACGCCACCTGGAGCGCCACCGGGGCGATGGCCGCCGCGCCGTGGTGGCCGCGCCGGCCGGTGGCCTTGATCTCGGAGGCCAGCGCCATTCCCGTGCCGCGCCACGCGGGAACGATCCCGAACGCGAGCGCGCAGAACGCCATCAGCCCCACGGTGAACGCCAGCACGCGGAGATCGGGCGCGACGGTGAGCAGTTGGGGCGTCTGAAACTGCGCGTAGTCCCGAGGGGGCGGGAGCAAACGCACCAGGTAAGGCGCCGCCGCGTACGCGGAAAGGGCGCCGAGCACCGCGCCGGGCAGCGCCAGGAGCAGGTTTTCGGTGAGCAACTGGCGGACGAGT
>OMOG01000500.1 GCA_900290305.1 Candidatus Sulfopaludibacter sp. SbA4
CGCGCGGCGATGGAGAGCATCAATTCGTTGACGCTGGCCGCCACCTCCTCCACTTCGCGTGGATCGCCGGTGGCCAGCAGCGTGTACGGCCGGCTCAGGATGGTCACGCGGACCGGCTGTTTTTCGGGGGCTCCGTCCATGGGAGGCCGCTACCCGGCGCCCAGTTGGTCGATCTGGCCCAGCAGTTTTTCGATGCGGCCGCGCACCTGCTTGCGCTCCGACTGCAGGGCCTTTACCTCGCCGGTGAGGCGCTCCACTTCGGCCTTGGCCGCGGCGGCATCCTCCAGCGCGGCTTCCTTCTCCTCGCGCAGCCGCGTGACCAGTTGAACGGCCCGCTGGATGCTTTCTTCCAGACTGCCGAGAGAATCGCTTTCCTGTTCGGCGGGGCTCATGCCTTCACCAGTGCGGTCTTGGCCGACTCCACCAACTGGCGGAAAGCGGCGTCATCGTGCAGGGCCACGTCCGCCAAAACCTTGCGGTTCAGTTCCAGCCCGGCGGCCTTCAGCCCGTGCACAAACTGGCTGTAGGATATGCCCGCTTCGCGGCAGGCCGCGTTGATGCGCACAATCCACAGCGAACGGAAATCGCGCTTTTTGTTTTTGCGGCCGACGTAGGCGAACTTGAGACCGCGCTCCACGGCCTCCTGGGCCGCGCGATACAGCTTGCTCTTGGTGAGAAAATATCCCGACGCCTGGTGAAGCGTCTTCTTGCGGGATGCCCTGCGGTGGGTACCTCTTTTAACTCTGGGCACGTTTCATCTCCTTTTTTAGATCGGCGGCTCGGGCACGTGCCACGCGCTCCGTCCGCGCAATGCGCTCATCCCTTTAATAGGGGAGCATCCGCTTCAGAGCGGGCTGATCGGCCTTATCGGCGACCACGCTCTGGTGCAGTTTCTTTTTGCGTTTGTGCGGCTTAGAGGTCAGAATATGCCGGCCGAACGCATGGTTGCGCACCACTTTGCCCGTACCGGTCTTCTTGAACCGCTTAGACGCACCTTTGTGTGTCTTGAGCTTAGGCATAAAAATTTTCCTGGAATCCTACAGGAAAGACTCTAGAATTATAGCACGCCAGGCAATGCGCCGAGCCGAACGCGGCCGGGCTGGCCGGGCTAAGAGCCCGGCCGGTGACAGGCGACAAAAAAGATCGCCTGTCCCACTCTACCCGCGGGTCAGCTCATACACCGTGATCTCCGGCGGCGCCCCAATCCGGATGGGCACCCCGATCGTCCCGATTCCGCGATTCACATACAACTGCCCGCCGGGCTTCTCGAACCACCCCGACACGTAGGGCGTCACCAGCCGCGAGGGCGCGATCTCCGGGCTGATGAACTCCAGCGCCACCTGCCCGCCATGCGTGTGCCCCGCCATGCTCAGATCGATCCCCAATTCGGCCGCGCGATCGAACGTATCCGGATTGTGGCTCAGCAGAATATTCACCAGGTCCGGCGATCTCAGGCCTTCGACGCCGTCCAGAAACCGCCGCACCACGCGCGTCCCTCCCGGACCGAAAGGCCGCCGGCTCTGGAAATCGATCCCCATCAGGTGGAATGCCTCTCCGTGGATGGCGATGTCCACCGCCTCCTGCCGCAAAATCCGGAACCCGATCTGCCGAAACAACTCCGTGATGGAATCCTCCACCTTGGCCCACGCATCGTGATTCCCCAGGCACCCGAAAACGCCGAACGGCGCCCGCAGTCCCGAAAGCGCGTCGACCACCGCTTGCTGCGGGTCGCCCACCCACGTGACGAAGTCGCCGGTCAGCACCGTCATATCGGGCTTCATCGCGTTGGCGATCGCGACGTACTTGCGAATTTCCGTCTCCGGCATGAACGGCCCGATGTGAATGTCGGAGAGCTGTGCGATGCGGAAGCCCTCGAAGGCCTTCGGCAGGCGCGGCAGGCGGATGCGTTTCTCGGTGGTCTCCAGGTTCAGCCGGCCCCACAGCAATCCGTAGCTCCCGGCCACGAACGGAGACCCGACCAGCAGCGCCCCTGTCCGCTCGAGAAACTGCCGCCGCGCGGGCGATTCGAGCGCCGGCGATTTGCGCGCCGCCAGCCTGCGGCCAATCGCACTTCCCGCCCGCGCCACGAGCCTGACGATTGCGAACAGCATGGCCACCAGGAACCCCACGATGGAGCTTGCCACCCACCACAGAAACGGCGCTGCCAAAAGCGCCTGGCCGAGCGTCAGCCGCGCCGGTGTCGGCCCCATCGGGAGCCAGTGGAAATTGAATGCCACCATCCCGAAGTACACCACCGCCAGCCCCACGCCCACCAGAATCCGCGTGCGCGGCGCCTGAATGTGCTTGACCATCCACCGCCGCGCCTGCCAGGCCCAATACAACTGGGTGACGATGAATATAGACCCGATGATGCTAATGAACGACATGCCGGTTCCGTCACGCCGCGCGCGTCAGCGGCCCCCACTCACGATATCCAGCAGCTCGATCTCGAAGGTCAGGGTGGCCCCGCCGGGAATGGTCGGCGGACTCCCGCGGTCCCCGTAAGCCAGGTCCGACGGGCATACCAGTTGCACTTTCCCTCCCACTTTCATCTTCTGCACACCCTCCGTCCAGCATTTGATTACCCTGGTGAGCTGGAACTGCGCCGGCTGGCCGCTCTTGTACGAGCTGTCGAATTCCGTCCCGTCCGTCAGGGTGCCGCGATAGTTCACCTTCACTGTGTCGGACGCCTTCGGAGAGGCGCCGGTTCCGGCTCTCAGTTGCTTGTAGACGATTCCCGAATCAGTCTTCATGGCGCCCGGCTCGGCCGCCGCTTTGGCCAGGTAACCCGAAGCAGCAGCCTTCTGCTTCTCCGCCGCGCGGGAGTTGCGTGCGCCTGCCAACGCCGCCATCTTCGGACCCCAGGTATTCAGGTCGACCGCCGGCTTGCCCGCCGCTGCGTCCGAAAGAGCCCGCTTGACGAGCTCCAATTCCGCTGGGGACAAGTCGAACGGCCCCAAAGACTTGTACATCTGGAGGCCCAGCGCGTAAATGGTTTTCTCATCATCGGTAGTCGGCGCCCCTGCCGCGGGTGCGGCCTTCGGCGCCGCCTTTGCCGGCGCAGCCTTCGTCGTTCCGGTCGCGCCGGCCTTCGGGGCCGCCGCCGGAGCCTTGGGCGGAGTGCTCTGCGGGGCGCCGCCCTGCGCCATCAACACCGCCGGTAGAAACAGTAACAATAAACGCATTTCTCCAGGCTATCATTCTTGAGTCACTGCCCGCTTGAGTCACTGCCCGCGCGCGCCCGGCGCCGGCGCCGTCATCAGCTTCACGAACATCTTCCCGAATTTCGCCATGTCCACGTCCATCTGCGCGTCCACCAGTTGCACGTCGAGCGCCGGCTTGATGCGCTCCGACCACGTCAGCGTATCCCCGTACCCCGCGCCGCGATCGAGGTTGATATCCATGTACACTTTCCGCGTCCCCGTGATCAGGCTCGGGTCGAGCCACGCCGCGGCCGCCAGCTCGTCCCACAGGTAGCTGCGCGCCGGGTGCGAATACTTCGCGATGTACTTCGCCGCCGGCGCCTGCGATTTGGCAATCTCGTCGAACATCTGCTGGCTGAGCCGCGTCTTCACCGAAACGTCTACGGTGGTGCAGACGATCGACGGCCAGTGCGCCCGCAGCACGATGTGCGCCGCCTCCGGGTCGAACCACAGGTTGAATTCGTGCCGCGGATCGTTGGCGTACTCCGCGTCGTCGGTGCGCGGGCTCAGGCTGCCTCCCATGAATACCAGCCCCTGGCTCAACTCCGCGAACTGCGGGTCCAGGCTGAGCGCCAGCGCCAGGTTGGTCATCGGCCCCCCCGCGTAGATCGTCACCTGGCGCGGATACTTGCGCACCATGCGCACCAGGAAATGCGCCGCGTCCTCGTCCAGCGGCTTGGTGGAGGGATTTCCCTCGGCCAGGGCCGGCACCTCGGACGGTCCGTGATTGCTTTCGCGCCGCGTCCACGCGCCCTGGTAGGTTTCCTTCCCGAATTGTTGCTCCCAAAGCCGCGTCTCGGCCTGGGTCCGCACCAGCGGATACACCGCGCCCGGCGCCACCGGAATATCCGCGCGCCCCACCAGTTCCAGCAACCGCAGGGTGTGGGCCACCTCCTCGTCCCGCCAGCCGTCGCCCGTCACTACTGTAATCCCCAGGGTCTCCACGTTCGGCGATTGCAGCAGGACCAGGATCGACATCATGTCCGTTCCGCCCGGTCCCATGGCGTCCTGGTCGATCACCACGTACCGTTTCTGCTGGGCGAACGCCGCGCCCGCCAACAGCAGCAGCACACTTGCGATTCGGCTCATCATCCCAGGGTACCTCCGGGCGGCGCGCCGGGTGACGGTGGAGACGGGTATTTGGCCTGTGGCGCGCGCATGTTTATTTGCCATCCTAAGTTCATCTGTTTCTGCGGTTTGCGGACGGGCATCGAAATCGGGTGACAGGTGGGGAGGGCCTTTTCCGCTCCACCTGTCACCCGGTTTTTGACGCCTGTGACGCATTTTTGCCGGGGTGTGTGTTCCTGTAGGTTGCAGGGGAGGCTGGGAATTTTGTGACGCGTGGGGGCGGTCTTTTTCGAGCCACGCGTCACAAAATGGGGCGGCCGGGCAGGCGAGGCGGCCCGGGTGGCGGTCGAGACGATGGCTGGAAGTGTTCGAGGTCGATACATAAAGGGCCCAAAATAGAAAAGCTCCCCGGGTCGCGGGGAGCTGTCGCAGGACTTCCTCCTAATTTGAATCTAGCAGACAAGCGTGGCGGGGGTGGGTGCGCGGGGGGTGGTTGGGGGTGCGCGGTTCAGTGGTAAGTGGTTTGGAATCAGTGGAAGGATGAGGTTGAAAATATTTCCGCAAAATCGGTGACCGGGTTTTTGGGAGGGGGTGGATTTCAGGCGGTCGAGGCCGCTGCGAATCCTCCGCTCGCGCTGAGGTGCAAGATATCGGCAGCTTGTTCCGGCGAGGCCAAGGTTTCCTGGGCAGATTGATCCACCGCGCCATCTAAATCGGCTCCCGGTATCCCGGCCGATGCCGCAGCGCGCCGCGGACGGCCGCCGCCATCAAGAAAAGGCGGACGGATTCATCCGGAGTGGAGGCCAGCGAAGAGAAGGCGGCCAGATCGTCGGGCTGGAATTCTCCCCAGCTTTGCGCCAGATCGTGCAACTCGGAGGCGCCATCGAAGGAATAGACAGGCTTTTCCTTGTCGCGCTTCGCGGCGAAGAGCTTGCCGAGGCTCATCGCTGTCGCGGCGGTGCGACGCGCTTCGTCCGTGTGGCCGAGCGCGAATCGGGCACGCGCGAGCGCGGTCAGAAACGCGAGATCGCCGGAAGTTTGGGCGTTTTCCGGGGCGGCAGCCAACTCCCGCAGCCAGGCTTCGGTTTGCGCCGGGTCGCGTTTGGCATATTCGGGAAGCACCAGCGCGAGGCCCGCGCGACGCCGTGCCGAATCCTCGGCGCGAAGCGCGATTTCCGCCGCGCGTTTCGGATCCTGGGGCGCCCATTCGGGCAGAAACATCAGGTGGTGACGCTCGAAAGCGGCTTCGACCAGCTCGGGTTTTATCGCGCCCGGCAGCGACGAAGACGCCGGAGCGCCACGGCGTGACGTCCGTCCGGGGAATCGCAACGTTGGCGAGCGCCGGGTATTGACCGCGCAGCTTGCGGCCCCAGCCGGCATCGATGGCATCGACGAAGGGCAGCAGGTCGTAGATGCGGGCCTCCTCTTCGGAGCGCAGACGCACCGTGCCTTGCGGCAGGTAGTATTCGGCGTAGGAGCGAGAGCCGGGAGCGGCGTCGGCCTTCTCGGAGACGGAGCGGGGCACCACGGCGAGGGCGGCCTCCACTGCGCGGCGCCGGTCGGAACGCGACGGCACCGGCCAGGTCTCCCGCAGAAATTTCAGGTAATCGTCGAGGGTCCGCCAGATGCCACGTTCCTCCGCCAGGCGGCGAACGGCGGCCAGGTACAAGGAGCGCGCCGCCGCGCGATCGACCTGGGCGAGGCGGGGCAGAATGTGCCCGATCCCGATATAGGGATACTGGCCGGTGCGAGCGGTGAATTCGGCCATGCGCTGAATGGCGGGCAGGGCCTGCTTGCCCCGCTTGTCCCAGAGCCGTGGAAACAGGTTTCGCGCACAGTCGATGCGGGGATCTTCGTTGGGCATGTGCCACGTGCTCGGCTCCAGTTCCAGGAAGTGCTGCGCGGCGCGCTCGGGATCGGTCAGCGAAAGGACCGTGAGGGCGTTTTTGGCCATGGACCCGCGGTTCATATCGTCTCGCGGCATCTGGTTTACGGCCAGGTCGTACAGCTCCATCGACCAGTTGGCGGAGAGCGCGGTGTCGACCGCGGTGGCGGCGGTTGCGAGATCGTACAGAAGCAGGACCCGGTCACCCACGGGCTGGCGTTGAGATTCCGTGTGGACTTCGGTCAGCAACTTCTCCGGCGTGAGCGGCTGCGCGCTCGCGCAGGCAAGGGTCAGCAACAGGCACAGTCCGCGGCGCATATTATCGGGCGCGCGCCGGCGGCTTGTCCGGCGTGTTGATGTCTTTCCAGTAGTCAGTGCTGTCTTCGCGCACCTGGGTGGATGCCGCGCCCAGATCGTTGCCGATCATCGTCACCATCGGCTTCATCCCCGCCGCCATGGAGAGAAATACCCCCGTACCCTGCCACGCGATGCTGTTGCGCAGGGCCACGGCCTTCGACCGATCGAGGCGCACCACCGGCACATCCGCCTTCGGAGTGCGCGTCTGGACACCGTCGAGATCCAGCCCCACCGAGTCCCGGATCAGAAACGGAATTCCGGTCTCCGCATTGATGCGCACGTTGTGCAGCTCGAGCCCCTTGGTGTTGAATGCGCGCAATCCTTCATGGGCGTTCGCCACGATGTCGCTGAGGCGCAGGCCTTCCACCGGCATCTCGGGCAGTCCCTCAATGCTGACCGCGGTGCGGCAGCGGTTCACCGTGACGCCCGAGATCGCGATATTGCGGAACACGGGGGTGCGCTCGGAGACCGGCTCTTCGGGCGCCCGCGTGTAATAATTGGTGACTTCGATCGCCGGATTCGGCGTGTCTTCGATCACCCAGTTATCGAACCGGATGTTCTCGATTACGGCCCCGCGCCCGCGCGTGCTCTTGATGCGGATGCCGCGATCGGTGCCTTGCGCCACGATGTTGCTGGCCACTACGTTGCGGATGCTGCCCGAGGTTTCGCTGCCCAGCACCACGGCGCCATGGCCGCGGTGGATGGTGCAGTTGGTGATGGCCACGTCCTCGGTCGAACGGTTCACGCGGCGGCCGTCCGCATCCTTGCCGGATTTGAGGCAGATGGCATCGTCGCCGGTATCGAAGTAGGAATCGGAGATGCGCACGTGGCGGCAGGAATCGATGTCGACGCCGTCGGTATTGGCGCCGGGATAGGTCTCCACCACGACGTTGCGGATGACCACGTTCTCGCAGTACAGCATGTGCAGCACCCACATGGGCGAGCTCAGAATGTGGACGCCCTCGATGAGGATGTTCTTGCTTTCGACGGGCCGGATGAAATCGGCGCGCAGGGCCATCTCGCCGCTGCGGCGCATCTCGTCGGGAATGGTCTCTTTTCGTTCGATGCGCAGCAGCATTTCGTTCCACGCGGTGCGCCATGCGGCATCGCCCATCAGCTTGCGCCACTCGGCGTTATCGGCCTGCAGGGTGCCGCGCCCGGTGATGGTGACGTTCTCCAGGTGGCTGCCGCCGAGCATGGCCGCGGGAGCGCGCGTTTCCACGCCTTCAAACCGGCTCTGGACCATGGGATATTCGTCGCGGTTGGCGGCGAAGCGGATGACCGCGCCGGAGTCGATGTAAAGCGTCAGGTTGCTCACCAGCTCGATGGCGCCGGAAGAATAATGTCCGGCCGGGACGAAGACAGTTCCGCCGCCGGCCTTGGCGCAGGCTTGAATCGCGCTGCGGAAAGCCGCGGTCGAAGAGGCCGAGCCGTCGCGATGGGCGCCGTAGTCGAGCACGTTGAAGAAGGGGCGGGAATCCGGAACGGTTTGGCCGGCGGCCGGCCTGAAGGGCATCGCCGCCAGCGACGCGAGCAGCACGCCAGCGGAAAAATGTGGTCTCATTATCTAATAGTATAGACATCGGTATGATACGCTTTCCCGCAGTTACAGCCGTGATGTTCGCGCTATTCGGCGCACCGCTCGGCGCGCAGGTCGAATTCACCCAACGTGCGGACCGCATCGTGGTGGAGATTGGCGGCAAGCCCTACACCACGTTCTTCCTCGCACAGGGCGGCAACAAGCCCTACTTGTATCCCCTGAGCACGGCCGCCGGAATCGTGGTCACGCGGCACTTTCCGATGGAGAGCTTTCCCGGCGAGACCACGGACCATCCGCACCAGCGCGGGCTCTTCTTTTCCCACGGCGATGA
>OMOG01000497.1:0-14027 GCA_900290305.1 Candidatus Sulfopaludibacter sp. SbA4
CAGCGTTCGCCGTCACGGCGTACCGAGCCCACCAAGCCGGAGTCGGTAATCGACTTCGCGAGCCGTATCCGCTCCGCACCACTTCGGTTGTAAGGACCGATGCCCAGTTCGAGCGGCTGCCCCAGTCCGAAAAGGCAATCCTGAAAATCGCGGTCTACGCTTTTGGGACGGGCACAGAAGTTCGATCCCTCCACCAGCGCCCAATCCTCAATCGGCGTCATCTCGTTTCCCCAGGACGGCGGAGGGCGGACAAAGAGCCTTCGCCCGGCCAGATCGCCTCGATCCAGCACGGCTTCTCCATCGAGCACCTTCCATTTCCCGGCAGTCTCCACCGCGGCTCCGACTCCGGGAACCGTCTCAAAGCGTATCGGAATTCGCCTCAATTGGCCCTTGCCGACGAACTCCAGAACGGCGCTCGTCTGAACGTCGATCTCCGGGGTAAGGCGGAGCAAATCGAACTGGACCGCGCCATCGGCGGCAATATGCGCGCGCAACGTCTGGCTGCCGATGTGCAGTTTGCGTGGCTCGATCCCAGGTTCCAGGTCCGCATGAATCCTCACCGCGTCCCCCCACGAGCCGCCGCGGCATCGCACAACCGGCTCAAATCCGTTCGCCGGTTTGGGTGCCGGCCGTTCCACAGGCGTCCAAAGGAGTTCACCTGCCAAACTGGCCGTGAGGTCCGCCGGCAGCCCTCGCCGGTATAGCCACAGAATCCGATCGCCGCCAAACAGCATTCGCCACTCCGGCGATGGCGGGTCCAAGACGATATCGTGCGCGCACAGGAGGGCGCACGGGCGCGATGGCTCTACCGGTTCCCAAATGTCCAACCTTCTACCGGTGCTCAGATGAAAGGCCACAATCTCCTCATCCTCACCGAATAATTCCAGACTGAGAGGCTCCGGCAATACCGATTGCCCATTCAGCAGAAGATCCACCGGAAGCACTGGTTCCACCGGAGGCAGGACGGCCCTCTCGGCCTCAATGACATACTCGCCATCGGCATTCCGCGACACCTGCCATCGCGCCTGCCTCCCCAAGACCAGCACGTACCGCGGCGCCGTCATCCATGCGGGAGGCTTGCGGGAAAGCGCAATCTCAAAGCAGAATTCTTCTCCGCTGGTGCTCAGCCGTGGCGCGGCCAGCAGGGATTCGTTCTCAGGCACCACTGCTTCATCGGCGCGCTGCACATCGCGGTGCGATGCAGCGAGATCGAGAGCACTCGCCGCACCAATACCCGATGCCCAGGGGTTATCCCCGATTGCTTGAAGAGCTTCTTCCCGGGCAAGGGCACCCCATCGGAATTCCTGGAGGGTGTGCCAAAGCTCGGCAAAGCTCACCGAATACAGATTGCTTTCCTTGGCCAACAGGTTCTCGGCGGTAATCGAGAGGCCTTGTCCCGAGAGCCACCACGGCAAACGGCGCCATCCCGCATCGGTGACCCCGAATTGGAGATAAACACATCGAAGCCGGGCTTGTGCACCTTCCCTGCCAAAAACATGCCGCAAGTTGAGATTGCGGCCNNGCGGCCACATTTCTCCTTCGTGTGCTTCGGTCCGCGTAATCTCCATGCAGTACGCAAGGAAGATGAGCCCCAGGGCTTCATTGCTGCTGCCCGACAGCCTTCGGAGATCGAGAGTACCGCGCTGGCCCCAATCGCGGAGCTTTTCCAGGTCGTCGCGCGCCCAGCCCAGTTCGATCAGAGACCGTGCGCCCCCGCTTTCCGCCCATCCGAGTGTGAATGCTCGATTCTTGATGCGCGCCGCCGCCGAAACGAAACCGTGATCGAGAGGATTGCATCCGCTTAGAAGGCCGGCTTCGGAAGTGTGCCCCTGTGTGGCGGGTTCGGCAGAAGGCTCAGCAAACGGCAGGGACGGCGGCGAGTGTGTTGTTCCAACCAAGCGGCACACTTGATCGTCCATTTGAATGACCGAGGACGCCGCCAATACGGCGTTGAAAGCCCCCGTTGCGATTCCATCGCGGGCGCAAAGCTCCTGAAAATCCTCGGACCATAACACCCCGTTGAGAGCTTTGAGTATCCCCACCATGCGGCTCTCCGCGGACTGTTTGGCCGTGCCGCGCGACGTCGATTGGTCCGTTTCTTTCGTGAACTCACTCCAGTTCTGCCCGGCGCACAGTGCCAACATGATCGGCCTGGGGAACTGTTCAGCCGAGAGGTTTTCCTTCGATAACAGGCCTTCGTGCAAAAGCTCCGGAGATACCTCGGGCACCTGGTTTAGAATCTGACGCATGCGACTGACTAAGCGGTTACCTCGCAACTTAGGGATCCAGAACCACTCGTGTCCGGGGTCGAGCCAGCGAATGCCGGTATCGTTCATCAAGACCGATCGGACCAGGTGGGCGCTCAGCCCAGCCTGCTGGGCGACTTCCGAGACGACGGCCACTCCACGGGCAGCAACCATGTTCTGAGCGATCTCTTTCGCAGCAGAGATCACGTCGCGCTGCCCTACTAACGTAACGAACCGGGTCTCTCCAACAGTCACCAACGAAAACGGCGCCGGCAAGCCGCAGGCCGAAGCTGCCGAGAGCAGCCCCTCAAGGCGGAAATCCGTTGCGGAAAGCCCCGCGGCTCGGATTTCCGCTTCGATCGCTTCAGCCTGCCCCGGCGCACGCTTCCTTACCAACTCAATCGCGCGGCATAACAGGACAGGGTCGGAGGCCGCCCTCCGGAACCTCAGCAACACGCGTTGCCGAATCTGACGCACTCGCTCTGGCGATAGCGACGCCTCGGCCGCCACCTGCTCCGAGGTTGCTCCGCCGCGTCCGTCCCATCCCAGATATCGGGCAGCAATATGAGCATCGCGGTCAGACGTGGCCCGTCCAGCCAAGACACGAAGCTCTTTCTCAATCGTGTTTGCCGCCGCGAGTACACGGCTGAACTCCCCGGACGTCACGGGCGCCACGGTTTTGACCGACGGGCAGTAAGCGCCTGTCTCGGTAAAGAAACGCTCCAACTCCTGGAACCGGCCCACCTGCCAGTGAGGAATGTCGCCGATATCGATGCCGAGGCTCCGCAACTGGCGGGTCATCTGTTGAGTCATTCCATGCCCGGCGCCAGGGGACCGGGACAAATCGTCGGGCGGCAGGCATGCGAGGTCGCCGATGTAGGCAATCTTCCGTGCCTTGATCGCGGCCTTTAGGCCTTCCGCCAAGTCCAGGCGCTCCGTACGCCAAAGAAGGAACAGATTCACCGCAATGCAACCGTCGTCCGTGCACGGGTCTTGCTCACCGCCTGCCAACTCTTCGGGCTGCATGCCCAACCGAAGCCCCGCTTCCGCCAAAAGCTTACGCGCCTCCGGCACAGTCTTGCGGCCCATGTTCTTAATTCCGATCAATTGGTCCTCGGTCCGGATTGCGAGTTGGCCGAGGTTGTGGATTTCGGAATTCAAGAGGCAGGTCTGCAACCGTTTGGACATCGGGAATTCAGCAAGGAGACGGCTCGCCCTAACCGCCATTTCGGGACCAGCGGCGTCCCGTCCCCATACGCCACGAATCAGCCACCCCAACTCCCGCGCAGCCAGGTCACTTAGCAGTGTTTCAGTCGACTCTTGGCCGAAACGGCCGATCAGTTCGGTCTTAGTCAACAGGTTGAGAGAGGCAAGCGTCTGCCCAGCATCCAGCCGGTCGTGGATGAGGTGGCGCGCGCCTTCGACAATGTAGAGCCGCGCAGGCGTCGACGCTGGCATAAAGTCGGCTTAATAGAATCGGAATTGTAACACCCCGCGAGTCACTCGCTCCGCAGCGCTTCGAGCGGATCGGCGGTCGCTGCCTTCCACGCCGGCCCGGCGCTCGCCGCGACTCCCACCGCCAGCAGCACCGCGCCCGATGTCACGTAGGTGAACGGATCGGCGCCGCTGATCTCGTACAGCAGGCTGGCCAGCAAGCGGTGCAGCAGCAGCGCGGCCACGGCGCTGGCGGCAAGTCCCGCAGCCACCGGTATCAGGGCATCCTTCAGAATGACCCCCGCCACCATCCGCGGACCCGCCCCCAGCGCCACCCGGATCCCGATTTCCTGTGCCCGCAGGCTGGCCGTGTACGCGATCACCCCGTACACCCCCGCCGACATCAGCAGCAGGGCCACGCCGCTGATCACCGAGAGCACCCACGTGGAAAACCGCGGCCGCCAGATCGAGTCGGCGATCACGTCGTTCATGGTCTCCACCTTGACGATGGGCTGATCGCGATTCACCGCCCACACCTCCTTCTGCAGCGTCCCCGCGAGCGCCAGCGGATCGCCCTCCGTGCGCACCACGACCGCTGCCAGAAAAGAGCCGAAGATGAACTGCTGGTAAGAGAAATACGCCTCGTCCTGCGCCGGCGCCTCATAGCTCATTTGCGGCGCGTCCTTGACGACGCCGATCACAGTGCTGGTCTTGCCGCCGTTCCAGACACTCTGGCCCACGGCATTCCCGTTTGGAAACAGGTGCCGCGCCAGGTGCTCATTCAGGATCATCACACCGGGCGCGGTAGCAGTATCCGCCGGCGAGAAGTCCCGCCCGGCCAGCAACGGAATTCCCATCACGGCAAAATATCGCGGGCTCACGCACCGCGCCCGGACATTGCCCGCGGTCTCGGCCGAGGCCGTCCGCAGGTGGTCGCTGAGAGTGGTGTTGGCGGGGGAAAGCGGCAGGTTGTTGACCAGCGCCGCGGCCCTGACTCCGGGAATGATTTGCAGCCGCTCGACCAACTGCTGGAAGTAGGCCATCTGCTGCGGTTTGGTGTCGAGCTCCTTCGGCCGATGCAGGGCCGTGCCGACCGGCACCTTCATCGTCAGCACGTGGTCCGGATGGATGCCCAGGTCCGCTGCCTGCAGGCGGATCAGGCTGCGCACCATCAGGCCCGCGCCCACGAGCAGAAGGAACGAAAGCGCCGCCTCGCCCGCGATGAGGCACGAGAAGAACCGCGCGGAGCCCCGGTTTCCCCCTCCGCGGCCGCTCCGTAGCGCCGTCTGCAAATCCACTTTCGACGCCACCAGCACCGGAACCACGCTGAAGAGGCAGGCCGACAGCAGGCACACTGCGGCGTTGAAAACCAATACGCGCCCCGTCACCGTCACCTGTTGCAGGTGAGGCATGACAATGGGCAGAGCCGCAATCCGCTTCGCAAGGATGCGCAACAATCCGGCCGCCACCGCGACGCCGGCGCCGCTTCCGATGGCCGATAGCACGACGCTCTCCGCCAGCAGTTGCCGCATCACCCTCCAGAAGCCCGCGCCCAGGCAGGCCCTTATGGCGATCTCTTTTTGCCGTTGCACCGCGCGGCTCAGCATGAGGCTCGCCACATTGGCGCAGGCGATCAGCAGCAACAGCCCCACCGCCGACAGAATCAGAACCAGGCTCTGCGCGGCCTTGTGCCCGACTTCCTCGCTCCACACCGAAGCCAGCACGCGCAGGCCCGCCCGCTCCACCGGATCTTCCTGCTCCAGTTGGCGCGCCATGACGGCCATCGCTCCGTTCACCTGGGACATCGGCACTCCGTCCTTCAACCGCGCCACCACCTGGACGGCACCCGTGGAAGCGCTGGTCAGCCGGAGAGGCAGCCACATCTCCTTATCGGGATACGGGAACTCGAACTCCGGCGGCATCACACCCACGATGGTGAGCATCTCCTCCCCGGCGCGCACCGACCGGCCGATCACCTTGGGGTCGGCATGAAACAGCCGCCGCCACAGCTTGTCGCTGAGGACCGCGGTTTCGGGCGAGCCAGGCACGTCGTCGGATTCCATCAAGACCCGCCCCAAACGGGCATGTACGCCCAACACCGAAAACAGCGAGGAGGTCACCCGCAAACTGAGCACCTGGTCGGGCGTGTCGATGTCGGTGAGCGTCAGCGCGTCGGTGCGGAAGGCTGCCGCGTTGGCGAACAGGTCCCCGCGTTCCCGCCACCGCAGAAAGTGAGAGGCGGGGATCCAAGCGGCTGGCATTTTGGTAGTGCTCTCTTCGATTTTCACCAGGCGGCCAGGCGCGGTGTAGGGAAGCGGCCGCAGCAGGACCGCATCCACCACGCTGAATACCGCCGTATTGGCGCCGATTCCCAGCGCCAGGGTAACGGTCACCACCGCCGTAAACAGAGGATTGTGGCGGAGCCATCGCAGGCCCCAAAGCAGATCGCGCAACATACTAACGAATTAGTATACACCGGGGCGCGGCATGCGGGAGCCGGGGGTGCTTAACCGTTCCGGGGAATTCGCGGCTCAGTCGCGAGAAACCGCTCCCTGGCTCGCCAAGGGCGAGTGACGGTCGCGGCTCCGTCGCGGTTATGCTGATTTCAGTGGGTTACAGAGCCGGGCCCAGAGGGCACCCCGTTAGGGAGCGGTTGGCCAGGGCGCCGTTTCCCCACATCGGTTAAGCACCCGGGAGCCGGCCGAGCGAGGGCTGTGGATGTATCGACTGAATGGCCGCGATAGTTGAGGAGAAGGCCGACCGCCTTGTTGTGGTGACGGTCTATACGTTTTACTTTTGAAGAGAGGAAACCGGAATGCAGATCAGCTACGACAAAGAGGCCGACGCCCTATATATCCAGTTGATGGATGGCGATTTCCAGTGTCGCACGGTCCGGGTAACGAACGATATTTCGCTCGATTTCGCGGCCGGCGAGCAACTCGTGGGCATCGAGGTGCTCGGCGCCAGCCACTATTTAAAGATCCCGAATCTCCACAGGTGGAACTGAGGCACCTGCTGCCCCAAGTCGCTGCGTAAGGCGGTGCAATGGGCCCGGAGTCGCCCGTCCAGCCAGCGGCGCAACGCCCGCCCCCTACTTGATCGCGAATCACCGATGCAAGGCGAAACTACTTCTTTCTTCTTTCCCTGCTTTCGGCCACCAGCTCATCAACCAAGGACCGCGGATAGCGAAAGGTCGTTGCCTTCAGCTTCTCCATCACAGTCGCGAGTTCGAGTAGTTCTTGCCTCCTCAAGACGGACCCTGTTACGTAAATGGATTTGGAGAAACAGGTTTCGGGCTAATACCATGGGCTACCAATCGTTTCGATTCCCGTCGAAACGGACTACTTGTGGGTTTCGGTTGTCAAAGACCAGGCAGCACCTCTCTAAGCTTACTCGAATCGGATTACGCGATTGCCTTCTCAAGCGCCGGCTTGGCGGCGTTAACCGCGAGTTCCCGCAAGTACGACTCCAGGTCCATTCGGTGCGCTGAGGCCAGTCGCCGGAGTGCCTCATACGTTGTTCCCTCGCCCTTCTCGATCCGGCGCACCTGCCTTTCAGAAAGGCCTTCGATCTGCGACTGCTTCAGCCCCATTCTCAAACGCAATTTTGCAATGGCCGCCCCGTACCGGCTATCATGCAGAGCCTTTGCTGCTTCGGCCCTGGCACGTGCCTCCGGATCAATTGCCGCTCGAATAGCGTCAAGGTCGAGGTGAATATCCGGACCAGCCCAGTAGATGTAACTTCCATCTTCGTCCACGGTAAAGTTCGCGCGTTCGGCTCTGGGAATGCGCTTCAGCGATGGCATGCTGTTGAACGCGACCTCATACGGCTGCAGCGCACAGGAAAGCACAAACAGGCGATCCTTCGAGACGCTCGCCTTCGCAATGAGCTCTTCTTGTGCATTCTGAGTCCACGCAGAAAGTACGCGCCGCGGAACGCTGGAATCCGAGTATACGACTGTGTTGCGCATCATCCTGAGACCGGCCCGTTCAAACATCTGAGGAATGGAACTCGGCTGTACGTCGTCTCTGACCAGCAGCGCCCGGAGTTGGTGCCGGCGATTGGCAATTGAGACGAACTCAGCGACATCAGGAAGCTCACTGGCCGGGACGAGTACGAAGATATTTCGGCCGCGTTCAGCGATCTGCCGGTTTGGCCGGTGAAGGACTCGAAAACGCCGCCTCTCAGGGACCGCCCCTTCACCGCCAGAATTATGTGCCAGCAGAATCAATTCCTGCGAGCTAAAGTTCGTTCCGTTCACATTTCCCTGCATACTTTCCGCTCCCATTCCCTGAGTAACTCGGCCCGATGCTCCACGACGGCTTTGCGAATTCGTGCGAGCAGCTTCGCCGACGGGTCCTTCTTGCCCCACTTGCGATCGAATACCAATTCGTCATCCGTGCAGAGGAGAAAGTAGACCCGGATCTCCCACTCGCCGCGACGCCGCGCGTGAAGATGCGGAGGCAGGTGGTCCGAGGAGTTGAACCAGAGATCTAAGCCTTCCAGGACATGACCTCTACCTTTCCCACGCGCGCCTCGACTTCATCGAACCTCCCGGATACGAGTATACTTCGTACCGGACAGACTGGCAATCAATAGCGCTTGATCGATGTCCGGTGTTGTTAACCAGCGGGTCAGAAAGCGCTTTCATCGGATCACTTCGTCCGCCGGGCGAAGATGGGCCGAGGATTGACGATGGGCGAGCCGGCGACAATGACGCGGCGCAGAATCCGGTGCTCCCGTTTCCCCCCTGTTTTCGGGACCTTGCATAGCACGGTCACGCGCAGTCATATCACATCTTGCGAGCTGTTAACCAGCGGGGTGCCATGGCGGGGCCTACTCCCCGTCCGCCATTTGTTCGTCATAGAATCGGCTCCGAAACGGGCTCACTGTTTAACAGCATTCGAATCGGCCCCATTTGTTTTCAATCGATTAGAGTGGGCCGGACGTTGGCGTTTTGAACAGGGTTCGGGTTGGTCTAAGATCGCAGCCTCGTCGAGTACTCCCAATGTGCCGATCACACGAAACCCGTTCGATTTCTGTGCCACGTTCTTACGTTCAACCCAAGCCCGTGGGCAGCTATGGCCCGAAGCACCACTGCAGCTCTTGAACCGGAGCAGGGGATGATCATTCTTGGTGTGGATGACGAGGAGATCTCTTGCGTTGAAGTTTTGTATCGGGATGAGATTCGCCGGAGGCTGGAAGCGTTGATGCCGTGACGTTGCGCCTTGGCGCTGCTATTCTCAAATCGAATGGGCGAACCGAAAGCCAGCACCAGCCAAATAATTCGTTGGGAAATCCTGCCCGGTCTCCCCGGTGAGGGTCCGGTGCCCAAACATTTTCATCTCGGCCATCCAACACCGTGGGCAGAAGGATTCGTGGTGCGCTTCTGGAATGAGGACGGAATCGAGTGGGTGGGAAACTTCAACAAGGGTGTCACCCCGTTTGGCTCGGTCCTCGATTTCTCGGAGGCTGAGATCATCGTAGTGATCGCTTCCGGCGCATGTTATTTTGTTCCCAAAACGGAACCCGAGCGGTACACAACTTTCGGTTCAGGTGTCAAAGGCGCCCTGTTCGATGAAAGGCGCACGTTGCTCATACTCGCCCACGCCGGCGGCGATCTTGCGGCCTATGACCGTACCGGCGCAACCGTCTGGAAACACGAGAACCTTTCAGCGGGTGGTATCCGGCTGAAATCCTGCGACGGCGGAATCATCACGGCGGAAATCGAGTACGACTACGAAGGCCAGTGGCGCACGGCTCGTCTGTCCGCTGCTGACGGAACCGATCTTGACCGTAAGAGTCTTCTGAGCGAATCTGTCCCCACTGATCACGGCCCGAAACGTTGTCCATCATGCAAACTTGAAAACCCGCCATCGGCACTCTACTGCGACTGCGGCTATGAGTTCGTTCCGGGCAGCAAGGTATACGACCCTGAGAGCCTGCGGCTGGCGTCCCGAAAGGACCATCTCTTAAGAAGCACATCTTTCAGGCGTGGGCGATTGGTACAGTCACAAGCGTCGTAATCTTCCTTTTATTCCAGTATCATCTGGAACCAACCGGGTTTCTCAGCTTGCCGTTGTTCATTCCTGTGGTAATCAGTATGCGCTCGTCCCTAGACGTTGGCGGCGGCCATGTTGGAATGTTGGCGCTGATGATCTTCAGTGGCAGCATCTTTTACGGCGTCGGTGTTTTCCTTTGCCTTTGGGCATTGGTTTGGCGGAATGAATCAGGCACTCAACGATGAAGGCCGCTAGCACTAAGGTTCACACGATACCCGGAGTGACCCCGTGAGAAGTTGACTTAGCTGCCAGTCACTTGTTCAGATAGGGCTGAAGCATCTAGATCGGCTTTTTGTAACAGATCGTGCAACATACTAACGAATTAGGATACACTGGGGCAAAGGCGAGCGGCTTGTTTGCCCACATGCAGCGGTTGCCACCGAGGGTCGGCAACGGGCCCTTGTCTAGTGTTCCGCCAGCCGACGTGGCGCAGGCACTCATGCCTGCCGTGTCGAGACGACTCGTCTCGACACGTGTTCGCGGTTGCNNAGAGGGTACCCCGGCAGGCACGAGCGCCTGCGCCACGTCACCGCATCCGAACACTTGTGTGAAATGGGAGTTCGCAACTGCTTCCACTTCGAGCCACGCGGTCAAGACTGATCCGCTCATAGAGTTGCTGTAGAATCTCAACCGCGTCGATCAGGACCCGGTAGTTGAGCGGCGATGTGTCGGCGACAACAGCCGTCATCGGCGGTGGCCGATTCCCAATTCCCGATGCACCTGGCGCTCGTACTCGAGATCGTCCCGCGAGTACGCGAGTTCCACGCCGTGGTCCTTCAGAAATCGTTCGATCTGGTAGCGGGATTCCATGCCGAGCAGACGGCCAATTTCGGCCTCGGAGAGCTTCCTTTGCCGGTGCGCTTCCAGGACCAAAGCTTCCACGGCCTGGCGAGGCAGTTGGGCCGGATCGGCGATGACCACGTTCTTACTTTATCGCGATCGTCACCGGATTGCCCGCCCGTCCCCCCACACTCACGTTCACCGGAACCGCGTTGCCCGAGGGCACGCCCGGCGGTATCACCACGTTGATCTGGTACAGCCCGGCATACGTCGGCGTCAATCCCTGGAAGATCACCTGCTGCACCGGCTGCCCCCCGATGGTCACCGAGACCGCGCCCGTGGCCTTGGCCAGCGGATTTCCCGGCGACGCCGTTCCCACGGGCACGGAGGTGTCCACCGCTCCCAATCCGACGCAGTAGATCACTGCGCCCGATCCCACCGAAGCCGGGTGCGAGGGGCTGTAAACCACCCCGTTTGGATCGGTAACCGCCCCCTGCGGGTTCCCATTCTGGTCTATGGAATAGAAGACCGTCGGCAGGGAGTCGGCGATCGGCACCTGTACCACCGGCGACAACTGGTTGCTGTTCTGCACCACCAGGGGAATCGTGCCGTTCGACGGCACGTCATACGGCAGAATCGCATTGATCTGGCCGCCGCTCACATACTGCACCGGCACCGGCTTGCCCGCCACCACCACCTTGACCCCCTGCAGGCTGGTTTCGAAGGGAAGCGCCTGCGCCGTGCTCGTGACCGGCGCAAGCTGCGCCCCGTAAATCGAGATGAACTCTCCCGGAGCCAACGGCGCGCCGGGAGACCCGTTGGTCACGCTGATGACTCCTTCGGCCGTGAGCAGCGGCGCGGCCGCATTGTTTTGAATGCCGCCCGCCGCCGTGGTGGTGGCCTTCAATGTCTGCGCGGCATTCTGCGCGGTGGCGGTGAGCACGTTGGTTGCGGCGTTGTGTACCGGCGACCACGTCTTGCTCCAACGGCCGTCCTCGAGCGGCGTCAATGGCAAGTCCGAATCCCCGTCGGAGAAGGACACCACCACGGACCCGCTGGTCAGTGGCACGCCGCAATCGTCCACCACTCGGACTACAATCTGCTGCGGCCACGTGGCGGGCAGCGAAAAGCCATTGCCCAGGGTGGTGAACAGCGGCACCAGCGTAGTAGGTGTGCAGGCCGCCGCCGTCTGCTGCCTGGAACTCTCAGACGTACTCGAGCCGGACGGCGCCAGGATCAACCGGATAGCGATTGTCCGCACGGTGTTGTCGGAGAACGCCAGGGTCAAGACGCCTTGATAGACTCCCGGAAGCAGTCCCGCGATCTGCGGAGTTACCGTGATGGTGAGTGGAAAGCTGGGGAGAATGGTCGCATTGATGGTGTCGTGGGCAAACCAATTGGCCGCCGGCGGCACATACGTGCGGCTCGAACCCATGAGCAGGGGCGTGGCCGACAAATTCGTAACGGTTACGGTCTGGGCAGGCGGATTCTGGCCGCCCGCGGCCCCGGTGAAAATCAAGCCGCTGGGGAGCACCACCGGTCCGGGATCGCTGTTCGGGGGCAGTACGTTCAAGACTACAGTCAGTAACTGGGGTGAGTTCTGCGCCGTCGGCGACGTGACGGTGATCTGCCCGTAGTAAGTGCCCGGCGCCAGCCCGGCGGCATTCACCTGCACGCCAATGGGAGACGGAGTCACTCCGCCGGTGCTGGATCCCTGGGTAGGATTTACCGAGATCCAACTGAGTCCCGAGTCAAGCGGCGCGGCAGTCAGTGTCCAGTTCATGGTCCCCGCCCCGTTGTTGACCACTTCGAAAGACTGAGCGGGCACGGCCCCACCGTCTTGGACCGCGGTGAAAGTAAGACCGGTATCGGAAAGCACCATGGTCTGCAGTACGTTACTGACAGTCACACTGACCGCGATAGACAGGCTATCTGTCGTCACCGAGCTGTTAGTAAGTATCACTGAGCCCGTGTAAGTGCCGGGTGAGAGCGTTGCAGGGTCGGCGGTTACAGTCAGCGAAAAGGACTGAGCCGGAGTAGCGCTGCCGCTTGTCGAGGAAACCCGCAGCCAGGAACCGCCGTCGTCGGTCTTCGCTTTGATGGCGAACGCCAGGGTCGATCCACCGGCGTTGGCGATGCGCACGGATCGGGTGGATGGCGCTCCCTGCTTGGCGAATGAGAAGCTGAGTGCTGTCGCATCCGTGGAAAGCTTCGAAGGCTGCGCCGCGCCCACCAGGAAGGTAACCGTTATGCTCTGGGCCGCGGGCGAGGCCAGCGGCGCAGTGACCGTGACGGCGCCATTGTAGGAGCCGGGCTGAAGCTGGGACGGGTCCGCGGTAACGGCGATGGCGGCCGGCGTTTGCCCGGATGCCGAGCTTACCGACAGCCAACTGGCCCCGGGCGCGACCGACGCGGTGTAGGCCATGCCGGCGACCCCGGAAGCCAGGTTCAGGCTTTGAGACACCGGCAGACCGCCGCTCGCAGCGGTGAAACCCAGCGGGTTGGGAGCGGCGCTGAACGTGGGAGGCGTGGCATAAACCACGCGGATCCGGTCGTTCCCGAAATCGGCGATGAACAAGTTGCCGGCCTGATCAAAGGCGATCTGACGCGGGTCGTTAAGTTGGGCCAGCGTAGCGTTTCCGCCGTCGTCGCTGGCCGAGAATCCCGATTTGCCGTTGCCGGCGACCAGCACCAGCGTTCCGTTGGGAGTGATTTTCTGAACCGCGCTATTGCCGGCATCGCTGAAGTAGATGTTGCCCGCGCTGTCCACGGCTACCCCCGACACCGCACCCAGCGCGGCACTGGTGGCCGGGCGGCCATTGGAAGCCGGGAACAGGTTAGGGCCTCCGCCGGCAATGGTGGTGAGCGTTCCATTGGGCGACATACTGTGGACGAGGCCGTTGTCCGGGTCCGCGATGAGCAGGTTCCCGCGGCCGTCGAACGCGATCGCCGATGGATTTTGAAGCTGTGCAACGGTCGTGATCACCCCGCCCGAAACGCGGCGAATGCGATTGTTTCCAAAATCCGCGATGTACAGGTTGCCGTATGAATCGAATGCCACGGACCGCGGCTGGTTCAATTGCGCCTGCATCGCGAGAATCCCGTCCTGGTTGTAACCCTGCGTATCCGTGCCGGCCACCGTGGCGATCACTCCGGAAGCGTCAATCTTGCGGATCCGGTTGTTGTCCTGATCGGCGATATAGAGGTTTCCCTGCGAGTCAAACGCCGAGCCAAAGGGAAACGAAAGCTCCGCGGAAGTAGCCAGGCCCCCATCGCCGCTGAATCCATCCCCGCCCGTTCCAGCCACCGTGAACGCAATGCCTGCGGGGCTCACGCGGCGAACGATATCGGAAAGCGTGTCCGCGATAATCAGACTTCCATCCGGGGCGAAGTTCACTCCAGCGGGCTTGAAGAGCAGCAGGCCGGCGGCCGGAACTCCGTTATCGAAAGAGGTGCCGTTGCCGGCCACGGTCGAGATGGTCTGAGTGGCCGCATCCACACGGCG
>OMOG01000497.1:14037-18956 GCA_900290305.1 Candidatus Sulfopaludibacter sp. SbA4
TAGATGCTGCCGGCATTGTCCACGGCAACCCCCGAGGGGTTGTTCAATGCCGCGGCAGCCGCCGGCACGTTTTCCCGGGCCGAACCCGGAGTTCCGGTGCCGGCGATGTTCGATACCAGCCCGGTCTTCGCATCGACCTCGATTACGCGGTTCCCGCCAAAATCGGCGACATACAGGTTCCCCGCGGAATCCAGCCCGATTCCCGCCAGTCCCGGACTAACCAGGGATGTCTTGGTCCCCGGCTGGCCGGCCTGAAAGGGAGTGCTCCCGCCGTCCCCTAATACGGTCGAGATGATTCCCTGCGGCGTGACTTTCCGAATCCGGTTATTCGCCTGGTCGTTGATGAAGACGTTGTTGGCCAAGTCAACCCGCACATCGGTCGGGAAGTTCAGTTGAGCTTGCAAGGCCGGCCCATTGTCCCCGCCGAAACCTGCCACGCCGGTTCCGGCGAAAGTCGAAATCGTTCCATCTTGCGAGACCTTTTGAATCCGGCTGTTGGAGTTATCCGCGATATACAGATTGCCGGCCGAATCATAGGCCGCCCCTAGCGGAGCATTCAAACCAGCGGACGTGGCCTTCAATCCGTTGCCAAACGACCCCGTGTCGCCCGTGCCTGCGAGGCGCGTCATGCTTCCATCCGCATTCACGCGGAGAACGACGTTGCGGTACTCCAGGGCGATGATGGGATTGCCCGCGGAGTCGAGCGAGACGGAACTGACTTTGGACAAGAACAACGCTGTGGCCGATTGCCCGTCGCCAGTGAAGGTGCGATTCCCTCCGGCATACGTGGCGATCACGCCCTGCGCGTGGATTTGCCCCAGCCAGATCGCCGCCAAAGCGATGACCGTAAGAAGCGTAGTGCGCGACGGGAGAATCGCGCTGGGTAGCAGGCCAAAAGAGGCGTCCCGATGAGTCGGGACGCTGCAGGCATGAGTGCCTGCGCCACGGTATCCCCGGCGTTTCGTCACTGAGCAGTACTCACTCCTCCCTACTTGATCGCGATCGTCACCGGATTGCCCGCCCGTCCCCCCACACTCACATTCACCGGAACCGCATTGCCCGAGGGCACGCCGGGCGGTATCACCACGTTGATCTGGTACAGCCCGGCGTATGTCGGCGTCAGTCCCTGGAAGATCACCTGCTGCACCGGTTGCCCCCCGATGGTCACCGAGACCGCGCCCGTGGCGTTGGCCAGCGGATTTCCCGGCGACGCCGTCCCCACGGGCACGGGGGTGTCCACCGCTCCCAATCCGACGCAGTAGATCACCGCGCCCGATCCCACCGAAGCCGGATGCGACGGGCTGTAAACCACCCCGCTCGGATCGGTAACCGCCCCCTGCGGGTTCCCACTTGGGTCTATGGAATAGAAGACCGTCGGCAGTGAGTCGGCGATCGGCACTTGAACGACCGACGACAACTGGTTGCTGTTCTGCACCACCAGGGGAATCGTGCCATTCGACGGCACGTCATACGGCAGAATCGCGTTGATCTGGCCGCCGCTCACATACTGCACCGGCACCGCCTTCCCCGCCACCACTACCTTGACGCCCTGCAGGCTGGTTTCGAAGGGAAGCGCTTGCGCCGTGCTGGTGACCGGCGCAAGCTGCGCCCCGTAAATCGAGATGAACTCTCCCGGAGCCAGCGGCGCGCCGGGAGACCCGTTGGTCACGCTGATCACTCCTTCGGCGGTGAGCAGCGGCGCGGCCGCATTGTTTTGAATGCCGCCCGCGGCCGTGGCCGTGGCCGTCAATGTCTGGGCGGCGTTCTGTGCCCTGGCAGTGAGCACGTTGGTCGCGGCATTGTGTACCGGCGACCACGTCCTGCTCCAGCGGCCGTCCTGCAACGACGTCAAGGACAAAGCCGTATCCCCGTCCGAGAAGGAAACCACCACCGACCCGCTGGTCAGCGGGCTGCCGCAATCGTCCACCACTCTGACTACGATTTGCTGCGGCCACGTGGCGGGCAGCGAAAAGCCATTGCTCAAAGTAGTGAACAGCGGCACCAGCGTAGTGGGAGTGCAGGCCGCTACGGTCTGCTGGTGGGCCGTGGCCGTGTTGGAACTCACAGGCGCACTCGTGCCGGACGGCGCCAGGATCAACCGGATGGCCACCGTCCGCAAGGAGCCGTCGGAAAACGCCAGCGACAACGCGCCTTGATAGACTCCCGGAAGCAGGCCCGCGATCTGTGGAGTCACCGTGATGGTCAGCGGAGAACTGGGGATAATGGTCGCGTTGATGGTGTCGTGGACGAACCAATTGGCCGCCGGCGGCACGAACGTGCGGCTGGAACCCATGGTCAACGGCGCNNCATGGTCAACGGCGTGGCCGTCAAATTGGAAACCGTCACCGTCTGGGCAGGCGGATTCTGGCCGCCCGCGGCCCCGGTGAAGATCAGGCCGCTGGGGAGCACTACCGGCCCGGGATCGATGGCCGGAGCCAGCACGTTCAAAACTATAGTCAGTAACTGGGGTGAGTTCTGTGCCGTCGGCGATGTGACCGTGATCTGCCCGTAGTAAGCTCCCGGCGCCAGCCCGGCGGCGTTCACCTGCACGCTGATGGGAGACGGAGTCACTCCGCCGGTGCTGGATCCCTGGGTGGGATTTACCGAGAGCCAACTGAGTCCGGAGTCGAGCGGAGCGGCAGTCAGTGTCCAACTCATGGCCCCCGCCCCGTTGTTGACCACTTCGAAGTTCTGCCCCGGCGCGGCACCGCCTCCCTGCACGGCGGTGAAAGTAAGACCGGTCTCGGAGAGCACCATGGTCTGTGGTACGCTGCTCACTGTCACACTGACTGCGATAGACAAGCTATCGGTTGCCGCCGCACTGTCGGTAAGTGTCAGCGAACCGGTGTAAGTGCCCGGCGAAAGCGTCGTAGGATCGGCCGTTACGGTCAGTGAGTAGGGCTGGGCGGGAGTAGCGGTTCCGGTGGCCGAGGAAACCTGCAGCCAGGTACCGCCGTTATCGGTCTTGGCCTGGATGGCGAACGCCAGCTTTCCTCCGCCGGAGTTGCCGATGCGCACGGAGCGTGTGGCTGGCGTTCCCTGTTTGGCGAAAGAGAAGCTGAGCTGCGTAGTATCCGTGGAGAGTTTCGCAGGTTGCGCCGCCCCCACCACGAACTGTACCGGGACGGATTGGCTCGCCGGCGACCCGAGCGGCGAACTGATCGAGATGGCGCCGTTGTAGGTGCCCGGCTGCAGTTGCGACGGGTCCGCGGTAACGGTGATGGCCGCCGGCGCCTGCCCGGATGCCCCGCTCACCGACAGCCAACTGGCCCCCGACGTTACCGATGCGGTGAACGCCACACCCGCGACCCCGGACGTCAGGTTCAGGCTTTGCGTCACCGCCAGGCCGCCGCTCGCGGCGGTGAAGTTCATCGGGTCAGGAGTCGCGTGGAACGCCGGCGGGGTGGCATAGACCACGCGGACGCGGTCGTTTTGGAAATCGGCGATGAAGACATTGCCGTTCTGGTCCACGGCAATCTGGCGCGGGCTGTTGAGTTGGGCCAGCGTAGCGTTTCCGCCGTCGTCGCTGGCGGAGAACCCCGCCTTGCCGTTGCCCGCGACTGGCGTCAGCGTTCCGTTCGAGCCGATCTTCTCGACAACGTTATAGGTCGCGTCGCTGAAGTAGATGTTGCCTGCGCTATCCGTGGCCACTCCCGACACCGCACCCAGCGCGGCCTTCGTGGCCGCGAGGCCGTTGGAAGCGGGGAAGGCGATTCCCGTTGGTCCCGCGCCGGCAATGGTGGTAAGCGTCCCGTTGGGCGCCATGCTGTGGATGAGGCCATTCCCCGCGTCCGCGATCAGCAGGTTGCCGTTGTTGTCAAAGGCCAGGGCTGACGGGCTGTTCACTTGCTGGGGGCCCACCACGGTAGTGATCACGTTGCCCGAAACTTTGCGAATGCGGCCATTTCCAAAATCCGCGATGTACAGGCTGCCGGACGAATCGACTGCCACCGACCGCGGCTCATACAACTGGGCCTGCGTCGGGGGAATCCCGTCCTTGTTGTAGCCCTGCGTTCCGTTGCCGGCGAAGGTGGTGATGGCACCGGTTGTATCGACCTTGCGGATCACGTTGTTGTCGGCATCCGCGATATAGAGGTTTCCCTGCGCGTCGAACGCCGAGCCAAAAGGAGTGGACAGTTCGGCGGACGTAGCCAGCCCCTGGTCGCCGCTGTCTCCGTGCCCGCCGGTCCCGGCCACCGTGAACGCGGTGCCTGCGGTGTTCACGCGGCGAACGATATCGGAAAACGAGTCGGCGATGTAGAGACTTCCATCCGGGCCCAGGTTGACCCCGCCGGGCTTAAAGAGCAGCAGGCCGGCCAGGTTGACCCCGCCGGGCTTAAAGAGCAGCAGGCCGGCGGCCGGAACTCCGTTATCGAAGGAGGTGCCGTTGCCCGCCACGGTAGAGATGGTCTGCAAGACCCGATCCACGCGGCGCACGCGAAAGTTGTCCCGGTCCGCCAGGAAAAGGTTGGATTGCGCGTCCACTGCCAGCCCGAAAACGGCGTTGAGGCCCGCGGACTTGGCCGGACCGCCATCGCCCGCGAAGCCGAGTTGTCCGCTGCCGGCGTAGGTGCTGATGAGGCCGCTGGTAACCTTGCGAATCCTGAAGTTGTTGGTGTCCGAGATATAGATGTTGCCGTTATTGTCCACGGCCACACCTCCGGGAGCATCCAAGGGCGCCGTGGCGGCGGCCACGTTCTCCTGCGCGGCACCCGCATTTCCCGTGCCCGCGATGTTGGTTACCAGCGCGGTTTTCGCATCGATCCGGAGCACCCGGTGCCCGCCAAAATCGGCGACATACAAATTGCCGCCGGAATCCAGCGCGATTCCGCCCGGATCGAACAGGGATATCTGGTTTCCCTGTGGGCCGGCAGTCCCCGTAACGGAGCCCGGAAAGGGAGCGCTGCCGCCGCCCACAT
>OMOG01000496.1 GCA_900290305.1 Candidatus Sulfopaludibacter sp. SbA4
CAAGACCGGCGGGAAGCGCGAGCCTCATCCGATGATCGACAAACGCTTTCCCATCGTGATGATGCTCGAGCCGCTGCACGCCTGCAATCTGACCTGCACCGGCTGCGGGCGCATCCGCGAATACGAGTCCACCATCACCGAGCGCGTTCCGCTGGAAGAGTGTCTGGCCGCCGTGGACGAGTGCGGCACGCCCATGGTCTCGATCTGCGGCGGCGAGCCCATGATGTATCCGCAGATCGGCGAGCTGGTCGCGGGAATACTGGCACGCAACCGCCACATCATCCTGTGCACCAACGGGATGTTCATCAAGAAGCGCCTGCACGAGTTCAAGCCCGACAAGCGTTTCTACTTCAACGTGCATTTGGACGGCATGGAGAAGAACCACGATATCGCGGTGGAGCGTGAAGGCGTCTTCCGCGACGCCATCGAGGGCATCAAGGTTGCGAAGGCCGCCGGATTCCTGGTCTGCACCAATACCACGGTCTACAAAGAGACCGACATGGCCGAGATCGAGGAGCTGTTCGAATACCTCAAGCAGTTCAACGTGGACGGCCACCAGATTTCCCCGGCCTACGGATACTCGGCCGTCAACGACCGCGAGATCTTTCTCACGCGCGACGACGTCCACGAGAAGTTCCGCGACTTCGACCGCATCGCCAGGAAATACAACGTCCGCCAGACGCCCGTCTACATGGAGTTTCTCAAAGGAGAGCGGGAACTGCCCTGCACCGCCTGGGGCAATCCCACTTACAACATCAAGGGCTGGAAAGGTCCGTGCTACCTGATCACGGACGGGCACTACAAGACCTTCGAAGACCTGATGACCCAGACCCCTTGGGAAAGCTACGGTCCGGGCAACGATCCGCGCTGCGAGCACTGTATGATGCACTGCGGTTTCGAGCCGTCCGCAGCCTTCGGCATCAACGCCAGGTTCACCGACAACTTCAAGATGCTGACGTGGATGCTGCGGTAGGTGGCACAGGCATTCCTGCCTGTGGCCTGTGGTACAAAGGAATAGAGGCGTAGATCAATATGGCCATGGTGTACATGAATCCCGGCGGTGGGTACGGATCGATGGTCGGGAGAAGCAAAGAAGGCTATCCGATCTATGTCTACACAGATCCTCACTCGAAATCCGTTCATTACGCCGTCGTTTTCCCTGACGGGAAGGGATACCTTTCGGACGTCAACGGCCGCATCGGGGCAAATGCCGAAGGAAGCGATGTGGAATTATTCGGCGCGATGGTGGCGGGCGCAGGCGGACTACTCCTTGGGGGGCCTCTTGGCGGAATCGTCGGCGCTATCGTCGGCGCAATCGCCGGGAATCAGATCAAGAAACGTGCCGCCTGATGGCCGATCGGCTGATGGCCGATGCTGAGGTAATGTGTCGGACGGCGGCTCTGGTGGAAACCTGGATTCGGTTGGACGGTGGCTGCTCACACAAGCGGACTATCGGCACTACGCACGTTAGCGATACCACAAGTGGGCGTCCTATAAAGACTGTATTTTGCTGATCGCCAGCGTTCGTGTAATCACGGGACCAGTGACTGTCAGTGCTGTGTTCCTACTGACCAAACCTCCGGCAATTGAACTGGTCCCGAATAAGAACTGGGGCCGCCGATGAACACAGATGAACACAGATAACATCGTTCCGTTCTTATCGGCGTTCATCTGCGTTCATCGGCGGCTCACGATCTTCTCTTGGTGGCGTCTCCCATGAAGCCCGTCCTCGTCACCGGCGCTTCCGGTTTTCTCGGCTGGCATGTCGCCCGCGTGCTGCTGGAGCGGGGCTACTCCGTCCGCGCCCTGGTGCGCGCCGGCAGCAAGGTCGCGGATCTCGATGTGGACACGGTCACCGGTGACCTGCGCGATCCCGATTCGCTCGAGCGGGCCGTGGCGGGTTGCGGCCTGGTCTTCCACGTGGCCGCGGATTATCGCCTGTGGGCTCGAGACCCGCGGGAGCTATACCGCTCCAACGTGGACGGCACGCACCACCTGCTGGAAGCCGCGCGCGCGGCCCGCGTGGAACGGATCGTCTACACCAGCACCGTCGGGTGCATCGGCATTCCGCGAGGCGGCATCGGCGATGAGGAGACACCGGTCAATTTGGCCGACATGGCCGGCGATTACAAACGGTCCAAGTTCATGGCCGAAGGCGTGGCCCTCGAATACGCTCGCGACGGCTTGCCGGTGGTGATCGTTAACCCCACGGCGCCGATCGGCGACCACGACGTCAAACCGACCCCCACGGGCAAGATCGTGGTCGATTTCCTGAATGGCGCCATGCCGGCATTCATCGATACCGGGCTGAACGTGGTGGATGTCCGCGATACCGCCGAAGGACACCTGCTGGCCTGCGAGCGCGGCCGCGTGGGCGAACGTTACATTCTCGGCGCCGAAAACCTGACGCTCGCACAGATTCTGCAAACGCTGGCCAAGATCACCGGCCGCAAAGCGCCCACCGTCCGGCTGCCGTACGCGGTGGCTTACTGTGCCGGAGCGTGCAGCACCGCCTGGGCCCGCATCAGCGGCATTCCGCCGCGCGTGCCGCTGGACGCCGTCCGCATGGCGAAGAAGAAAATGTGGGTCACGCACGAAAAGGCGCGCCGCGAATTGGGCTTCAACCCCGGCCCCGCCGATCAAGCCCTCGCTTGCGCCGTCGAGTGGTTCCGCAGAGCAGGTACTCAACCTGTAGCGGCGCCGCGCGCGTGAGGATCGGCGCAAAAGAGGCGGCCATCGCCAGCGAACATAGCACGGATTCGAGCAAGCGTTTAACTTGTAAACTTTTCAATTGACCTACCCCGCGAAACGGCGAACCAGAGCATATTTGCCGCGCTCCGGAGTGGCGAAGTCCTTATTCGCCATAGATCTGGGATTTCAAAGGTTGTCTGGTTTTTCTTACTTGACAACGGCAGCGTGGAAACTTAATATCACCTTTAAAGATACTAAGAGTTCTAGATCTCTTATTACTAAATGGAGGATACATGACCTCAAGGTACCTGCTAAGCGTGCTCTGTGTTGGCCGGTCGATGCTGCTTTTGGGGCAATCGGCCGGAGGAAGCATAGACGGAACCGTAAAGCTTACGGACGGCGCACCTATTCCGGGTTGCTGGATCACCGCAATGCGGCCGTCGCCGCGACAGGGCGTCGCCGGAACGGCGGTTTCGGACAAAAACGGAAATTTCAGCATTGCAGGTCTGCAGGCTGGGACTTACGCGCTGTGCGCGCAAGCCTCGGGCCAGATCGTGGACCCCTGCGCGTGGTCGGCAAATCCCGAGCGGATCACGCTCGTAAACGGCCAGGTTTCCGCCGGCAACGTGCTGACCGTTTCCAGCGGCTCGTTACTGCGAGTCCGCCTCGCGGATCCCTCCGGGTACCTTAAGGCAGTGCCTACAGGGACGGCGTCGGGTCACGTCTTCCTGGGAGTGTGGACCCCCACTAAGCTCTTCTTCCCGCTAAGGCGAGACCTCCAAGATGCCCACGGGAGAGAACTGGGAGCTACGCATTCCATTCGATACGACACTGACCCTGTCGGTCGTTGCCGGTGGTCTTGCCCTGAGCGATTCCAACAATCTACCCCTGCCAGCGACTGGACTTAGCCTCACGATACAGCACGTCACGGGCCAGCCCGATCCGCCTCCGATTAAGTTCACGATCGCAGGAACGGGGCACTGAGGTGTCATATGAGAAAACAACTTGGAACGCATCCGAAGCTCTTCGCCGGCCTCGCCCTGACGCTCTTGTCCCTTCCAGGCGCAGGATGGGCGCAACCGACCGTCTCCGTCACGCCCTCGGCCGGGTCCGGGAGCAGCCAAACGTTCTCGGTCTCGGCATCGCAGGGCGGCTATGTCATTAGTGAGGTCTACATTAACTTCAGCGACTCCAGCATGAGCACTCTGGACTGCATGGCGGCGCTGGTGCCCTCCACCAATCTGCTCTACCTGTGGAATACTCCGAATGCCCCAAACAACTGGTACCAGCTTCCGGCCGGCACCAGCGTGTCGAACAGCAACTGCACGCTGAATGCTGGCGCGTCCGGCCACAGCGGTAGCGGCAGCTCGGTCACGGCAAATTTCGCCATCAGCTTCAGCCCTGGTTACGTGGGGACAAAAACGACCTGGGTCGCCGCAACGAGTAACGCGCCCTCGCCGAACAACACGTCGGGGTTTGTGGCCAAGGGAACCTGGAGCCCAGCCACCGTTCCCGCTCCCACCGTCAGCTTGGCCCCCGCATCCGGGACGGGAGCCCGGGGAACGTTCTCGGTGACGGCGACTCAACAGGGAGGGTACAACATCCAGGAGGTCTACCTGAACTTCAGCGACTCGGGCATGAGCAGCCTGGATTGCCTGGTTGCGCTGATACCCTCAGCCAACGCGCTCTATCTGTGGAACAGCTCGAACAACCCGAATGGGTGGTACCAGCTTCCGGCGGGCGGTAGCGCACACAATGGCGACTGCACGCTGAACGGCGGGGCGTCCGGCTATAGCGGGGGAGGCAGTACGGTTATCGCGAATTTCGCTCTCATGTTCCAAAACCCGTCGTACACGGGAACCAGAGTAACTTGGTTCGCGGCGGTCAACGATCAGGGCGTCACCTCCAACTGGCAGGACACGGACTCGGGGACGGAAACGACGTGGGAGGTGGATCCAACCGTGACTCTAGTGAACACGGGTAACTGGCACACCGGCCTGACCAACTTCTATGTAGGCGACACGTTCACTCTGACGGTCAGCGGTGAACCGAGCCAGTCGGTCACTTTGAACTATACCCAAAACGGCGCTGGCGGAAGCCTGTCGGAGGGCTTCACCGACTCGAACGGCAATCTCGTCATCCTCGGCACCGAAACGCCGGGAGAGGTCGGGACCTGGACGGAGCAGTGGGTCGTCGGCGGGGTTCCCGCCATCCCGACCCTTGCGTTTTCAGTCGTGCCGCTGGGGTGTACTGGTACCGTGGTCACTTACTGGTACCGTGGTCACTTCGTCGAGACCCGGCAGCGGAGCCAACGATCCCCCTGTAGCCGCCGGAACGCTGCCTGACCTTAACGTGACAATGCCAGGGGCCACGAGCACTACCCTTCAGGTAAATGGTGCGAGCACAAACCCGTATTCCACGAGCGTCAGCGGAATCACCGCGACCCCGAGCGCGACCCCAACCTTTACCTTCCAATTCAGCACGACCGGATTTCCTCTGGGCGGATACATCGTCGTTCCGACCGCGACCAACAATGGCTATTCGTCAACCTGCACAAACACGGTAGGCTTCTTCAACGTGGCTGCCACCACCCCGAATCCCCCGCCCCAGGCCAACTGCGCTTCGATGACGGGATCGTGGGCGGAGTCGACCCCTGGATTCGGCTCGTGGATACTCACCGATCTATCCGGCGCGATCTCGGGATACGTTGCCGGGTCCTATACAAACGGTAGTTGCACTTTCTCGCCAGCATGGACCATCTCCAGCTCCAGCTATAACAGCCAAAACCAGAGCTATACCCTGTTCGCTAACAACCCTCAGCCCCCAACGGGTTGCGGGATTCTGGCCGCCACCTACCTTTCGGTAACCGGGAGCCTGTCGCCCGCACCACAGTGTGGAATGGGAGCGGAACGTTTAGCAGTTCGTCCGTGCCCCTCCCTGGAGTTGCCGATACCCTGACCGTCGCCGAGCGGATTCCAGCGTCCGAAAGCACGACATTCGGTGGCTGGTACGACCCCTACGGCTTCCCGACGGCCGCTTTTTTCAACATGACCCTGAGCGACTTGCCCATGTTCGGCGGCAGACAGGTATTGGAGCGGAACCCGGTCGCTGGCGACACGATACCTCAAGGCTTCGCCGGTAACGACGGCTGCTGGTGGTCCACCGCGCCATGGTCGGCCACCCAGTTCACGGCGCTGGCTCAGCCCGCGGCTTGGTACGTTCAGCTCCAAAACGGCTCCTCCGTCTACGGTCCAGACAAGGTGGGCTTCTCGCCGAACACTGTGGGTTACATGCAACATTACGCACCCGCGCTGCAGGGATCCGGCTCCTCGTGTGTCATACAATATCCTCAGGTGATGGCGATCAATAAGGAGCAAGCCCGCTCGGCTACGCCTGAGACTTACGGGGCAGCGAATACCGGTTTTAACCTCCTGACGTTTACGTTCACCGCGACCTCCGTTTTGGTCTCACGGGCAGGCGCGTCCGATTCTTCCTTCCAGACTTACCATTTCTGAATAAAGGCGAAACATTATGAGAAACTCCTCACCGCCCAGTTTGCCTGCAGTCCTCGTGCTCGTTGCGACGGCGCACCTAGCGTCCGCCGCCGAGGAGGTCAAGATCGACCGCGGGCGCCCAGTCCTGGAACTGTCAGCCAGGCTGGTTCGCAGTTACGGATACCTTGTGACCTACGAGGACGCTCCTCCAGATGCGCAGGACGTCATCGTTGGGAAACTACCAAACGGTCTGGAATACCGGAACTTGATCCTGAAGCCCATGGTCTTCCACGTGTCGGCCCGTGGCGTCGCGGCTGGAACCTCGAGCAAAGCGGGCACCGCGGCTGTCGCCGCTGCGATCCGGCCACTCGGACCGGATGTGATCGAACCCTTGCTGGCAGAATACAACGCCTCCGGAAATCCTGGTAAATTCACCGCGATCTACGAGGGGGAGTACGCCCATATTGTCCCTGCCGGTCGCCCGGTGCATGGGAAGATGATCGATTTCCAGCCGATTCTCAGCACGGTTGTCCGCGTAGACCAGCAAGAGGGAAAGTGCTGGGACCTGCTGACCAACATGCTAAACGAAGTCCAGCAGACCCGCGGCGTCAGGGTCACGAACAACCTGCCGGTCGGCTTCGCCTTGGACGGCAAACAGTGCTCCGTACACGGACAGAATCTCGCCGCGCGTCAGGTACTGATACAACTGCTGGACGGGCTGGGGCAGCACCCCGGCTTCGTCTTCCCTCCGGACCGCTATGTTTGGACGCTAGTTTACGACCCAACGACGGACGCGTGGTTCCTGAGCACGCAACTCGTCCCAACGCAGGACCACGTCGAGCCGGCGTCGGCGCCATTGGCTCCGCGGGTCACGGTACCTGGCCAGCCCAACGGGTACTTTACACCGACCCCGGTTCCGCCCGTGAAGAAATGACCGTGCTCCAAAACTTGATGACCGGGCCGGCGCGGCAGCCACGATTGTCCACGTTGCTTGCAACCCTGGCACTCGTTGGATCAGCGCCTCTATCGCCCGCCGCCGAGGAGATCAAGATCGACCGTGGACGGCCGATGCTGGAACTGTATGGAGAACTTGTTCAGCGATACGGGTACTTTGTTACGTATGAAGACGCTCCCCCGGATGCGCAGGACGTCGTTGCCGGAAAACTGCCAAACGGTCTGGAGTACCGGAACCTGATACTGAAGCCCATGGTCTTCCACGTGTCGGCCCGCGGCGCCGCGGCTGGCGCTGCGAATAAGTTCGGCACGGCGGCGGTCGCCGCCTCGATCCGGCCGCTCGGACCGGACGTGATCGAGCCCTTGTTGGCAGAGTACAACGCCTCTGGAAATCCTGGTAGATTTACCGCGATTTACGACGGCGGTTACGCCCATATTGTTCCCGCCGGCCGCCCGGTGCATGGCAAGATGGTCGATTTCCAGCCGATTCTCAGCACGATCGTCCACGTAAACCAGCAAGAGGGAAAGTGCTGGGATCTACTGACCAATACGCTCAACGAGGTCCGGCAAATCCGTGGCATCAGCATCACCAACATCTTGCCGCCGGCCTTTGCCCTGGGCGGCAAACGATGCTCGTTGCGCGGTCAAACTCTTCCGGCGCGCCAGGTGCTGATACAACTGCTGGATGGACTGGGGCAGCGCCCGCCCGGCGCAGTTTTCCCTCCAGACCGCTTCGTTTGGGCGCTGGTCTACGACCCAACGACAGACGCCTGGTTCCTGGGCACAGATCTCGTCCCGCCGCAAGAGCAAATCGAGCCCGCCAACGGCACGGCGGCTCCGCCCGCGGCCGCGCTTGAGCAGCCGACCAGGAACAGGTTGGCTGCACCGGCCCCCGCCACGCCAGTTAAGAAATGACGAGGCCCGCAAGGTTTTTGCGACGACCACGCAAGCTCGGTAGCCACGGCTCTCCGGGGATTTCGGCATAAGCGCTGAGATAAAGACATTTAGTGTCAGAAATGTTCCCGCCTGAGCAGTTCAGGCCTCGATCCCGAAGTCGAAATCCGCGCGATCTGGGCTTAACCTGGCGCTGATGGGGATTCCGGGGAGCATTGCACCCGTTGCGTCCTGCAGGGCGACCCGCTGTAAGCCATGACGACGCGCCCACGGTGCCGAGTTGATGAGCCACCCGCACCGCTGGACTCGGTACGTATCAAGCTCCAGCATTCCGGTATTTCGGGAGCGAGCGTATAATCAGAGCAGCCATGGAACTGCCTTACGGCGCGGGCGGCTGCTCTGCCTTGCAGGGTGGGCCTGCGCGACGCCTTTTGAGCAACCCGACAACGGGCCCGAGAGGCTTCGTCGAGTGGTTTCAGCGGGCATGAGGCTCCTTTTCGTGGCCGCCGATCGCATGGAGTTTGGGGGCCCGTTGGCACGCGCGGCGAAGTCCGGGGCCACGCGCCTCGGTGGAAACGAGATCCTGCTCGTGGCCAATGGCGCCGGGGCGAAGCGCGCCGCGGCGGCTGTGGATCGTGCAGCCCCGGGCTTTCATCCCGACGCGCTGGTCAGCATGGGATTTTGCGGAGCTTTGGATGAGCGGTTGCAGATCGCCGATATCGTGGGCGGAACCGCCATCGTGGGAAGCGATCTTGCCTGCGCCCGGTGCCAGAGCCGTGGCGCCGTCGAAGGGCCGATCTGCTCGATCGGCCACGTCGCCCGAACCGCCGCGGAGAAGCGCCTGCTCCGCGCTTCCGGAGGGATCGCCGTCGAAATGGAGGCCGCCGGGGTCGCCCAGCGCGCCGCAACACTCGGGTTGCCCGTATATGTGTTGAAGGTCGTTACGGATTTGTCCGGAGAAACTATGGCGAACGACTTCAATTCGGCTCTCACTTCCGACGGGCACTTCGATACAATAAGGATTCTTACGGGAACCCTGCGCCATCCGGCCGTCCGGATTCCGGAACTGATCCGGTTGCGAAACCGGTGTGTCCGGGCCGCGCGTGCACTGGGAGAGTTTATTGCCGATTGCCGATTCTGAGCTGAGCGCCATCCCCGAGACCATGCACGCTGCAGTTTACCGCGGCAAGAGCGTCGTCAGCGTTGAGGAGATCCCCACCCCGGCGATCCGGCCCGGCGAGTTGCTCATCCGCGTGGAGGCCTGCGGCATCTGCCATACCGATCTCAAGAAGATCGAGCACAATCTCCTCGCCCCGCCCCGCATCTACGGTCATGAAACTGCCGGAGTCGTGGTGGCGGTGGGAGCGGGCGTCACCCGCTTCCATCCCGGCGACCGCGTGGTGGCCTTCCACCACATTCCGTGCCTGGATTGTTTTTACTGCCGCCGCAAGACCTATGCGCAGTGCCCGGTGTACAAGAAAGTGGGAATTACCGCCGGCTTCGAGCCCGCCGGCGGCGGATTCGCGCAGTACGTCCGGGTGATGGATTGGATTGTGGAACGCGGCGTGGAGAAAATCCCCGACGGAGTTTCGTTCGAACGCGCCACGTTGGTCGAGCCGCTCAACACGTGCTTCAAGGCCGTCGTGCAGTGCGATCCGCAGCCGGAAGATTTCGTCGCGGTTCTGGGCCAGGGACCCATCGGTTTGATGTTCACCATGTTGGTCCACCGCACCGGCGCACGCGTGGCGGCGACCGACACCATCGCCGAGCGGCTCGCCATTTCGTCGCGGTGCGGCGCTGACTTCGCCTGGGACCCGAGGGCCCTGGACATTTCCGCCGAAATCAAGAAGCGCACCGAGGGACGCGGCGCGGACCTGGTGATTGTCGCGGCCTCCGTCCCGGGCATCGTCGACCAGGCGATTGCCTGCTCGCGGCCCGGCTCGCGGATCCTGCTTTTTGCCCAGACTTCCGCCACCGAACGAATCGAAACGTCCGGCGCGGACATCTGCATGGGTGAACGGACGCTTTTCGGGTGTTATAGTGCTTCAGTAGACTTGCAACAAGAGTCCGCAAACCTGGTTTTTGGCGGTGAATTGCCGGTGGAGGAGTTGATTTCCCACCGTTTGCCTTTGGTTAAAATCCGTTCAGGATTTGATTTGGCATTGCATCCGGGACCTAAATCGTTGAAAATAATCGTTCAGCCACAGAGGTGGTCATAGTGAATAACCACATGATGGC
>OMOG01000495.1:0-5892 GCA_900290305.1 Candidatus Sulfopaludibacter sp. SbA4
TGTGCTCGCCGCACGAGAAATTGTTCCAGTACCACGCCGGCCCGCGGCTGTCGTATCTGGAAATCTCTTCCAGCCGGAACGGCCACGTCTTTCCGAACTCGGGCGGAAGCTGGATGATGGCGGTCCCGGCGTCGAGTGGCTGGCTCAGGTCCACCACCCGTATGGCGCCGCCGGCGAGGGCCTGCGCAAATCGCATCAGAAGGTTGTCTTGCATTTATGCTCCTGCTTTTCGTTGGACTCTTCGCTGGACTCTTCCCTGCAAGAGGAACCACGCTGCCGTGATCGCGATCAGCCACGGCACCCCCGCGATCAACGTGACGCGCATGCCTTCCACCCACCACGTGGTGCCCATGATGGCCAGGATGGCGCCCGCTCCCGCGAGCGATGTGTACGGGTAGCCGATCATGCGCACGGGAAGCCGCCGCCCGCCCGCGCCGTCCCATGTCGGGCGAAAGTAAAGGTGCGTCACGAAAATCATCAGCCATGCATACAGGCCGCCAAAGAGCGAGATCCCGAACAGGTAGACGAAGGCGCTGTCGGGGTAGACCAGCGCCGCCACCACCGCGAAGGCCAGGCCGGCCGCCGAAACCGCGAGCGCGGGAATGGGTATGCCTCGCGCGGAGACGCGCCCGAAGAACTCCGGCGCATAGCCGCCGCGCGCCAGCGAGAACATCATGCGGGTCACCAGGTAGAGGTTGCAGTTCATGCTGGATGCCGCCGCGGTGATCACCACGAAGTTCACGATGTGCGCCGCGGCCGGCACGCCGATCAACTGGAAGACCTTCACGAAGGGGCTCGCGGTGACGTCCGCTCCGGGCTGGATCTGGTTCCACGGAACGATACAGATCAGCACGACAATCGAGCCCATATAGAACAGGATCAGCCTGCCGATCATGGAGCGCATGGCGCGCGGCACCGCGATCTCGGGATCCTTCGCTTCGCCCGCCGTGACCGCCACCACTTCCGACCCCATGTAGCTGAAGATCACGAACACCAGCGCCATCCAGACTCCGCGCCATCCGGTGGCCAGGAAGCCGCCGTGCGCCGTGAGGTTGGAAAGGCCGATCGCGGGCCGCGGCGTGAGACCCATCAGCAGCGCCAGCCCAATGACGATGAACAGCACGATGCCCACCACCTTGATCATGGCGAACCAGTACTCGAAGCTCCCGAAGCTGCCCACGGTGCGCCCGTTGACATACAGCAGCGCGGCCGAGAAGACCACGATCCATAGCCATTTCGGCGTCTCCGGGAACCACCACTGGCAGTAGATCGCGATGGCGACCGCCTCGCCGCCCGTGGCGATGCACTGCGCCGCCCAGTAGGTGTAGCGCACCGTGAAGCCGGCCCACCGGCTGACATACAACTCGGCGTAGACTCCGAACGATCCCGCGGTGGGATGCGCCACCGCCATCTCCGCAAGCGCTCCCATGAGCAGCAGGGCAATCCCCGCTCCGATCAGGTAGGTGACGATCACTCCCGGTCCGGCGGTGTGGACCGCCAGCGAGCTGCCCAGGAACAGGCCCGTGCCGATGGCGCCGCCGATGGCCATCATGGCGAGCTGCGCCGAGGTGAGCTGCCGCGAGAGCTGCTCGCCCTTTTCGATACCCTCAATCACTTCCGCACCAACAGATCCAGATTATCTTCCAAGGCGCGGAGGGCCGTTTGAACATCGTCCAGGTTGTTATACACGTGGAACGCGAACCGCACGCCGTCGCGGCGCGCCGACACCACGATGCCGCGCGCGGCCAGCCTGGCCACCAGCGCGGGCGCGTCGGAGGAGCGCAGCACAATCAGCGGGCCCACGCTGGATGACGGCGTCTTGGACTCGATGCCGAGAGCGCGCGCGCCCTGGTGAAATGTACGCGCGAGCATCTCGATCTGCGTGGCGACGTTCGCCATACCGATGCGCGCCAGCAGATCCAGCGCGGGCCTGGCCAGGTAGATGTTGGGGATCGCCGGCGTGCCCGTTTCAAACCGTCGCGCGGCGGGCGCCAGGTCGAGATGCTTCGTGTCGAACGCGAAAATATCGCGCTGCGAGAACCAACTGGTCATCGTGGGAGCGAGCGATTCCACCAGCTCGCGCCGCACGTACAGAAATGCCAGCCCGGGCGGACCGAGCAGATACTTCAGCGCCCCGGTCACGAAGAAGTCCAGGTCCAGCGCCCGCACGTCCATGGGGCGCGTGCCGCAATCCTGGTAGCCATCCAGGAAGACCAGGGCGCCGTGCGCATGGGCGACGCGGGTGACCGCCGCTACGTCGGAGCGGAATCCGTTGACGAAGGAGACCTGGGTGAGCGGCACGATGCGCGTGCGGTCGTCGATGGCGCGCTCGTAGGCCTCGGCCCCGACCGTGTTGTCGACGCCGTCCAAAAACTGGACATCTGCGCCGCGCGGCCGCTGCGCAAGCCAGATGTGCCCCATGGTCGGGAACTCGTACTCGCTCATCACCACTTTGTTGCGTTGGTCGAAGCATAGCGCGTTGGCGATGGGGTTGATTCCGGCCGAGGCGCTCGTCACGATGGCCACTTCGTCGGGCTCGGCATTGATGAATCGCGCGAATTCCACGCGCAGCGCTTCATACAATCCCACCCACTCGGCCCAAGGGTCGGACGAGGTGCGCCAGCTCTCCGCGTATTCGCGCATACCGCCTTCGACGGCGTCGGAGAGCGCGCCCTGCGAGCAGTTATAGAGATACGTCTTCTCCTGGAGGATCGGAAAGTGGGATCGCAGCTCGGAGATTTGGGTGTCGGTTAGCATTTCGGCCGCGTGAAGCTGACGATGTTCTCCCACTCGCCGGCGCCGGATCGCGCGACCACCGCGACCACGGGCTCGGTGTCGCTGATGTTGAAGACCTCGTGCGGCACGCCGGGCTCGATGAAGATGAAGTCGCCGGCCTGGTTCTCGAGCGTGTGTTCCAGCGCCGGCCCATACTCATGCCGCACGCGGCCGGCGAGGATGTAGAGCATCACCTCGAAATCCACGTGGATGTGTGCCGACGCCACGCCACCCGGCGGAATGGTGGCCACGTTCATCGACAGCTTCTTCGCCCCGACATTCTTCGCCGACAGGCCCGACTTGTACTGAATGCCGTTCCATCCGCGCACGTTGCCGCCGCCGCGTATGGTGAGGATACCCTCAGCCCCTTCGACCGTTCCGAGTTCGTCCATAGTATCTACGGATCATACGAAATCACGCTCCGTAGAGCAATGGGAGCGCTTCGCTATTCGGCCGAAATTTACTTGGCTAGAGAACGGCTTTCTCCGGCCCGGCCGATGAGATATGATCTTGGCTTCGTGCCAAAAGATAAAGGCAAGAACAACCGGGGAAAGCGCCCAGGACCCCCAAGTCCTAAAGAGAGCCCGATCACTCCACCCAATCTCGGCCCTCTGGCGGGAGAACCCGGCATCGGCGATCGGATAGCTGAATACTTGAGAGGGTGGTGGAGTCGTAAGGGGCCCGTCGTCGTTGCCTTGATGGACGATGTGCTATTGTACGCGTGCTTTCTTGCCTTTGTGTCAGCGATCCACTTTCTCCTGACCATCGCTGCAAAATATGGAGGGTATGCCGAAATCGAGAACCATCGCGAACTCCACAAGTGGGGCTTCCTGACGTGTGACCTGGTAATCATTTTGGCGCTGGTTCGCAAGCTGATTGTGGTATTGCTTTTGGGGAAGCACTAGAAGGATGGCGATGCAGTATCATGGTGGGAGGATCTCAGTTTACTGCGATGAAGCTGCGCGATGAACTATATCGGTACGAAACCGAGCGCTTCAAAGCTCGGGCCATAGGCCTGGTGATCACATGGGCCGTATGTTTCCTGTACATTGTTGTCAACGAGGTCATGTGGCAGCGGAGTTTCTCCGTGGTGTGGCACGAGTGCATTGTCCTTGGGGTGTTGCTCACCATGGGTGTGCCGGCGGCGCAGGTGGTGATGCAAGCCCGGCGAAGGAGAGTGACCCCGGAGAGCAATCCTATACGGACAAGTGGCCGTACTGAAACCGCGTTCTTCGAGACGAGATTTCCGGTTGCGGTGATCTTGAAGTGGGTACTCATTCCGGTCATGGGCACCATTATGTTTATCCAGCTCTTTGACGACGCGGTCTTCAAGAACAAGAATTCCCAGCCCATTAGCGGCAGTGCCAGAACCACGGGCCACGGGCAAGAGGGTAAGGCGCGTCCCGCCGCGGGTCTTCGGCCGCAAGCCTAGAATCTAAACCGCGAAATTCTGCGGGCCATTATGCCGGCTCGTTCGTATTAAATACATATGCTGTCGGATTTTCGCGTTGCCACCCGTACCCTGCGCAAAAGTCCCGGCTTCGCCGCCACGGCCATCGCCGCGCTGGCCCTCGGCATTGGCGCCAACGCCGCCATCTTCAGCCTGGTCAACCAGATCCTGCTCAATCCCGCGGGCATTTCGCGCCCCAACCAGGTGGTGGCCGTCCGCGTCAAGTACGACAAGCTCAACCTCCGCAGCATTCCGATCTCCGCCCGCGACTTCGCCGACGTCCGTGACAGCCGCGACCTCTTCGAGCACGCCGCCATCATCGGCGAAGGTGATTTCAATTACACCGGCGGCGACGCGCCGGAGCGTCTCCAGGGCGCCTCCGTATCGGTCGAATGGTTCGACGTCTTCGGCTCCCGGCCCCTCCTCGGGCGCGTCTTCACCCCCGATGAAGACCAGCCCGATGCCAATCGCGTCATCGTGCTTTCCTACCCCGCCTGGAAGCGCCTGTTCGGCTCCGACCCCAATATCTTGGGAAAGACCGTCTCGCTCAACGAGAACCCCTACCACATCGTCGGCGTCATGGGACCCGATTTCCGCTTTCCGCGGAACGTGGACCTGTGGGCTCCGCTGGGCCTCGCGCCCGCCGCCTTCTCCGAAAACAACCGCTTCAACGAAAGCTACAACGCCTTTGCCCGCGTGCGTCCCGGCGTCCCCTTCGAGCGCGCCGATGCCTTCATCCAGGTGCTGGCCGACCGCCTGAAAGCCTCCGGCACCCGGGGCGCCACCTACGCCCGCGACTCGCAGTGGGGCATGTTCGCCGTGCCCATCACCGACTTCCTGGCCGGCGACACCAAGCGTCCCCTGGTCATCCTGCTGTGCGCCGTGGGATTCGTGCTCCTCATCGCCTGCTCCAATATCGCCGGCCTCATGCTGGCGCGCACCTCCGGCCGCACGCGCGAGATTGCCGTGCGCGCCGCGCTGGGCGCGGGACGTTGGGCGCTCATGCGGCAAACCCTGGCCGAAAGCCTGCTGCTGGCCTTCGGCGGCGCGGTCACAGGCCTTGCCCTGGCCTACGCCGGGATGCGGGTTCTGCTGCTGCTCGCCCCCGAAGACGCGGCCATCGGCATCGCCGCCTCCATCGACGCCAACGTGCTGCTCTTCACCGCCGCCGCCACCATCGTCTCGGCGCTTCTGTTCGGTGGAGTGCCCGCCTGGCAGATCGCCAAGCTCGATACGGCCGAGGTGCTCAAAGGCACCGGCCGCTCCGGAATGTCCGGCCGCGGACGGCAGCGCCTCCGCTCCGCCCTGGTCACCTGCGAAACCGCGCTGGCCCTGATGCTGCTGGTGGGCGCCGGCCTCTTCATCCGCAGCCTCGCGCGCATCGAGGATGTGCGCCCTGGTTTCGATCCTCACGGAGTGATAACCGCCGGCCTCTCGCTGCCGCGTACGCGCTATCCGGATATGCCCAAGCAAATCGTCTTCTACCGGACGCTGATCGACCGCCTGGCTTCGACTCCCGGGGTCGCGTCCGCCGCCGCAGCGGTGGGATTGCCGTTTACCGGCACGGCTGGGTCGGCCTCGTTCTCCATCCAGGAGAAGCCCACCGGACCGGGCGATCCAGGCCCCCACGGCGACATCCGCGCGATCTCGCCGGCCTACTTTCAGGC
>OMOG01000495.1:5902-6076 GCA_900290305.1 Candidatus Sulfopaludibacter sp. SbA4
CGGACCGGGCGATCCAGGCCCCCACGGCGACATCCGCGCGATCTCGCCGGCCTACTTTCAGGCCTTGACCATTCCCCTCAAGGCCGGCCGCTATTTCACCGACCAGGATGTCGAAGGCACCGAACGCGTCGCCATCATTGATGAGAACCTGGCCCGCCAATACTGGGGCGGCCA
>OMOG01000495.1:6086-7764 GCA_900290305.1 Candidatus Sulfopaludibacter sp. SbA4
GAACCTGGCCCGCCAATACTGGGGCGGCCAGAGCCCCATCGGCCAGCACATCCGCGGAGGAGTTCCTGGAAACGTCTTTGCGAGGATTGTGGGCGTCGTCGGGCACGTCCATCAGTCGGACCTCGCCGCCGACTCCGGCAAAGGCGTCTACTATTACTGCATGTGGCAGGTAGCGGCGCCCTACACGCAGATCGCGGTCAAGACCGAACGCGACCCCGCCGCCTTCGCCGGAGCCATCCGCGAAGCCGTTCACGCGGTCGACCCGGCACAGCCTGTCTCGCAGCTCAAGACGCTCGAAGACCTGGTTTCGAGTTCCCTCGCTCCCCGCCGCTTCGTGGTGCGGCTGCTCGGCTTCTTCGCGGTGGTGGCGCTGCTGATGGCCGCGCTCGGCCTGTACGGAGTCATCAGCTACTCCGTAACGCAGCGCACCCAGGAGATCGGCATCCGCGTGGCGCTGGGCGCCCCCAGCGAGGCGGTGCTCAGGCTGGTGGTCGGCCAGGGTGTCCGGCTGGCCGGGATCGGTGCGGCGATCGGCCTGGTCGCGTCGGTCGCCTGCAGCCGCTGGCTCAAGAGCCAGTTGTTCGAAGTCAGTGCGTTCGATCCACTGACTTTCGCGTCCATGGCGCTGGTGTTGGTGGCCGCCGCGTTTGCCGCGAGCTATATTCCGGCCCGCCGCGCCATGCGAGTCTATCCGTCCGAAGCGTTACGCTATGAGTAGTGCGCCTGCTTTCGCTTGTGACCGCCACGCTCCTCACGGCCTGCGCACCCGCTCCGCGCCCGGTCGAGCAGCCCAAGCCGGCTGTGACCAAAGATGCCACGAAAGCCGACTGGTACCAGCCCCTGGTGGAACAACTGGCATCCATGAACCGCGATGCGGAGAGTCTGCTCCATCGCGGTAAGCCGGATGGCGCGGCGGCGATCATCCAGAGCAGCCAGCCCGTTTTGAACCGCCTTCTCTCGGTCCCGCGGCCGACCTTGGAAGCCATGGAGGCGGCCTCCGATTCCGATCAACTGTACGGCCGGATGCTCCTCGCGAATCGCCACTACGGCTGGGCCCGGCTCGCGTTCCAGAAGAACGTGACTCGCTGGAAGGCCTGGAAGCCGCAGACCCCCGAGACTGCCCGCCGCCTGAAACTGGCCAAGGAGGCCATCGCCGAATGCGACCGCCAACTCAAGTAGGACAGGCCTCCTGGCCTGTCTTGCTCGTCATCTTGATGCCCCTTCCCTGGAAGGTGGTCCCAGGCACCGGCCGGCTGGCAGTGGGACCGGGCTTCCACGTGGTCAACAACGGATGTCCGGAGTCCGCCGTGGCTCGCTTCCGTGGGCGGAGAAGCGGGCGCGGGCCGGGCCTTACCGTCACCTGCGGCCAGCCCGCGCCGGAGTGGCCCACGCTCGGCGAAGACGAATCTTATACGCTGGATGTCACGGAAGCCGGCGCGCGCCTCGACGCCCCCAGCGCCACGGGAGCGCTACGCGGCATCGAGACTTTATTGCAGTTGATCGACTCGACTCCCGCCGTCCCCGCGCTCCATATCGAAGACCGCCCGCGATTCCCGTGGCGCGGTCTCATGATGGACGTATCGCGCCACTGGATGCCGGTCGAAGTGATCGAACGCAATCTCGACGCGATGGCAGCGGTGAAGCTCAACGTCCTCCACTGGCACCTGTCGGACGATCA
>OMOG01000495.1:7774-23587 GCA_900290305.1 Candidatus Sulfopaludibacter sp. SbA4
GGCTTTCGCGTGGAGAGCAAGCTCTATCCGCAGCTCCAGCAGCTCGGTTCCGACGGCAACTTCTACACCCAGGACCAGGTTCGCGAAGTCGTCGCCTACGCCCGCGACCGCGGCATCCGCGTCGTCCCCGAGTTCGACATCCCGGGTCACACCACCAGTTGGTTCGTCGGAATGCCCGACCTCGCTGCCGCGCCCGGCCCTTATCAAATCGAGCGCGACTGGGGCGTTTTCCCGGCGGTGATGAACGCCGCCGGCGATAGCACGTACGGTTTCCTCGACGCCTTCTTCGGCGAGATGGCCGCGCTCTTCCCCGACCCGTACTTCCACATCGGCGGCGACGAAGTCGAAGACCCGCTGGCGCGCGCTCTCCAGCCGCAGTTCATCCTGCGCGTGCAGGCGCTGCTCCGGCAACACGGCAAGACACTCGTCGGCTGGGATGACGTCCTCACGCCCGGCCTGGCCGCCGATGCGGTCATCCAGGCATGGCGTGGTCCCGGAACCGCCCAGGGCTATCGAACCGTCGTCTCCTACGGCTATTACCTGGACTACCTGCGCCCCGCGGCTCAGCACTACGCCGTCGATCCCGGACAAGCCACCGGCACGCTCGGGGGCGAAGCCTGCATGTGGGCCGAGTTCGTGAGCGCCCAGACTGTCGATTCCCGCATCTGGCCCCGCATGGCGGCCATCGCCGAGCGCTTCTGGTCGCCCGCGGAAGTCACCGATGTCAGCTCGATGTACCAGCGGCTGGAGCCGGTGAGCCGCTGGTTGGAGGGGACCGGCATACAACATCGCGCCAACTATCTGCCCATGCTCGAGAGCCTCGCCGGCGGGCAGCCCCCCGGGCAGTCCATCGCTCCGCTGCGCGTCCTGGGAGATGCTTCCGAGGCCACAGGAATTGACGTGCGGTCAGTGGCTCGGTACTACACCAGCCTGACGCCGCTCGATCGGTTTGTAGACGCGGCCCGCCCCGAGAGCGAGCCGGTGCGCCGCCTGGAACAGGCAGTAACGCGGCTGGTGTCTGGCGATCCGTCGGAACTTCGGGACATCCGCTCGCGGCTCCGCGAATGGGCCGCCAACGACGCGCGCTTCGACGGCTCGCCCGCCGAGTTGATTCCGCTCTCCCAAAACCTGAAGTCAGTAGGCGAAATCGGCCTCGATGCGCTGCAATACTGGGAAGCGGCTCAAGCCCCGCCCTCCGGTTGGATGGCCGCACAGAACCAGGCGCTCGACGCTTTCGAGCAGCCCGTCGCCCAAGTGGTGCTGGCCGCGGTCCGGCCGGTGCGGCTGCTGGTGAATGCGGTGGCGAGTCGTTGAATATGCATGCCCAGTCACACCGGTCCGATCCCCGAATCCTCAACCGTCGAACCCTTCAGCGAGACCACCGCCATCTTGCCGGGTTGCTGCGGATTGGTTTTTCCGTGCTGGATGTTGGCTGTGGAACCGGCGCCATCACCGCGGGAATTGCCCAGGTTGTTGGACCTGAGGGGTACGCAGTCGGAGTCGATCGCGACGAGGTGCTTCTGGAGCTTGCGCGGGAAGAGCATGGCTCACTTCCGAATTTGCGGTTCGAGTATAGCGACGCAAAGAGCTTGAGCTACCCGGCGCAATTCGATATCGTCACCGCCGCGCGAACGCTCCAATGGATCGCTGAACCGGCCTTGGCCGTCTCCAGGATGAAACAAGCCGCCCAACCCGCCGGCATGCTCGTGGTCCTCGATTACAACCACGCGAGAAACGAGTGGAGTCCCGATCCACCGCCTGAGTTCCGCCATTTCTACAAGGCATTCCTGGCCTGGCGGCAGGCCAACCAATGGGACAACGGCATGGCGGATCGTCTTCCCGCACTGTTGCGGGCTGCCGGGCTGGAAGACATCGAGAGCCATGTGCAGGACGAGGTTGCCGAACGCGGCGAGCCGGATTTCGCGGAGCGCACGGCCTTGTGGCCCGAGGTGATCGAGAACGTGGGCGGGCAACTCGCGAAGGCTGGGTTTTGCACGGAATCCCAGTTACAGGAAGCGCGTGAATCCTACCATGCGTGGGCCAAAACGGAGCTGGTGAAACAAACGCTTTCCATGCGGACGGTCACAGGAAGAGTGCCATAAGTCTCCCGTGGCGCACGCTCTCAGCGTGCAGCGTCGACACTCTCCAGAAACCCTTGGATAACGCACTGATTCTGAACGTTTGTGGGGCAGCCAATCTTGGCTGCCGCCGGCTTCAGCCGGCGCTCCTCGGGCCCCAAAGGTTTCTGCCGCCAGAGACGCTCCGAAGGGATCGTCCCCCGCTCGTGTCGACGGTTCTTCGGCACCCTCCACTTGCCGGAAGCCTGCTCCTGCCAAGTTTCCTTTCTCATTCTGCCACGGGCGCCGTGGCCAAGGCTTCGCGCTATCGGAGCCCCAACCCCCGCAGCATTGCAAGCAGCGCCTGCCCGCGATGACTCACTGAAAACTTCCGTTCGTCGCTGGCCTCGCCGAACGTGCACCCGAACGGCGGGTAGTAGAACAGCGGGTCGTATCCGAATCCGCCTTCGCCGCGCGGCCCATCCAGGATGACACCCTCCACCGCGCCGCGGTAGACCCCGCGGACCCGCTCTCTTTCCACCAGCGCGATCGCGCACACAAAGCGTGCCACACGGTTCTCCACGCCTCGCAGTTTTTCGAGCAGCAACCGGTTGTTAGCCTCATCGCTCGCGTGCGGCCCCGCAAATCGCGCCGAATAGACGCCCGGCGCCCCACCCAGCGCGTCCACCTCCAGGCCCGAATCGTCGGCAAACAGCAGGCCCGGCGCGTGGACTCCGTAATGCCGCGCCTTGCGGATGGCATTCTCTTCGAACGTGGCGCCGTCCTCCACGCACGGCGGAATATCCCGATATCCGGGCAGCAACTCGATCTCCACCGGCGCATGCCCCGCCGCCAGGCGGAACTCCCGCAGCTTTCCCTGGTTGCCCGTGGCGCAATCGAGCCGGATCAAATCGGTGTGACCTTCTTCTGAATTTCGATCAGCTCCGCAATGCCGCTGCGCGCCAGCGCCATCAGCCGCGACATCTGGTCGTCGTCGAAGGGCTCGTGCTCTGCGGTGGCTTGCACCTCCACGAAGCGGCCCGATCCGGTCATCACCACGTTCATATCCACGTCGGCGCGCGAATCCTCCTCGTAGCACAGGTCGAGCATGGGGACGCCGCCCACCAGTCCCACGCTGGTCGCGGCCACGAAATCGCGCAGCGGCATCCCCTTGAGCGCTCCGTACCGCACCAGTTGTTGCAGCGCCAGCCCCAGCGCCACAAACGCGCCCGTGATGGACGCGGTGCGCGTGCCGCCGTCCGCCTGCAACACGTCGCAATCGATCACCACGGTGCGCTCCCCCAGCGCGGCCATATCGACCACCGACCGCACGGAGCGCCCGATCAGCCTCTGGATCTCGTGGGTCCGGCCCGAGGGCCGGCCCTTGGTCACCTCGCGCGGTGTGCGCTTCGCGGTGGCGCGCGGCAGCATGGAATATTCGGCCGTCACCCATCCCTTTCCGGAGTTCCGCAGGAACTGCGGCACGGTGTCCTCGATGGTGGCGGCGCACAACACGTGCGTGTTGCCCACCTTGATCAACGCGGAACCCTCCGCGGTCATGAGATAGTCGGTGACGATCTCGACGGGGCGCATCTCGCCCGCTTGCCGGTTGTCGCTGCGCATGTTTTATCCGGAAGTTCTCATCACGAAGTAGAGGAAGACCATCACCAGCACCATGCCGGTAATCACCATGATGACGCATGGAATGCCGCCCTGTGGAACCCGCGGTCCCTTGGCTTTCGGTCTTACCGGCTTGAACTTCGCCATAAAGGGCATAGTATCACCGTGCTCTGCCCCGGCATGCAAGAATCGAATCACCCGCATGCAATCAAATCAAATGACCCGCCGCTCGTCGATCTTCGCCGCGCTGCTGCTCGCGGCCTGCCGCGAGAGTGCGCCGCCGTTCGATCCCTTCCCCGGCACGGTGGCCGGCGTCTGGCGCCGCACCGAGGTCCGCGATCCGCCCGTTTCCGAAGCTCCCGATCCCGTGCCGCGCACCAGCGTGAGGCGCCTCCGCACCGCCGTGTACGAAGGCCCTGGACGGCTCGAAGCGCGTGCCTACGAGCTGACTTCGTCCGCCGTCGGGCTCGACCTGGTACAGCGCTGGCGGCCCTCGGCCGACACCGTATTCTTCAACCCCGGGCGATACTTCGTGGTGATCAAGTGGCAGCAGGCGGACCGCAAGGCGCTGCAGGATTTCGTCCGCGACATGGAGCGGCGGCTTGGCTCAGCCGCTAAGCCGCAATGATGTACTGCTTCTTCTTCGGGCTGGGCGGTATGCGAAAGCCGATAGCCCTCGTGATGGGTGGGTTCTTGAGTCTCTGGATGTCTTGGACAACTGAAACGAGAATGGAGCCGTGCTGCTTCTGGGTCTGCTCGATTTTATCGATCTTATCGGCCAGGGATTTGTGGCTGGCCAGCAGCTCGCGCATCCGGACGAACGCGCGTATGATGACGATGTTCATCTGCACGGCCCGCTTGCTGTTGAGCACGGACGACAGCATGGCCACGCCGTGCTCGGTGAACGCATAGGGCAGGTAACGCCGGCCGCCGTAGCCTAAACTTGAGGTTTCAAATTGAAACCTCAAGTTTTCGAACTCCTCTTTGGAAAGCTGAAACATGAAGTCCGCGGGGAAGCGTTCAGAGTTGCGGCGGACGGCCAGGTTCAGAGATTTGGTAGGCACCTGGTAGAGCTCAGCCAGATCGCTGTCGAGCATCACCTTGTGGCCGCGGATGAGGTAGATGGAATTTGCCTCGCACCCGCCCGGCGCCTTCTGCCGGCGGATGGCTCAGACGCTAAGCCGCAATGATGTACTCCGCGATGGTGCGTGGCTCCGGGATCGGCTCACCGTCTTCTCGCATGCCGGCCAGATGCATCTGAATCGCGGTCCGCATCAATTCAGATGTTTCCTCGATGGTTTCACCAGCGGCGACGCATCCGGGCAGGTCCGGAACGTGTGCGCTATAACCGGTCTCGGTCCTTTCGAACAGCACCGCGTATCTCATTTCAGCCCCGCTTGTTTCAGAATACTACCCTGTGTCTTGGGATCGAGGTCTCTTGACGGGTGTCCGGCAATCGTCACGCGCCCCGGTTTGACGGGGTGTTTGTACTGCTTAATCGCGTCTCTAATCTTCACACGCTCTCAATTGGGAACGCCCGTTGACCCACCCATTATAATAGAAGGACATCATGTCCTCTTCCGCAATCGATCTGCCGTCCTCCGAAGCCATCGCGCGCTACGAGCCCGTCATCGGCCTCGAAGTCCACGTGCAGCTCGCGACCGCTACCAAAATCTTTTGCGGATGTCCCACCAGCTTCGGCGCGCCGCCCAACACCAATGTCTGCCCGGTGTGCCTGGGCCTTCCCGGCGCACTCCCCGTCCTGAGCCGCCAAGCCGTGGAGCTCGCCATCAAAGGCGCGATCGCACTCAATTGCCTCATCCGCCCGCAGTCGCGATTCGCCCGCAAGAACTACTTCTATCCCGACCTGCCCAAGGGCTACCAGATCTCGCAATACGACGAGCCGCTCGCCGAGCACGGCCACGTCGATATCGTCGTGGGCGGCGTCCAGCGGCGCATCGGCGTCACTCGCGTCCACATGGAGGACGACGCCGGCAAGAGCATCCACGACGGCTTCAAGGATTCCGAACGCTACTCATACGTCGACCTGAACCGCTGCGGCACCCCGCTCATCGAAATCGTCAGCGAGCCCGACATGCGCAGCTCCGACGAGGCCTACGCCTACCTCACGGAAGTGAAGCAGGCGCTGCAGTTCGTCGAGGTCTCCACCTGCGACATGGAGAAGGGCCACCTGCGCTGCGATGCCAATGTGTCGGTCCGGCTGAAGGGCGTGGAAAAGCTCGGCACCAAGGCCGAAGTGAAAAACCTGAATTCCTTCCGCTTCCTCAAGCAGGCGCTGGATTACGAGATCGCCCGCCAGGTGGCCCTCATCGAAAGGGGCGGCCGCGTGGCGCAGGAGACCCGGCTCTACAATCCCGATCTCGGCGAAACCTTCACCATGCGCAGCAAGGAAGACGCCCACGATTACCGCTACTTTCCGGAGCCCGACCTGGTGCCGCTGCGCGTCTCTGAAAAATGGCTGCAGGAAATCCGCGCGTCCATGCCCGAATTGCCGGCGCACCAGAGGAAGCGGTTCATCGAGCAGTTCGGCCTTCGCGAATACGACGCCGAAGTGCTCACCGCCACAAGGCCCGCCGCCGAATATTACGAAACCGTGGCACGCGTTTCGGGCGATCCGAAGACCGCGGCCAACTGGGTGATGGGCGACCTGATGGCCCTGCTCAAAGCCGAGGGCAAGGAGATCGCCGACTCGCCGGTGAGCCCCGAAAATCTCGGCGGCCTGGTGAAGCGCATCGCCGCGGGAGAGCTTTCCGGCAAACTGGCCAAAGAGGTCTTCCCCAAAATGTTCGCCACCGGCGAATCCGCCGGCGTCATCATGGAGCGCGAAGGCCTGAAGCAGGTGAGCGATGCCGGCGCCCTCGAAAAAGTTATCCTCGAGGTGATCGCCAACCATCCCAAACAGGTGGCACAATACAAGGGCGGCAAGACCACCGTCATCAATTTCCTGGTGGGCCAGGCTATGCGGGCCACGCGCGGGCAAGCCAACGTCGCGATGGTCACGGAGTTGTTGAAGAAGACGCTGGGAGGCAGTGAAACATGCTGAAGGAAGGCGACCAGGCCCCTGACATCCAGGTCCACACGGACACCGGCGAGGCGTTCCGGCTTTCGGATCTGAAGGGCAAGCGCGTCGTGCTCTACTTTTATCCCAAGGCCGACACGCCCGGCTGCACCATCGAAGCCTGCGAGTTTCGCGATGGCATCGGCGCCTTCGCGAAGAAGGGCGCGGCCGTGGTGGGCATCTCGCCCGACAAGCCCACGGCCCAGGCGAAGTTCAAAACCAAGTACGATCTTCCGTTCACCCTGCTCGCCGACGAAGACAAGTCCGCCGCCCAGGCCTACGGCGTGTGGAAAGAGAAGAACATGTACGGCAAAAAGGTGATGGGCATCGAGCGCACTACTTTCGTCATCGGGCCCGATGGCAAAATCGAGAAGATCTACGGCCAGGTCAAAGCCAAGGGCCACGCGGCCGAAGTGCTGGCATCGCTGTAGCGCAGGCGGCGTATCTTCGACGGCCTACACGAATCCCCGCAAGACGTCGGCCTGAGCACGACCTGCGACCCCATCGTGGCCGGCTCCGGCGCGGCCGCGCACGTGCCCTACCCTCTCGGAACCGCGAACCGATTCATTCCCGGCGCGAGCGCCCGCCGCACCCCGCGCCATTCGAACTCGCCGTCGACGCCTTGCGGCAAATTCACAGCCACCTGGAATCCCCCGCCGCCCGGCTCGATCCGCACCTCAACGTCTCCCTTGGGATGCGGCACCGATCCCGATACGCTCACAAGCTTGCCCAGGTGCGGCCGCACCGACACCCGCCGAAACCCGGCCGCCGCCGAGTCCACGCCCAGCACCGTGCGGAACATCTCGATATTCGGGCTGGCGCTCCACGCGTGGCAATCGGAGCGCGAAGGGCTGTTCGGACGGTCCACCACCTCGGCGAACGTGGTCAACCCGCGCCCCAGCATATCGCGCCAGTCGCCGAGCAGATCGAGATAGCGGTCGCCTTCCCCCACCTTGGCCAGCGCGCCGTGCACATAGAAGCGGAAGAAGAGCCCGGTCTGCGCCAGCCCCGGCTCCGTGAGGATGCGCACCGCCAGGTCCCTCGCCGCATCGCCCGCAATCGCGTCGGCCAGCACCGCCAGCGTGTTGGTGTGTTGCGAGAACTGCTGCTTCCGCGGAGTGTCCGCGTACAGGCGCCGGTCCGCATCCCAATAGAGCTGCCCCACCGTTTCGCGAAGCTGCCGCTCGCGCTCGCGGTAGATTTCGGAAAGCGCGCGCTGCCCGAGCGCGGCCTCCATCTCCGCGGCCCATCGATAGCCCATGAGCAGCAGCAGGTCGAACGGCGCCGACGACCCATCCGGCTCCTGCGGCGGGTCGCCGCCCTGCCACGAAGGCACCCAGTCCAGGTATCGCCACCACGGCAAACTGCGCAGCGAGCCGTTCGCCTTCTGGTAGCCCTCGAAGAAACTCAACACCGCCCGCACTCCCGGCAGCATGCGCCGCACGAATTCGGGCTCGTCGACGTACCACCAGTAGTCGTGCACCATCCCGATCCACCACAGCGAAAATCCGGGGATGTACTGCTCCAGACGCGTCGGATACCGGCTCATGGTGCAGCCATCGCTCTGCCGCGAGTCGTTGATGGAATCAATGGCGTTGCGCATCAGCCGGCCATCGCCACTGTTGAACAGCGAGACCAGGCACTGCACGCGCGTATCGCCCACGTATTGCAATTGTTCGTAGTACGGGCAATCCATGTAGGTCTCATGGGCGCAGAGGCGTGCCGTGCGCCAGCCCACATCGAGGATGCGATTCAGCTCCGGCGATCCGCCATCGAACCGCGCGCGCCGCTGGAATGGATAGCCGTCGTATGTCGCGCGCAGATCGTCCACCGTGAGCGCTTCGCCCTTGGTTTCGATGTCCAGCTCCAGGTATCGATACGTGCGCCACCATAGCGGACGGAGGGTGCGGCGCGCGCCGCCATCGGCCACCAACTCGTCGAAGTTGCCGGCAAAGGTCTTGCCTTCCACCTCGTCGCGATTGCCCTTCGGAAACATGGCCTCCGCGTAGCGCATGCGGACCACCGCGTCCTTGCCGCCCGAGACCGTCAGTTCCGGATACGCGGTGGTGAGGTAACTCTGATCCAGCAGCAGGACCGCATGGGTCCCGGCGGGAACATGCACGGCTTCCGCCTGCGCCGGAAATACGGTGGGCATCGGTATACCGGCGGCCCGCCGCACCTTCTGCAACCGCTCGGGACGCTCCTCCATGGGCGGGATGGTGCGCTCCACCAGCATCCAGCGCGAGTGCGGATCGCTGGCCTCGCGCCCGGCGGCAGGTCCGATCGCCATTGCCGCGGGCCATCGCGAGTCGTCGAAGTCGCGGTCTTCCCAACCCCACGGATACGAGCCCGCCGCCACACGGTCCCCCGGCCCCACCACGTAGTAGGCGCGCACTACGGACTGCGTGACCTCGATCGGCGAGTACGCCGTGTTGCGGATGCATTTCCACGTGGCGCCTGTGTCAACCGCGCGCTCCGCCTGGGTATCGCCCTGCAACAGGAATCCGCTGCGCAGCGTGACTTGCGCTTCCGGCGCCAGCTCGCCGAAATTCCAGACCACCGCGGCAAAGACGTTCGTGCCGGCATCGAGGTATGGGGCCGCGTCCACGGTCTCATAACGCCAATGGAAGAGATCGCCGCGCGCCGGTCCCCACGAAAGGCGATGGCCATTGACGAACAACTGGTAGCGATTATCGCCGCTCACGTGGACCACGAAGCGCTCGGGCTTGGCTGCCAGTTCCACCACGCGCCGGAAATGGTAGACACCGTATTCGGTAGGGTGGGCATCGGGGACTGCGATCCATCTGGCGCTCCACTGGGTGCGGCGAAGGCGGTCCTGCTCCTGCGCCACGGCCACCAGCGGCGCAGCGCCGATTTGCAGCAGAAAGCTGCGGCGGGTTGAGTTCAGCACGCTAAAACGGTATCGCCGCTCGTAGGGTAAGTCAACCGTGGGGGGTGCTTAACCGATGTGGGGAAACTGACCCTGGCCAACCGCTCCCTCACGGGGTGCCTCTGGGCCCGGCTCTGTAACTCACGCTGAAATCGGCACAACCCCAACGGAGCCGGGCCCCAGAGGGCACCCCGTGAGGGAGCGGTTGCCTGGACCGGGTCGCGAAATCCCCACATCGGTTACGCACCCACCGTGGGAGCGCATCTGGAGGGCGGTTTTACTTACGCCGGCCGGTTCTGCGGCGCCTGGCGGCTACGAGTAAGTGGTTTTGTTTGGATTACAGTCGAGTTATAAGATGCGGTTGGGAGTTAGAGAGTCGATCTGCCGTGTTTGGGCCTCCTATAAGTGTGGAAGGCACGNNCTCAAGTGCGGACATTGCACCATACTTCCCAGAACGATTATTGGCCGCCGATGAACGCCGATGAACGCCGATTTTGCGGTGCAACTGGGATTCGATTGTCCAGCTAATTCATGGACACAATACTAGTGTATACTGGCTATCTTCAGCCGACTACCAATGCCTGACACCGAACCAATCTCCCTGGCGCAGGCGCTATCGCAAGAGTATCGGGCGTTGCGGCCGGATTCCGGGTTCCGAGAGACCGATAACGCCGAGGAACTGTTCCGGAAACTTCACCAGGAGCCGGTGCCGTTGAGTGCGCTCTGTATTTCCGGCGGTGGAATCCGCAGCGCCACGTTTGCCTTGGGGGTCATTCAAGGGCTGGCGGAGAAAGGCCTGCTTCCGCAGTTCGACTATCTTTCAACGGTATCCGGTGGAGGCTACGCAGGCAGTTGGCTGACGGCGTGGAGCAATCGCGCGGGGGGGCTGGACAAAGTGATCCCTTCGCTTCGCCGCGATGCTCCGCCCGCGGGAGAACCGGACCCCATCGGACATCTGCGCGAATACAGCAACTATCTCACCCCCAAGCTGGGTGCGCTCTCGGCGGACACCTGGACGCTGGCGGCAACCGTGCTGCGCAACATTCTTCTGAACTGGATGGTGCTGATCCCGCTGCTGATGTTTGACCTCATCGTGCCGCGAGTGTTCCTTTCGGCGCTCACGTTTCCTTATCTCGGAATGGCGGCCGGCGCGGTGGATTACCGGAACCCGCGGTTCAACTGGATCAGCGAATCGATACTGGTTCACTACGGGCTGCCTGTATTGGGCGCGGTCTGCTTCACCTGGACGCTCTTCTTTACGCTGCGGTATCTGCCGGGAATCGGGAATGAGAATCACACGGCTTACCAGTACATACGAAATGTGTTGACGCCCCTGATTCTGTCCGTTCTCGCTTACGTGGCCTTCAACAACCTCTATTACCTGGGGGCCAACTATCGCGATTACACCAACGGCGCCGCCATGATCGTGGCCACCGAAATCCCGTGCCTCGCTGCGTGGGTGGTCCATCTGGTGTTCTGGCGGATCCCCGTTCGGCAGCGCCTTCGGGCGATGTTCGGACCGCTCTCGCTGGCCATCGTGATGATGGCTGCCGGCACGGGTGGGGCGGCGTGGGTGCTGTCGAATAAGATCCTATGGAACCCCGATCCGGCGTACGCGATCTCATGGGCCACCTACGTCACGGTGGCGCTTCCCCTGCTGCTGCTCGGGTTCAGCCTGGGGTCGGCGATCTATGCGGGCCTTTCCAGCCGGGCGCTGCAGGATAACGACCGGGAATGGATGTCCCGATCGTCGGCGCACATCCTGCGGTTTTCCGCGGCGTGGCTCGGCGCTTGTGCCCTGGTGCTGATTCTGCCGAGGTATGCGTTCACCTGGCACACCTGGGTGAAGAGCGCCGTTGCCGCGGCGGGGGCCGTCAGCGCATGGGCCAGTGCTTTCGGCGGTTCGCCGGCCAAAGCGGGTTCCAGTGAGAAAGACGCGAAGGGCGGGTGGATGCTGCCCCTGGCCGCCAGGTTGGCGCCTCCGGTGTTTATAGGATTATTGGCAGTGGGGATCGCCGTCCTCACGAACATTCTCCTCTCCGCCTGCGCTCCGCTGTTCGGCAAGCCCGCAGCCGCGGTTGCCTGGTGGGATCACAACCTGCTCCTGGAGCAGACCGACCTGCGCACCATCGGCTTTCTCTCCGCCGCGTGCCTGCTGCTGAGCTGGTTTATGGCGCGTTACGTCAATATCAACACGTTTTCGCTGCATGACATGTATCGCGACCGCCTGGTGCGGGCTTACCTGGGCGCGTCGAACCCCAAGCGCCAGGTTAGCGGCTTTACGGGCTTTGCGCGCACCGACGATATTCCGATGGCGCGGCTTGACCCTGCCCTGAAACCGCTTCACGTGCTGAATCTCACCTTGAATCTCGTGGCGGGAGACCGCCTGGCGTGGCAGCAGCGTAAAGCCGAGGCATTCACGGTCAGCCGCTTTCATTGCGGCGCGCAAGCCCTTGGCTACCGGCCCTCCGATGGCTACGGCGGTCCCCAGGGGATTTCTTTGGGGACCGCGATGACCATTTCGGGCGCCGCTGCCTCTCCCAGCATGGGCTATTATTCGTCGCCGTTGATCGGCTTCATCATGACCCTGTTTAACGCCCGCCTGGGCGCATGGCTGGGCAATCCGGGCAAGGCGGGTGCGCAAACCTGGCGGCACGCCGGGCCGCGCTCGGCCTTCGTTTCGCTGGCCAAAGAGGCGCTCGGACTGACCTCCGACCGCAGCGCCTATGTCTACCTCTCCGATGGAGGTCACTTCGAGAATCTCGGCCTGTATGAGATGGTGATCCGGCGCGCGAAGATCATCGTGGTGTTGGACGCGGCCTGCGATCCGCAGATGGGGATGGGGGATCTGGGTAATGCGCTGCGGAAACTCCGTATCGATTCGAAAATCCCCATCGATTTCGACGAACCGCTTACGGATCCGTTGCGCCGGCGGTCACGGCGCTGTGCCGTAGGGGTCATCCGTTATTCGGCCGTCGATGGCCGGTGTGACGACGGCTGCCTGATTGTCATCAAGCCCCTGGTGCTGGGTTGCGAATCTCAGGATGTGTTGAGCTATGCGAAGATGAATCCGACTTTTCCGCACCAGACCACCGCCGATCAATGGTTCGACGAATCGCAGATGGAGAGTTACCGGATGCTGGGGCTTTCCTCGATCGACGACATCTGCCGGGGGTGGCAAGGCGGATCGCTTCAGGATTTCCGCGTGCATGTAGAGACGGTCTACCTGGGGCAGGGTTCGCGGGGTTCGAAGTAGCCGGCCTGGATCGTGCAAAGATAAGACCAAGCCGGGCAATTCCGAACAAAGGAGGGACCTTTTATGAAAAGGTCCTTCTTCGCTTGTACTACGTTCCAGGCAGGGACCAAACTGAAGTGCACCTGCTCGGAATCCTAATGAACCCTCCACGTTTGGTGGAGGGGGTTCACCGGTTCACCGAATTTAATTTCACTACGGGCATGGTCCGTTTGCAAACTCGTGCCTGATAAGCATATTATGAGGGCATGCCCACGCTTGTCCGTGTTCAGGCAGATATCCCCTTGCAATGCTTCCGTGCTGCTGGCGGGAACTGGGTTGGGGTGTGTGACGCCCTTAAGCTGACCGTTCAAGCTGAAACGTGGGCCGATTTGATGGAAGACGTCGGCCTCACGCTAGACGCTGTGATGAAGGATCTGTTTACGTCTAACGAGTTGCCACAATTCCTACTGGACCGTGGATGGACCCTCCTAGGCGCCATCCCGAATGCCCAGGAAGACGTGCGCTTCGACGTACCGTTCATCCCTGCGATGGTGGCTAATGGTACGCCGAGAGAGCTTCATCAATAAGATACGCGAGCTGAACTACGCCTAAAAGACCACACAGAAGCGGACGTACCTGTGGAGGAGAAGAGGCACCACCGACTATATTTCAGTCCCTATGGCCGACTGGCTAGAGGACGAGTTCGTTATGAGTTCACTCCGGCAGTCTGGATTGGCAGACAGCGAAATTCGTGCCTTTATACAGTCGGCCAAGAGTTAAACGACCGCCTGTCACGCCCCTGCAAATGCAGCAGTCCAGGCCTGTGCGTCAAGTAAATAATTTCCCTCGGAAGAGACTCTCCCGCAGCGTCACTGACAATACACCCGCGGAAACTCCTTCACCACCTCACCCGCCTCGATCCGCTCCAGCACCGCCTGCGCCTCGCGAAACAGCCGCTCCGTATCCACACCCTCGCACGCCGGCAGGTAATGCGCCATCTTGCGCAACGCCTTCCGCAGTTGCCGGCATGCCCCCACCGGATTCCCTCGCCGCGCGTGATAGCAACCCACCGCCACATGAATCAGCGACTGCAAAAACAGCCGCCGCGGATCGCGTTCCGGCGTCCACGCCTCTTCCAGCACTTCATGGCACTCGAAGAACTCGCCGTGGTTAAACAAATCGATGCCGCGATGAAGCAGGGGGTCCATATCAGCGCCTCGATCCCAATCTCAGAAATGCCGCCCGCAGCCGCCAATGGCGCTGCATCAGCCGCAGGTAGCGTGCTTCGCTCCCGTGCTCCTTGGCCCGCACGATGGCGGCGGCCGCGGCCTTCTCTTCCCGCGTCCAGTCCTCCAGGTCCGGAATCCGGCTCATCACCATGGAGAGGCCGCTAGCCGAGCCGCGCATTTGGCCATCGAATCCCAAGCCCAGATTGCGAACCCGAAAGCGATCCCACGCGCCCCCCTCCGCCGGCGCACTCTCGTACACCAGGCAATCGGCGGCCAGTTTCTCCAGAGTCCGCTTCGAGCTTCGATAACCGGGTGTTCGCCCGATGCGCTGCTCTTCCCTTGCGGTCAGCCTCGCGGCTTCCGGATCCACCGGACGGAATCCCAGCTTGCGATAGAACCAGAACGCTCCCGAATCCACCGCCTCCGGGTTCTCCAATCCGATCTGGTAGGGATCTATCGAGAAACAACTCACTCCCAGCACCTGGCGAAACAGGCGCAGCAACCGCGCATACAGCCACGCCGTCTCGCCCTCGCGAAATGTGTAGTACAGGTTGAACCCGGTTTCCGCGCGCTCGAAAAGCGAAAGCAGCTCGATGTATCCGGCGGGCACGCCATTCTTGAAAAACACCCCCGCATGATAGGCCCGCAAGGGCAGGCGCCACTCGGGAGGCACGCCGAAAAAGTAGATGTCCACGCCGCGTCCCGCATCCGCGTGAAAAACGCCCGTCTCGTCCGGATGGCTGAAGCCATAAAGCTCCCGGTAGCGCATCGCCGAAGTGTCCAGGATCAAGTCGAGGATCTTGCGCGCCTCGGCGCGGGGCACGCGCTTCACCGCGAGTGGCGGCGATTCCAGTTCCCCGGCCAGCGAGACGTCGCTGCGCCGCAGCAGCGGCTCCGTGTGGCAGAACAGGCTCCGCTTGGGCAGCCGCAGGCGCGAACGCGAAGTCCGGGCGTTCCCAATCTCCCACGTCAACGGCGCCTGCAGCGCGTCGAACCGCTCCGCCTGCGTGCGCGCCAAGAGCCACGCCAGGTCCGTCGTGCCCCGTCCCCGCACCGCCGAGATCCACTCGCGGTAATTCACGTGGGCCTCCACCGGCCACTCCTCGCCCATCAGCGGCAGCAGGCGCGCGAGCACGGGACCAAGCCGGTCGGCGTCGTCGTAACGGTCCCACGCGATCTCCACGTTGCGGGAATGGCGGTCTGCCAGGCTCCGCGCCACCTCGTAGCTGAACACCGCCGAGAGCGACGTGCCGGCGATCCCGGATACCTCCGGCTCCGCGAAAGCGGAAAGCTCCTCCTCCGGCAATTCCGCGATGCGTCTGCCGAATGAGAAGAGGATGGCATCGGCCAGACGCGCTACTTCCGGAGTGGGCGGCCACGCCCGCAGAAACAGCGCCGTCTCGTGCAGCCGGATCAGGCTGGCCGCGTCCCGCAAACGCCGTTCGGCGGCAGCCGCCAGTAACCGCTCCAACGGGACCGTATCCCGCGAGCCATAGCGAGTCTTCCACGCTTCCAACCGGTCCAACTTTTCCAACCGGAACAACAGGGGGATGGGCATTGTTCTTGAGCTTAGTACAAAGTTTCGCAAATACCATCGCGTATTTAAGAAGATGCGAGCGCAGCGAACCACCTTCCCCAACCCCTAACCCCCAACCCCCTAACCCCCAACCCCCAAACCCCCCCCACCCCCTTTTGCGCTTGCG
>OMOG01000492.1 GCA_900290305.1 Candidatus Sulfopaludibacter sp. SbA4
CCCGCCAGTTCGATGGCGCGGCGCAGCCCGACTGGCTTGTCGTCCGGCAGCGGCTCGCCATCCACCAGTTCCTGGACGAAGTAGTTCTCGCCGATGTCGTAGATGGCGACGATGTTGGGATGGTTCAGCGCCGCTACGGCGCGCGCTTCCTGCTCAAACCGCTGCCGCCGCGCGGCGTCCTCCGCCAGTTCGCGCGGCAGCACCTTCAAAGCGACGTCGCGCCCCAGCCGCCGGTCGCGCGCGCGGTAGACCTCGCCCATACCGCCCGACCCGATCGGCGCCACGATTTCGTACGGTCCCAGCAGAGCCCCGGCAGGAAGCGACATAACGTACCGAACGATTGTAGCCCACCAGCCATCCCGGCAGCGCCGAGGTGGGGCAGGCCATCGCTTCTTGTGGCCTGCCTTTGCCGGTTGCCGAACAAGCGCAGACGACAAAAAACGATCGTCTGCGCCACGTCTGTGCCTGCGGAGTCGTCCCCGCCATAGGGCGTGGTTTCTCTGCGCTCTCTGCCTCCTCCGTTATCTCAAGTTTTCTTTTCTCGGTGCTTTTTCTCCGCGCTTGTCTCCGTTCCTCCGCGGCTCCGCGTCCGGTTCTGGGTTTTGTCCGTTGAATGCTCGACCCCAGGTAGCGTATCATCACGCTATGGCCGCTGTTGCGTGCGCTCCCACACTCATCTCGGGGCGGGAACCCGGATGGATCTACAAACCCTCCTGGGACCTGCCGCTCATCATCTTCAGTGCCGTGCTGGTCCCGCTGCCCTTCCTGGTGGCCTGGCTGGCGCAGTTCGCTGGCTGGCGGCAGCAACAGGCCGTGGACCTGATCAACATCGCGGTGGCGGCGTTGATCGGAGGGCCGCACCTTTTTTCCACCATCACGTTCACGTTCCTGGACGGAAACTTCCGCAAGCGGTATCCCTGGTACGCGTACCTGGCGTTTCTCCTGCCCGTGGGTGTGGTTTATCTTGGCGTTTACCACTACGTGTTTCTGGTGACCTTTTTCTTCACGTGGGCATCGCTGCACGTGCTGCACCAGATCATTTACCTGACGGATTGTTACCGGGCGCGCAGTTCCTCGGTGGAGCAGCCGTGGTCGCGCTACGTGGACTACGGGCTGGTTCTCACGGGACTCTACCCCATCGGCCTCTACAAGCTTTCCCTGCGGCAATTCCGTGTGGGCGGGGTGTTGCTGCCCTTTCCGGATTTCGTGCAGGGGCTTCACCTGCCGGTCGTGGCCGGCGTGGTCTTCTTCGCCTTCCTGACAGCATGGATCTACAAGACGATCGCCGAGTTCCGCACCGGCCGCGGCAGCGTTCCCAAGACCTTGCTGATCGGTATCACCACCGTGGTCTCTTTCTGCCTGCCGCTGGGTTCCAACCTGGACGTTCTGTTCCAGGGATACAACACCTGGCATTCCTTCCAGTACCTGTTCCTGCTGTGGCTGGTGAACCGCCTGCGCGACCAGCGCGGCGAGATCGAGAACCCGTTCGTGCGCCGCCTGGTACGCCGCGATAACATGGCGGTCTATTACGCGTGTTTCCTGGGAGCGACCGGAGTCATGGTGCTGCTGACCCTGGTGGTGCGGGCCCTGACCCCTATGGCGGCCGACCAGAGCTACTTCGTCGTCGTGCTCACGGTGCTCCTGATGCACTACTACTTCGACCATTTCCTGTTCTCGCATCCCCAAATGATTGAATAACGCCGATCGAGTAACGTGCCCAATCCTTCGTTCCAGGACGCCGAGCGCAAGCAGGTCAGCTTCCTGGCGGCCGTCGAGAAGAAGGTGCTCGTCTGGCTGGCCCACCGCATGCGGGTGTGGGTCAATTCCGACCACCTGACGCTGCTGGGCTTCGCCGCCATGTTCGCCGCCGGCGCGTGCTACTGGGCCGCCAGCGTGGACCGCCGCGCGCTCATCGGAGTGATCGCCGCCCTGGCTGTCAACTGGTTCGGCGACAGCCTGGATGGAACGCTGGCCCGCGTGCGCAACCGCCTGCGCCCGCGCTACGGCTTTTATGTCGATCACATCACCGACGCCATCGGCACCTTCTTCCTGATGGGCGGCCTGGCGCTCTCCAGCTATATGAACCCGTTCATCGCGCTCGGCCTGCTGATCGCCTATTTCCTGCTCTCCATCGAGGTCTATCTCACACCTACACCGTCGGCGCGTTTCATCTCTCCTTCTGGAGCTTCGGCCCTACCGAGCTCCGGCTGCTGCTGTGCATTGGGAACATCGCCCTGCTCTATCGCCCGGTCGGCCTCTTCGGGCATCGTTTTCTGCTCTTCGATGTGGGCGGCTCGATCGGGATCGCGGGAATGGCCCTGATGCTGATCTGGTCGTCAATCCGGCACACGCGGCAACTGTACCAGGCCGAGCGGCTGCCGTGAATCCGCTGGCCATCCGGTGGCTGAAATTCAATTTCGTCGGCGGCCTGGGGATTCTGGTTCAACTTGCCTGCCTGGCCCTGCTGGTCAGCGGCCTCGGTCTCGGCTATCTGCCGGCCACGGCCCTGGCGGTGGAGACGGCCGTGCTGCACAACTTCATCTGGCATGAGCGCTTCACCTGGAAGGACCGGACCGGGCCGGTGGTCCACGGCCGCGTGCGCGATGTTGCCGTGCGGCTCCTACGCTTTCACGCCGGCAATGGCGCGGTATCCATTCTCGGGAACCTGGCCCTCATGCGACTGTTGGTCGGCACGCTGCACGTCCGGTACCTGCCGGCCAACATAGTCACGATTGCAGTCTGTTCGCTCTTGAACTTCGCCGCCAGCGAGTGGTTCGTCTTCCGGCGATGAGGGCCCGGGTTTCCCCGGCCTCTACCACCCCCAAAAAGTGGTTTGCTTTCCACCCCGGTTGCGATAAGATGTCTCTGGAGCGTGTCTGCGATGCAGGTGCTGGTCCACCTATTTTGATCCAACACCTCAAAATAGGGAGTCCGACTCGATCACAACGCGCTGGTGTGCAAGCTCCTGGCGGTTTTCGCGAGGGAGAAGCCTGAAGGCGCTCGGAGGACGCCCACCCCGTTTACAAACGTGGGTCATTACGGGGGTCGGCACGGCCGAGCGGTACGCTCCACATCTTCTCAACCTCACCATCGCCGAAAATGACGATACGCGGCGATCCATTGCGCTCCCTCCGGCGGAGGTGACGGCAATGGCAGATCGCGTACAGAGAGCCGCTGCCGGATCTTTCCTTTCCGGCAAACCGCCACGATATCGTCTTCGTCCTCGGTTAAGTCGATGCTCTCCACAATCACCTTCACACCCAGAATCTCCGTCTCGAAGGGCAACCGAAGGTCGTTCTCCAGCATCGTGTAGAACCCGGTTACCGCTTCCTCGTCGCCGTTGGCGTCGGTGATCGCTTCTTCGACAAGATCGTCAAGCTCTTGCTTGCTCAATCCAAGGCTTTGGTTTTCCGCTGCGCCTTTCTGCTTTTTCGAACTGGCCATCGAAACCTCCCGGTCGCGTGAAACGCCCGCAACCACCCTTTTCGTAATATACTTCCGAAATGACCTCCTCGCGGCGTAGATTCCTCCAAACGGCCGGCGCCCTCATCCCGGCCGGCGCTTTTCCCGCCATACTGGGCGCCGATGACAAAGCCGGAACGAAACTTCCCGTTGCCGGCGCCGGTGAACACACTTACGAACTGCAACACGAGTGGGGAGAGTTGCCTGCCCAGATCCAATACGGCAACACGCATGGTGTGGTGGAGGATTCCCAAGGCCACATCTACGTGCACCACACCGTGAATGCGGCCAGTGAGAGCGCCGACTCGATGGTGGTGTTCGACGAAAAGGGAAAGTTCGTCAAGTCCTGGGGCAAGGAGTTCAAGGGCGGCGCCCACGGATTGCACATCCGCAAGGAGGGCTCGACCGAGTTCCTGTATCTCTGCGACACCCGCCGCGGGGTCGTGGTGAAGGCCACGCTGGATGGCGAGGAGGTCTTTACCATCGGCTACCCCGGCCAGTCCGACGCTTACCAGCCGGGAGCGGACGGCAAGAAGCCCAAGTACAGCCCCACCAACCTGGCCATCGCGCCCAACGGCGATCTCTACGTCGGCGACGGCTACGGATCGAGCTACATCAACCAATACAACAACAAGGGCGAGTACATACGCACCTTCGCGGGCAAAGGCAAGGAGCCCGGCAAAGTCGATTGCCCCCACGGCATTGCCGTCGATATGCGCAGCGGCTCTCCCATCCTGACCGTGGCCGACCGCGCCAACAACCGCATCCAGCGCTTCACCCTGGATGGCCGGCACATCGATTTCGTGGCGGGAACCAATCTGCCCTGTCACTTCAACTTCTTCAAGAACGGCGACGTAGTGGTGCCCGACCTCGGCGCGCGAGTGACTCTGCTGGACAAGAACAACCAGCTCATCACTCACCTGGGCGACGATTCATCGAGTAAGTGGAGAGATACCCGGACACTGACTCGCGACCACTTCACGCCCGGCAAGTTCGTCTGCCCGCACGGCGCCTGCTTCGACCACTCGGGAAATATCTTCGTCGTGGAGTGGGTGGAAGTGGGACGAGTGACTAAGATGCGTAAAGTCTGAGAGCCTGACGCGCTGCTGCCGCGGCGCGGCCACTCCGGCAAGACTGGCGGCCTGTTTGACGCTTCCCCAAGGTGCGAGGGGGGTGCTTAACCGATGTGGGGAAACTGAGCCTGGCCAACCGCTCCCTCACGGGGTGCCCTCTGGGCCCGGCTCTGTAACTCACGCTGAAATCGGTACAAGCGCGACGGAGCCGCGACCGTCACTCGCCCTTGGCGAGCAAGGGAGCGGTTTCCTGGACCGGGCCGCGAAAATCCCCACATCGGTTCAGCACCCGTGCGAGGGGAAGCGGGAATACTGGTGGTGGTGGTGTATATTTGAAGGGATGCCTAGGATTTACGTACTTCTTCTTTTATGGGGCTCCGCGGCCATGGCGCAAACGGTTGCGCCGGGGACCATCCAGGCCGTCGGAAGCGCCACCATCAACTTCACGCCGAATCAGGCGCAATTCACCGTAGGAGTGGTCACGCAGGGCACCACGGCACAGGATGCGGCGCAACAGAATGCGACGCTCTCGACCACCGTGCAGAACGCCCTCAAGTCGGCGCTGGGCACTAACGGAACCATCCAGACCATCGGCTACTCCGTGGGGCCGCGCTACAGCAACGCAACGCCTCCGGCGATCGCCGGCTACACGGCCAGTAACACGGTCCTGGTAACCACTTACAACCTTACTAACATTGGGAGCCTGATCGACACCGCCACCCAGGCCGGCGGGAATAACATCGGCGGCGTGTCGTTCGGCTTGCAGAACCCCGATTCATTCATCCAGCAGGCGCTGTCCGCCGCGGGGAAGCAGGCGCTGGCTTACGCGGGGGCGATCGCGGCGGGCTTAGGCGGAACGACCGGCAAGGTGGTCTCGGCGGTGCAAGGCTCGTCGTACACACCGGTAATTGTTAACGGCCCGGCCGCGGGCGCCCCCACTACGACGCCCATTCAGACCGGCTCGGTCAGCGTGAGCGCCAATGTCACGGTGGTTGTGCTGTTGGTGCAGTAGAGCATGGCGACACAAGAGACAGCGACACTCGGCGGCGGCTGCTTCTGGTGCCTGGAAGCGGTGTACAACGAAATGGAGGGCGTGGTCTCGGCGATCTCCGGGTACATGGGAGGCCACCTCGACAACCCCAGCTACCACGATGTCTGCACGGGGCGGACCGGACACGTGGAAGTGGTGCAGGTGACGTTCGACAGCGGCGTCACGCCGTATCGCGAGGTGCTGGAGGTGTTTTTCGCAATCCACGATCCTACTTCGCGCGACCGGCAGGGGAACGACGCCGGCTCGCAGTATCGCTCGGTCATCTTCTACCACGACGACCGGCAGCGGGGCGTGGCCCAGGAATTGATCCGGGAACTGGATGCCGAGGAGATCTGGGGACAGCCGATCGTGACCGAGGTCCGGCCGGCGTCCACTTTCTACACAGCGGAGGATTATCACCAGGAGTATTTCCGGAACAATCCGCAGCAGCCTTATTGTTCGTTCGTGGTGGCGCCGAAGGTGCGGAAGTTCCGGGAGAAGTTCGCGGGGAAGATGCGGAAGACATCTTGAGGCGGAGACGCTGAGCCGCGGAGATCGGCGCGGAGAAGAAACTGAGAGAACGGAGTAACCGGAGTCAGCGGAGGGCCAAAATGACGCAAGTTGCGTCACTCTCGAAATGCAAGTAGCTGAAAACAAAGGGCGATTCCGAGGCGCGCGACGCAAGTTGCGTCGCGCGCCCTCGAGGGGAAATCCCTAGCGCATCTTGGAGGCCTCGTCTTTCATGACGAGGGCGTTGTGCCGGGCCTGCTCGGTATAAGCGCTGGGAATGGCAGCCGATTGCTCGCTGAATTTGGCGGCTTCCAGGATCTTGGCTTTGCTCAGGGTCATCTTGCCAAGGTTGTAATTGGCCATGCCGAGGAAAAACAGCGCGGGACCCGCCATGGCAGCGTTGCCTTGGATGAGCGGCATCGCGGCGCGCAGGCTCTTATCGCAGTTGAGGTACTGGCCTTTGGCGCCATAGACCACACCGGCGATCCAGTAGCCACGGCCGAGGCCTTCGCTTTTCTTACGATCCCAGTCGGCAGCGGCCATACCCTCGGGCTTCGAATGCTTGTTGTAGGCGGCCGTGAGCCGGTTGGCAAGTGCCAGCGCGCGGTCGGGATTTTTGGCCAGCGCCGAGTCGGCCAGCACCCGCAACAGGTCCTCGTTTTCGGGGAAGTTCGCCAAGCCCTTTTCAGCGGTTGGAAGAACCTTCGCGCTGGCCCCCGTCTTGTCCAGGGCGACCAGGTACGAGCCGTAGGCCTGATTGAGGTACTTGCTCTTGGGGGTCTGCTGCTCCAGCGTGGAGATGAGGTCCACCTGCGTGGCGGCCGGGGACTGGATCGCGACTGCGTACAGGGCGTACTCGGTGTACTCTTGGACGCTTTTGGCGAACTCGACGCGATTCGTCCAGGCGGTCTTTTCGTCGTCGTCTTTGGGAGCGGGCTCGGCGGCAGCCTGGGTCGCCTGCGGATACACGTCTGCGACCAGTTTCTTGACCAGCGCGGGATCTTTCTTCTCCACGGCATCTTTGAGGGTCTGGAGGGCGTCTTCCAGACCGCTGGCGGCCACAGCGGGACCGGCAAGCAGAACCAGGGCCAAGCTCAGGGTGGGCAGCTTCACGGTAACCTCCTACTCACGGGCGCGGAATCAGGAGTGCAGACTCTGAATATCGCCACTATGATTTTGCGCCAACTGGGCGTTCGATGCAAGAGGGTTTGCAGGATTTTGCCACGATTCGGGAAACCCCACCCGCCGGGATGGTGTCTACAATGAAAAGATCGAGGAGGGAAACATGAGGAAGGGACTGCTGCTGGCTGCAGCGGCAATTGCCGCAGCCGCCGGCCCCCAGGCGCGGCCGGCCACGCCTTTGGCCTTCGAAGTCGCGTCCGTCAAGCCCAATAAAGCCGACGACCGCCGCATCGCCATGGACTTCATGCCGGGTGGAAGGCTGGTGGTGACCAACATTCCGCTGTACATGATCATCGCGATGGCGTATGCCCTTCCTTTTCAGTCCTCGCGGCTTAGCGGAGGGCCGGAATGGATCCGCGCCGAACGATACGACATCGAGGCCAAAGCGGAGAAGGACGCGATTCCCCTGAGCATGCAGGATGTGGCTCGCAAGCAGAAAATGAGGTTGATGCTGCAGACCCTGCTGGCGGACCGGTTCAAGTTGGTGGTTCGCCGCGACACCAAAGAGATGGCGGTGTACGCGGTGGTGGTGGCCAAGGACGGGCCCAAGCTGGAAAAGGCGAAGGTAGAGGAAAAGGATTGCCCCGAGGCCCGCACCACGGAAGGCATTTCCTGTCACGAATTCATAGGCGGGCAGGGGCGGGGGCTTCACGGGCAGGCGGTCGACATGTCGGACCTGGCGCTGTATGTGGAAAACTGGGCGGAACACCCGGTGATCGACCGGACGGGCATTCAAGGACTCTTCCATATCGAGACGCGCCCGTGGCTGCCGGTACGTCCGGGGCCGCTTCCTCCCACCGGCGCCAAGGGCGAAGATGGGTCGAATATCGCCGATCTTCCCACGCTCTTCACGGTGTTTACGAACCTGGGGCTGAAGCTGGAGGCGCAGAAGGCGCCGGTCGAGGTTTTCGAGATCACGCATGTGGAAAGGCCGGTCCAGAACTAGTATATCGTTTCATTAAAACATATCCATTTGATCTTGTTTCGTGTTATGCTGGGCGCAT
>OMOG01000587.1 GCA_900290305.1 Candidatus Sulfopaludibacter sp. SbA4
GTCACTCCGGACACGCACGCGAGCGCTCGTTCCCGTTCTTCGACCAGGCGCGAGCCGATCCACCACGTCAGCGGATGGAACCAGAAGATCGCTTGCACGGCCATGTGGATGGCTGCGGTGAGGTTGTCCTTGCGGCGGACATGCCAGAATTCGTGCGTAAGAATTGCATCCAGGTGGGCCGGGTTGAGCCGCTCCGCAATGACCTTGGTCGATGACTCCAGTGTGCACACGCCTCTGGAGTGCCCAGATGGCTCCAACTCCCGTCTTTCTTATAGCTTACGGTCCAAGCCTCGAAAATCGGGCTTTGGCCGCATAACGGTCACGTGTTTTCGAATTATTTTTTCATCATGATCCAAATTATCCAACTTAATGATTCAAAATAACTTACTCACCATCAGCGAGCCTCTTCCGGGCCTCCTCACACCCGCTTCTGCCATGTCACACTGTTAGACTAAGGTCAGGAAGAGGAATGGCGCTCCTTTGGGAACGTCAGAAGCGCCGGGGCCGGCCCGGGACTGACGGCATCCTGAAGGAAAAATGACGCAACTTGCGTCATTTTTCCTTAGCAATTCTCTTTAATTTCAATTGCTTGCATTTCTTAGGCGACGCATCGTGCGTCGCCTCCACAGTCATGACGATGAATCGACCCCATCCCGGCTTCCCGGCCGTCGGCCACAGGCTCGCCCCGGCAAGAGCGGGGGCGCAAATTGTAAAAACGACCCTGAATCTGCGCCCCCCGATTTCGAGCACTCCTCGCATCTCAAAGAAACAAAGTGACTTAAAGCGCCGCGAAAAACAAACTGACACACACCTGAAATTTGCGCCCCCGACCCCCTACTGCAGCGTATACACCGCCCGCGTCGCCGAGGGCCGCGCGATCGTGAGGCTCACATTCCCCCGCCGGTCGGGCGTCAACCCGTCCGCCGGCAGCGGCGTGGTCTGCTCGATCGTCAGAGTGCCCTCCGCCAGCCGCACGGTGCGCTTCCAGCCCTTGCCCGTGAACTCCAGCCTGTCCCCGTTGGCGTGGACCTCCACCGGGCCCGTGCCAGTAAACAGCCCCTGCTCCGGAAGGAAGTTCACGTTCAAATCCTTGGCATTCAACTCCATCCACCGGCCCCCGTCCTGGGTCGAAAAAACCGCGCGCACCTTCTGCGATTCGAGCACCCACTCCTTGGAACCATCGCCATCCAGGTCCGCCGACCAGGCTACGGTCCGGCCGCGCGGCAGCACCAGGGCCCGCATGGCCAGATCGACATTCGTTCCGCCCGTGACGCGCAGCCGCCACTCGCGCAGCCCCGCCTCGGCCGCCGCGGAGAAGATCCGCAGCGACACGCGCCGCTCCTCGGTACCCGCGATGCTGACCTCCGTTTTGGGTGGGAAGAATTCCAGTCCTTCGCCGGAGGCCTCCAGGTGATACGTACGGATTTCCGGGTCGTTGTTGCGGATCGAGATGTCCACGTTGGCGCCGGCTATGGGCTCGATCGGCGCGATGGGCGGGTCGGGCGTCAGCTCGGTCTGCGCGCCGAAATGGATCTGCATCGCTTCCATCATGCGAATGGAGGCCGGCCGAAACAGTTGCAGGTGCGCCCTCCCCAGCAACATGGCATCGGCCTCCAGGGCCAGGTTCGCCCAATCGCCGTGCAGCGCGTCGGCGGGGACGCTGACCTCATACTCGATCTCGTTGGGCGACTTGTCCTTGCGAACGGCGGTGAATCCCTCCGGCAGACGCAGGCGCGAGCGCGCCGCCACCTCGGCCGACGAGTAGGTAGTCGAGACCAGGTTCCTTTGGCCGATGATCAGCCGCCGCGCATCATTGAAGAAAGCCGAAGTCTCCGGCTCTTCGATGGCGATGCCGATGCGGGAGCGGTTGCCGGGCGCCTGGCTGGCGGGAATCTTGAGCCGCGCGCGCAGCGTCTTGTCGTCCCAATCGAATTCCGAGGGCCGTCCGGCGGCCAGAAACGGTCCCACTGGTTTGCGCGCCAGTTGCAAGACCACTTCACCTTGTTGCGGGGCGGCGAATTCCATGGCCAGGATGCCGTTTTCGAATTCGACCGAGAGCAGCTCCGCGGTGGCGTAGATAATATGTTCGGCGCCCGAAAAATTCGAGCATTCCTGACACAGGCCGTCCGGACCGATCGACGCGTCGAGCGGCAGCCAAAGCGAATCGCCCGCCGCCACTGTCACTCCCGGAATCACCAGCACGCGCTTCGACCCCGGCTCCAGCGCGCGCACATCGTCATGAAACGCCTGGCGGCTCCGGTTCGTGATGCTGACGGCGGAGGCAGCCGGCGAGACCACTTCCACCGCGCTCACGCCCGCGGGAAACTTGCCTGCGGCCGGTTTGGGCAGCGCCAGCGGCTGGAGCGAGGTCAGCAGCCGCGACCAGTTGCGCAGCAATGCCGCGTCCCGGCGCAGCGCGCCGGTGGCCGGACGCTCGTCGCCGCTGAGGCCCACCGCGCCCTTGCGCAGAAACGTGGTTCCATCGGCCGACCAGCCGGCGGGATAGAGCGCGTCTTCCACCTCGGTCCACAACAGTGCGCCGCGCGCGCCCGTGGGGCCGCCGGCAATCGAGTCGCGGCTGCGCGCCAAAGCAGTGGGGTCGTTGGCCGCGATAGTGGTCACCGGCGTAGGTGGCGGCGCGGCATCGATGGAAAGTACGCGGCCTTCCACGTAAGCGATGGGGCCGCCGTGGCTCGCGGTCTGGGTCGCCAGCAATTGATCGAGTTGCTTGAGCCACGCCCGCTGCGCGCGCGCGTCGCCCGGCGCGGGGTTTCCGCTGCTGCTCCACTGCGGGACCGGCGGCAGCGGACGCACCCAGGCGCGCAAGTCGAGTCTGCGCAGCAGGCGGATGAACGCCATCAGGTCCCGCCGCGGGCTGGTGCGCCCGGTGAAATCGAATTCCCCGGGCTCCACCTGGTGCCAGTTCCACGGGATCGAGAATTCCACCGTGCGCACCCCGATGGTCTTGAGCCAGACCAACTCGCGCTCCCACAGCGCGCGCGGATAGAGGTAGTAGGGGAATTCCACCGCCTGCACGTATTCGGACTTGGATGCGGGGGCCGCCAGTGACACACATGCCAGGATCAACAAGAGAGCGAGCCGGCGCATCAAAAAGTCCGCGCCTTTCGCAGGCGGTAGTCTTCTACCAGGGGCATTCGGATGACGGTACACATCTCAAAGAGACGCGAGCGGGCGCGCGCTCCGATACGCTCCGCCAAAGTAATTCTGTATTCGGGCTTGCCGAGAACCGATTTTTCGACCACCGGGCTTCCGGCTTCTCCATCCGGCAGGTTGGTGGTGGCGATCAGCGGCTTGCGCTGGTTGCAGCGCCACGTGACGATCGAGGTCACGGTGTCTTCCACCCAATCGGTGACGCGGTGCGCGCCCAGGTCGTCGAGCACCAGCACTTCGGTGTCGAGCGCCACCCGATAGGCTTCCTTGTCGGAGGAATTGGAGCTGGGGTCGTAGCCCGAGCGTATGCGGTCCAGCAGATTCTGGTAGTCGCAGAACTGGCATTCGAACCCCTTCTCGATCACCCTGCGCATGGCGGCCACGGCCAGGTGCGTTTTGCCCGTGCCAGGCTCGCCGATCAGCAGCAAACCGGGGCGCGCATCGGTGGGAAAGTCGCGCACGTAGTTCTTCACGGTGAGCAAAACGTTGGTGAGATCCCTGCGGGCAATCGGGTTGTCGGGACCGGGCACCACAAAGTTCTCGAAGCTGGCATTGCGGTACAGCGGCGGAATCTGCGCCCGCTCTTCCATACGGCCGGCGCGGCCCTTGGAACCGCAGTCGCACCGCTTCGCGCCCGTAACGTGCGCCCCCTCGACAATAATAAAGCCCGTGCCGCCGCACTTCGGACAAACCGTATCCGTGGCCATCGGTTCTATTATCGCTCCGGTGGCACAGGCATTCCTGCCTGTGTTGCTTTTCAACCCTTTCGCAAACCAACACAGGCAGGAATGCCTGTGCCACCCCTACTGCCCCGCCAGCGAGAGCGTGTACCCGCCCACGCTCGTGTACCCGCTGAAGGGCTTGGCCACCACGTAGTAAGTCCCCGCGGCCAGCAACTCGTTCAACCGCGCATTGGTACCGCCGCCGCTGTCGTCGTCTTGATCCACCACGTTGCCCTTCGCGTCCAACAGCACCAGGTACGCGTCGAAATCGCTCGAGTCGAGACGCAGATCGATGGTGGTGTCGCTCGCCAGGACCATCTGGTAAAGACCGGCAAACGTGCCATCGATGTACTGGCAAGCCGCAACCGTGAGCGTGCCGTTGATGCTCCCGCCAACTGCCAGTTGGCCCCTGGACGCGCAAAACGGCGGCCGCGGCCCAGGCACCGTCCGCAGATCCACTTCGTAGTACCCGCCCACGGTGCTCCCGGCAGCGCGGGCGGCCAACTGGTAAGTGCCCGCGGAAAGGAATTGCACGATCAGCGGGTCGTTCACGGCATAACTGTTATCGTCGCTGCGCAGAAAATTGCCCGCGCTGTCCACCAGCGTGAGAAACCCGTCCACTTCGCTCGAGGTCATGAAGGCCGCCACCACGCCATCCGAGGGCAAGGTGAACTGGTAGAGGTCCACCGGCTGGCCATTGCCGCCGCGGCAACTGCCCGGCCCCAGCTTCTGGATGTAGCCGCCGTTGATATCCAGCGCCTGGACGTAGCTGCACGGGGTGATCGCGTGCGCCGTGAACTGCGGCGTCACCTGGTAGCCTCCCGAACCGGAAGCGGCAGCGGCCACGATGGTGTAAGTGCCCGCCGGCAGATCCGCCGTGAGTGCCGAGACCCCCAGTCCTTCGACGTCCTGGTACGACACCACCAGGTTGTCCTTGGCATCGCGTATGGCCAGCAGGCTGCTGAAGCCGATCGCATTCAGGCTGATATTCAGTGTTCCTGCGGCGGCCAGAGTGAAGCTGTAGAGATCGGCCAATCCCAGGCTGGTGCGGCAACTCGAAGCCCCCAGCGAGCCCGCCAGCGCGTCGCCCGGGTTGGCTGCCACCGGCACGCAGGGCTGCGGCGGACCGGCCGTGAACTGATAGCTGAACTGGTACGCGCCGCCGGCGGATATGGAGCTGATCACCTGGGCGGTATAGTTGCCCGGGCTCAGTTGCATCCGGATCTCCGACTGGTTGGGTCCGGAGCCGAGGGTATCGATGGCCAGCACGTTCCCGCCATCGTCCAGCAGGCTCAAAGTCGCGCCGAAGTCGGTGCTGGAGGCGGTCACATCGGCCAGTCCCGCCGCGGGAACCGTAAAGTTGTAGTAGTTGTAATAAGTCAGGTCGCTGCTTTGGGGAATCGTGGTCGTGCAACTGTCGGCGGTGATCGAAGCGCTGTCGCTTCCGGAATCGGTGAAGGTCTTCATCGGGCGGCAGGTTTCGCTGTCGTCCGGCACGAAGCTGGTGGTCAGTTGGTACGATCCGGTCTGGGCGGCGGTCCCAGCCACCACGATTTCGTACTGATTGTCACCGTCTACGGCAACCGAAACCTGCGCGGCATCCGAGCCGAGTGGGTATCCGTCATCGTCGCGCACGGTCAGGGCGGGGGTGAAATCCGGGCTGGAGACCGAAACGGTCAGGGTGCCCGATCCCAAAGTGGTCACGAAATATCCCTCGTAGGGAGTGCCGTCGGGCGCGATGCAGCCCGATGCGCCCAGCGTGCCCGCCGTCGCCTGGTTCAAGCCGGCATTGGGGAAGCTGGTACACATCATGCCGGTTTCGGCGGTGAACGCCGTCTGCACCGAGTATGCCGCGGGGCCTCCGCCCGGCGTAGGGGCATTCACCAGCAGAGTGTAGCTGCCGGCCTCGACCGCGCGCTGAATGCTGGTCCCCGAAGCGATTCCGGCGCCCGTGCCGTCGCGCAGAATCAGGCTCGCATTGGCGGCAGTGAGGTTGATTTGGAATTGACCGCGCGTCGGAAGATCCAGCCGGTACGAGGCGTACGACGTGCCGTCGGGGAGCAGGCAGCTCGAATTGTCGAGCGTACCGGAGACTGAGCCAACCGGCAGGATACGTACGGGCACGCACATCTGGGCGTGTGCCGCGGACAGACCCAGCACGAGGGCAAGCGCGAGGCGCATTAGCTTTATCAGCGTAAACACGATGGGGGGCAAAATGTTACGAGGGCAAGCCGTTCAACACGTCTGTGATACGATTCAAATCGTATGGCACCACCACCGGAGGATTGCCGAAGTTCGGCGCAATCGGCACGCCCTCCAGTGTCTTCAGCTCCCCCTGGTGGTATTGATACGTGTAGTCCTGGTCCTTCAAAACATTTCCGGTAAGAATCGCGACCACGTCCGCATCCTTTGCGATCGTTCCTGCGGCAGTCAGTTTGCGAATCCCCGCGAGCGTGGTCGCCGAGGCCGGCTCGCAGCCAATCCCGCACCGGCCGATGGTCGCCTTGGCATCTGCGATCTCCTGCTCCGTCACCGTCTCCACCGTGCCTCCCGAGACGCTCACTTCGAGCCGGGCCTTCGGCCACGACACCGGGTCGCCGATCTTGATGGCCGTGGCCAAGGTTTGCGGATGCTCGATCGCGTTCAACCGCGACTGGTCCCGAGCGCGCATCAGATTGTAGAACGGCGCCGACCCCTCGGCCTGAATCACCGCCAGCCGCGGAAGCCGGCCGATCAGCCCCAGTTCCTTCATCTCACGGAACGCCTTGCCGAACGCCGACGTGTTGCCCAGGTTGCCGCCCGGCAGCACCACCCAGTCCGGCACGCGCCAGTCGCGCTGGTCCATCATCTCCAGCATGATGGTCTTCTGCCCCTCGATGCGGAACGGGTTGACGGAGTTCAACAGGTAGATGCCCAACTCCTCGGCGAGCCGCCGCACCAGCGCCAGAATCTGGTCGAAGTTGGCTTCCACCTGCAGCGTGTGCGCGCCGTATTCCAGCGCCTGCGCCAGCTTGCCGAACGAAATATTTCCGTGCGGCAGAAAGATGATGGGCTGCAATCCGGCCGCGCTAGCGTATGCCGCCATGGATGCCGACGTGTTTCCCGTGGAGACGCACGCCACTCGCGTCATCCCGAGCCGCAGCGCCTGCGCCACCCCGCAGGTCATGCCGTTGTCCTTGAACGAGCCCGTCGGATTGAACCCCTGGTGCTTGAATACCAGCCGATCCAGACCGCCGTACTGCGCGGCCCGCGGCGCATTGAGCAGCGGCGTGTTCCCTTCGCGCAGCGTCACCACGCGGCTGTAGTCGGCCAGGAACGGCAGGAACTCGCGGTATCGCCACACGCCGCTCTGGTCGAGCGGAGCGTTGGAAGTGCGCCGGTTGCGCCAGATGGTCTGCAGCTCAGCCGTGGATTGCTCGGGCTTTCCGTAGACGGCTTCCAGAAGCCCTCCGCATTTCGGGCAATTGTAGATGACTTCGGTGATCGCGAAGCGCGCGCGGCAGCGCTCCTCGAAACAGGCAAGTTCCGCTGGCATGAAGCTTCTATTATAAGAGGCCCTATGATGAAAGGATGCTGGCAGTCCACCTGGAAAACGGCGCGGTGACGGTGCGCGAGGCTCCCATGCCGCAACGGCCCGAAGGCTTCGCACTGCTGCGCCTGCTGGTGGCCGGCATCTGCAATACGGATCTCGAGCTGCAGCGCGGCTACTACGGATTCGCCGGCACCCCCGGACACGAATTCGTCGCCGAGGTGGTGGCGGCGGACACGCCCTCCCTGGTCGGCAAGCGCGTAGTCGGCGAGATCAACCTGGCGTGCGCCGATTGCGACTGGTGCCGCAAGGGGCTCGGCCGCCACTGCCCGCACCGCACCGTGCTCGGAATCGTGAAGCACGCGGGCGCCTTCGCCGAGTTCCTCACGCTGCCCGAGCGCAACCTGCACGTGCTGTCCGAAGCCGTGCCCCTGGAGCGCGCCGTGTTCACCGAGCCGCTGGCCGCGGCTTGCGAGATCCTCGACCAAGTCGCGATCCCCTGCGGAGCGGAGGTCGCGGTGCTGGGCGATGGCAAACTCGGGCTGCTGATCGCGCTCGTTCTCCACGCACACGGCTACCAGGTCCGCCAGTTCGGACGGCACCCGGAGAAGCTCCGCATCTCCGCCGCGGCCGGCGTATCGACCGAGGTCTCGGACGGGAAATTGCCCGTGGCCGCTTTCGACTGGGTGGTAGACGCGACCGGCAACCCGGAGGGTCTTCGCACCGCCGCCGCCATGGTGCGGCCTCGCGGCACCGTCATCCTGAAGTCGACGCTGCACGGTACGGTGGGAATCGACACCGCTCCGATCATCGTCAACGAGATCACGCTGGTCGGGTCGCGCTGCGGCCGCTTCGAAGCCGCCCTGCCGCTGCTCGAGCACAATCTGATCCCCGTGGAGGAAATGATCTCCGACCGCTACGCGCTGGCCGATGCCCCCGCGGCCTTCGATCGCGCGGCGCAACGCGGCGTGTTAAAGGTGCTGCTTTCCAGCGCTAAATGATTACGCGGTTCGCTCCAGCGCCAGGATCTTTTTTTTCACCGCAGGTGGGAAATCGACAAATACAAAATGATCGCGGTGATACAGATAATCCTCGCCACTCTCATCGACGATCCGCACCAAATCGTCTTTCGCCGCCCGCGGATCGGGAAGAACGCGGTAGACCTTTCCGAGGATGAGTGACGCCTGGTAGTCGGCGTTGTCAACACAAAGACCGAAAGTCTTCGTCTGCGCTTTCATCATTCGTTCAAATACCGTTTGATCTTGAGGTCCTTCTTGCCGATACCGTGGGCCTCGTACCAGTGTAGCCGCGCAGCCGTGGCGCAGGCACTCGTGCCTGCCGGGGTACCCTCTGGGTCGGGCACTCATGCCGACGCCTGCCGGCACCGTGGCACAGGGCACTACCCCACCCGCGCGCCCTTCACCGCCAGAATCGCATCGTTGTACGCCCCCGTCCGAACACCCTCGACCGACGCGAACCCGGCCCGCCGCAGCAGGCGCGTGTACTCGCTCAGACTGCGCTCCTTGCCCTCCGTGACAATGAGCATATTCAGCGACTGCATGTTCGCCCCGACCGGCCCCACGCCGTCCTCGTTGAGCAGCTTCTCAACCACGAGAAACGCTCCGCCGTCCGGCAGGCTTGCGAAGACCTTGCGCACCAGCCGCTCGATCTTCTCCTCCGACCAGTCGTGGAGAACTTGCCCGGCGGCATACAGGTCGGCCGGCGGCAGGTCGTCGCGAAAGAAATCGCCGGCCACCACCTCGATCCGCGCACTCGCGGCCGAGAGCGCCACGTACTCGCGCGCCTGTGCCGCGGCGCGCGGCAGGTCGAACACCACGCCGCGCAACTCGGGATAGCGTTCGCACGCGGCGATCACCAGGTGGCCGGTGGCGCCGCCCAGGTCCACCATTCGCCGAAAGCGGCTCAGGTCAAACGCCGCAGCCACCTTGCCGGAGGTCAGCAGGCCGTTGCCGTGCATGCCGCGCAGGAAATCGCGCATCGCCTTTTCGGTGCGGAAGAAGTGATCGAAGATCGCCGGCCCCTCCAGCCCGAACGTCTGCTGCCAGCGGTGCGTGCCGGCCTTCACCGCGTCCTCCAGGTTGCGCCACATCGGGAACAGCGCCTCGTTGGAGTATCGGATGTACCCGTAGAGTGAATCGGGACTGCCGCTCACCAGGTAGGCTTCGGCCACCGGGTGGTTCGCGTACACTCCATCGTGCTTCGAGAGCAGGCCGAGCGCCGCGCAGCCGTCGAGCAGCCGCTCGAGCGCGTCCGTGTTGACGTCCATCGCGGCGGCCAGATCGGGAGCCCGCGCGGGAGATTCGTGGAGGCGGTCGAAGATCCCCATCGAGACGGCGGCGAACATGGTCTTCGATCGGCGGAATGCCTCGATGAGGTCGCGAACGGGTGCGGGATCGGGAAAGCTCATGGGTGGCGGAAGTGGTCGAAGCCCAGAGGAGCGAGCGGAACACCACTCAATTCCACCAGACCCGACCGTCCTTTCCGCATGGTACCAATTCGCGTCAGCGGGAGGCCTTCAAATTCCGCCGGCACCGGAGTGCGTGGCGCGACCGTGAACAGCAGTTCGTAGTCCTCGCCGCCGTCCAGGGCCTGATCGAGCGTCGCCCCCGGAAAGATCGGCGGGATTCCGATCTGCGCGCTGAGTTCCGAAGCCAGGCANNCCGGCGGGATTCCGATCTGCGCGCTGAGTCCCGAGGCCAGGCACAGGCGATGCAGATCGAGCGACAGCCCGTCGCTTAAATCCATCGCGGCCGTAGCGCCGAGATCCGACCGCAGAAACCGGCCGAGCGCGATCCGCGGCTCGGGACGCAGGTGCCGCTTGCGTGCCGCGCCACCGGCTCCGGCCAGCCCGCGCGCCGATCCTCCGAGCATGCCGGAGACGTAGATCGCGTTCCCGGCGCGCGCTCCATCGCGCCGCAGGGCGCGTCCGCGCGGCACGGACCCGCAGACCACGATGTCGCACATCAGCTTCTCCGCGCGTGCCAGGTCGCCGCCTATCAGCGGCGTCTTCTCGCGGGCGGCCAGCCGCAGCAGTCCGCGATAGAAGCCGTCCACCCAGCGCGGCCCGGCCCACTCCGGGAGCGCCAGCGAGAGCAGGCAGAAGCGCGGTTCGCCGCCCATGGCCGCAATGTCGCTCAACCCGCGGGCCAGCGCCTTCCACCCCACGTCTGCGGCGCGATGCGTGTCGCGGCGGAAGTGCACGTCCTCGATCAGCATGTCGGTGGTGAACAGCAGA
>OMOG01000491.1 GCA_900290305.1 Candidatus Sulfopaludibacter sp. SbA4
AAGGGGAAGGAAGTGGAAAAGGCGAAGCTGTTCTGGCGATAGGCGCCGCGCCGCGGGAAGCGCACCTCGACGGTCTCTTCGATGGTGGCGCCGGCGGCGATCAAGGGAAAGTAGACACCCGATTTCAGGGTAGGGCTGGCGGGATCGCGAATGCCCTCCACGCGAATGGAGAACGACGGGATCAGCCATTTTTGATTGCGCACGAAGAGCTTTCCCGGGACGGAACGGCCGGCGGGAACGTGCTCGGGCACCTGGAAATCCAACTCCAGCCCGGCGAGGCAGAGGCGGCTGACGAATCCGGAGACCAGCAGGGTGGCCAGCATGGCCGCGACGATCAGGAAGAGGAGGTTGTTGGCGGAGGCGATGGCGCCGAGTCCGACTACCAGGATGGCGAGTGTGAACAGCAGTCCGCCGCGCGTGATTTTGTACCGCATGCGACGCGCGAGGAGGCTCCGCAGATGTTCCCAGTGTTTGCGCACGGACCGTTTTGATTTTATCAGGGGGCGTGGTGGAGGGCTGTGGCGGCGGCCGGTGACGACGGCGACCGGGGATTGCTCGACGACGGTTGACGCTGCCTGACCTGGAACAGAAAAGGCGATTGCGTCGAGGTGCGTTGAAATGTGATCTAATGTGCCTTCAGTTATGGCGCACCGCGACCCGGAGTATCTGGGGTACTATCCTGGCGCCGAAGTTGTCTTTGCTGTCGTTTGCCCACTCGGAACACCGTACAACCGTGTCGTCGAGGCCCTCGGCAATTACTTGAGCCACTTCGGCTACAAGACAAAGCGCGTCCAACTTAGCGACTACTTCGACGACCTACTCCTGCAACTCGGGTCCGATCTATCCCGCGAAGGCGATGATGCCGTTGCCATCGCGTTTCACAAGATCGCTGCCGGAAACAAAATCCGCCAGATCACGGAGAAGAACGACATCATGGCCCTGGTCGCGGCCGGTGCGATTGCCGATTGGAGGAATGAGGAGAATAAAGCGCTCGGCCGCAAATCGAGTCAGAAACGCAGCTTTCCGCTCACCAACACGGCTTACGTGATTTCGACCGTCCGGCGACCTGAAGAAGTCGCCACGCTGCGGCGCATCTATGGAAGCGGGTTCTTCCTTATCGGCGTCAACGCCTCGCGGGAGGAGCGCGAGCACTATTTGTCCGAAAAAGGGATCGATGCTGATCTTGCGTCTCGGCTCATGGAGACGGACGCAAAGGAGAAGTTGGAGTTCGGCCAGGCGACCCGCGATGCTTTCCAGATGGCGGATGTTTTCCTTTCCGGGGATGCTGCCGGTGGTGCGTATGCCGATCAGGTGAGCCGGTTTCTGGATCTGCTCTTTGGTTGCCCCATCCTGACGCCCACGCCTGAGGAGCAGGCGATGTTCATGGCTTACGCCGCATCGTTGCGTTCGGGTGACTTGTCCCGCCAGGTAGGCGCGGCGATCATAGATGCGCATGGCGACCTGATTTCCGTCGGTTGCAACGAGGCCCCGAAACCCGGCGGAGGACTGTACGACCCACCCTCACTGGGGAAGACGAGCCACCGGGACATCGAACTGGGCGAAGACTCCAACGAGCGGGAAAAGGAAACCATGGCGGATCGCATCGTGCAGGACGAGCGGGAAAAGGAAACCATGGCGGATCGCATCGTGCAGGAGTTGGGCGGCGGCATCGATCCGAAGACGGTACGAACCAGCCTGAAAACTGCAGGCTTCTTCGACATCACCGAATTCGGCCGCTCCGTTCACGCCGAGATGGAGGCGTTGCTCGCCTGCGCGCGGTCTGGACGGAGCGCGCGAGATGCGATTCTATACACGACCACGTTTCCGTGCCACAACTGCACGCGCCACATTATCGCGGCCGGCATAAGTAGGGTGATTTACATAGAGCCGTACGCAAAAAGTAGGGCTTCAGACCTTCATCCCGACGAGATCTCCGTGGACCGGGAGGAAACAGGTAAGGTTCCGTTCCTTCCGTTTGTGGGAGTGGGGCCGCGCCGGTACTTCGACCTGTTCTCCCTGACGCTGAGCACGGGATATCCGATCGAACGAAAGAAGTATGGAAAGCTGATACCATGGGCACGTGCCACTGCGGCAGTTCGGTTGCAAGTAAAACAGCACGTACTTGGAGCGGGAATTGCTTGCTTATGGAACGCTGAAAGCGATACGATCTTCACATGGCTAGCCAGAAATTGACCCACGCAACATTCTGGAACAGAATGGACCGGGTGACCCGTCATGTAGGCAAATTGCCGGACTGGATCAAGGGCAGCCCTAGCAACGAAAGGTCGGCAGCCGTCATTGGCGGTCAGAATCAAAACAGTGGGGTCAGAAGCGGTCGCGACTCGACCGCTACTTTGAGGCTGGAGCCACGTCCGCCTCGTTAGCGGGTTCCACTTAGTACTTCCGGCTGTGTG
>OMOG01000490.1 GCA_900290305.1 Candidatus Sulfopaludibacter sp. SbA4
CAGCCGCGACCCCGGCTGCACGCGGTGCCGCAGCGTTTCCGGCAGGCCGTAGGTGAACGGCTGATCGAGCGGCACCGGCAGGCTGACGTCGCAATACTCAGGCATGCATCCATGGTAGGACAGGCCTCCTGGCCTGTCCCTGGAGTTTGGCCATTTTGTCGAGCCCGAGGTGGGACAGGCCATCGTTTTTTGTGGCCTGTCATCGGCCGGGCTTTTAGCCCGGCCTGCGGCGGACTTCAGTCCGCCTTGGACAGGCCTCCTGGCCTGTCCCACTCAGGGCATTTTCAGGAAGCGAATCCTGGAGTCCTTCTCACGCGACCCTTTCGGCCCGAACAATGAAGCGGTCGGGGGCCGCGCCGACGAAGTAAAACGGATAGCAGGTGACCAGCGTGAGGATCTCGGTTTCACTGCGATCCAACACCGCCACATCGTATGGGCTCACGACCTGGGTGGACACCACGCGGTAGCGGTACTGGCCGAGCACGGTGGTGAGCGTGATGATGTCGTTCCGCCGGATGTTTCGCAGCGGCCGAAAGAACGTGTCGCGGTGGCCCGAAATCACCACGTTACCCGATTGTCCGGGCAGTGCCGTGCCGCGAATATGGCCGGCCGCGCGGCGGAGAATTTTTCCGCTGGTTCCCTCGATGACCATCGCCGAAAGGCCCAGCCGTGGAATCTCGATGCTCCCGATCAAGCCGCCGGCCGCCACTGGCAGCGGAGCCTTCATCGCCGCGGGGGCCGCTAAAGGGTGTGCTCCCGCCTGTGAAGCATGTCTGTCCGCCAGCAGTCGCTCCAGTTGGCGGCGCTCCGCTTTCTGGAAACTCCAGGTGTCCATCAGAACGTACCCGCAATAGCCGGCCATCGATACGGCGCAGGCCAAGAGTAACCGCTGAATCCATCGAAGGATGCTGGTCAGAGGTTCCTTGGCAACCACCAGCCTCATTTCGCAGCCTCGTCCCTGCCCGGCCGCGATTCACCGCCGGCGATCCGGGCGGCGGCGATCGCCTCCGTCAGCTTCCGCCGCATGCTTCCGCTGTGATCCACAACCAGCCCCACCGTGACCGGTATCTCCTCGTGCTGCAACACCACCAGATCGACGCCTACGGAAACTCGGTAGGGTTGAGGAGTCTGCGGTCCGGCTTCGCCCGCCAGACCGATGAGGAAGAGGAATGGCAGGGCTGGCAAGGGCATGTTCCTCACGCCGCCTGGATCCGGCGATAG
>OMOG01000489.1 GCA_900290305.1 Candidatus Sulfopaludibacter sp. SbA4
CACCGCCGACCACGGCTGCGACCCCACCGTCCCCGGCACCGACCACACCCGCGAATACGTGCCCCTGCTGGCCTGCGGGCCCGAGGTGGCCCACGGCCGCGACCTCGGCCTCCGCGCATCGCTCTCCGATATCGGACAAACCGTGGCCGCCAATTTCGGCGCGAGCATCGCCCACGGCGCCAGTTTTTTGCCACAAATCATATGAGAAAACCCATCATGGCGGGCAATTGGAAGATGTACAAGACCCCCGCCGAAACCACCGCATTCTTCGAGAAGTTCCGGCCGCTGGTCGAGAAATCCGAGCACTGCGAGATCGTGATCTGTCCCCCTTTCACGAGCCTCGCCGCGGCCGTCGACGCCGCTAAGAACACGCGCACCCGCATCGGTGCGCAGAACATCGGCTGGGCCAAGGAGGGCGCTTTCACCGGTGAAATTTCCGGCCCCATGATCGTTGCCGTGGGCGCCACTTATGCCATCGTCGGCCACAGCGAGCGGCGCCAATACTTCAACGAGACCGACGAAACCGTTCTCAAGCGCACGCAGGCCGCCTTGGAATTCGGCCTCACTCCCATCGTCTGCGTGGGAGAGCGCCTCGAAGAGCGCGAGTGTGGGAACACCGATGCCGTGCTCGTCGGCCAGTGTCATAAGGGCATCTTCGGCCTCACCGGGCAGCAGTTCGCCAAGATCGCCATCGCCTACGAACCCGTGTGGGCCATCGGCACCGGCAAGACCGCCACTCCGGAGATCGCCGCCGATGCGCATCGCACCATCCGCGGGCAGGTGCGCGAGAAATTCGGCAAGGAAGCCGCCGAAGCCATCCAGGTGCGCGAGAAATTCGGCAAGGAAGCCGCCGAAGCCATCCGCATCCTCTACGGCGGCAGTGTCAAGCCGGACAACGCTCGGACCCTGATGGCGCAGCCGGAAATCGACGGCGTCCTGGTAGGCGGAGCGAGCCTCGACCCCGTGGGGTTCGCCTCCATCGTCAACTTCTAGCGAGTGTCCAAGAAATAACTGGACACTCCTGCCTATCGAGATGGCGCTTCGATGACGTGGCGTCAGACGATCGTTTTTGGTCGTCCGCGCTTGTTCAGCAACCGGGCAAAGGCAGGCCACGAAAGGCGATGGCCTGCCCCACCGGGCAGCTCAAATCCGCCGCTCCACCTCCTCGATGAACTCGCTCTCCCGCTCGATCCCCATCCTCACCTTGAGCCAGTACAAAGGCAGCGGCGCCAGCAGGTCGCCGCTCGATTCGCACAGGTTCACCACATCCTTCTCGGTGGTCAGCAGCGCCGTCGCCCCCTTGTCGCGCGCCTGTATGGAAATGCGCCGCAGCTCGTGCGGCCGGTATCGATGGTGATCGCTGTATTCGTACCAATGCACCGGATCCAACCCCATGCCCGCCAGCGTGCGGCGGAACGATTGGGGATTGCCCAGCCCGCAGAAAGCCGCGGCCCGTTCGAATGGCCGCGCCTCGGGGGCGAACTCCCGCCCGGAGCGGTGTTCNCGCACCGCGCGCTCGATCGCCGCGGCCGTATCGGTGACATCGCTCCGCGTAACGATCACCACGCCGGCGCGCGCCAGCCCGGCGAGCGGTTCACGCAGCCGTCCCAATGGGAACACCGCGCCTCCGCCAAATGGATCCAGCGCATCGATCAGCACGATGTCCACATCTCGAGCCAGCTTCAAGTGCTGAAACCCATCGTCCAGCACCATCACATCGGCGCCGAACTCGTGCCGCAATTGCATTCCCGTCCGGTAACGGTCGATGCCGATTCCCACCGGCGCCAGCCCGGAGCGAATCAGAATTTGCGGCTCGTCTCCCGTCCGATCCGCCCGAATGGCAGCCCCGGGCGCCACTACCGTGTGCTCCTCGGGCGAACTGCGCCGGTAACCTCTTGTGAGGATGCCCGGCTTCCACCCGGTCTGCTTCAGGATCTCGACCAGCCGCAGCACGCAGGGCGTCTTTCCCGTGCCCCCCATGGTCAGGTTCCCCACGCTGATCACCGGAGCGTCGATCTTGCGCTGGGCCCTCAGTCCGGCGGCTTGCCGGCTCTTCGTGCCCAGAATCCAGATCAGCGACAGCGCCCACCGCATCGCGAACCATGGCCATGCCGGCCGGTACCGCGGCAGGTGAGCCTCATGCAGCGTGCGCACTTCTTCCACCGCTCGCCCTGTTGCGCCACGCCGCGCCGCCGCACACTTCAGCGCGATCCGTCCGATGTCGGCCGCGCGGCCCGGCGCCCCCAGTAACTGGTCCACCGTGCGGGTCAGTTGCGCGGCCTCCCCGATTTCGAGACAGGCCCCGAACGCGCGGAATTGCTCCGCGATATCCCGAAAATTCTCCATGTGCGGCCCCACGATCACCGCCTTGCCGAAACATGCCGGCTCCAGGATGTTGTGCCCGCCGCGCCGCGCCAGCGTTCCTCCCATGAAAACCAGATCCGCGAAGCCGAACAGTCCGCCCAGCTCCCCGATGGTATCGAGCAGCAGCACATGCGGTAACTCCGCCGGCCCCGTCATCCGCGACCGCCGCACAAACCGCATCCCCGCCGCCTCCAGTTTCTGCGCCACCACATCGAACCGTTCCGGCTTGCGCGGGGCCAGAATCAGCAGCAGGTCACGATGCTTCCCGACCAATTCCCGAAAGGCCGCGATCACCACGTCGTCCTCGTCCACGTCGCCGTCATCCGCGGGAGGCATGGTGCTGGCGGCGATCCACACCTTTCCCGCCCGCGCCGCCTCCAGGTACGCCGCCACCGGCGACCCCGGCGCCGCCGCCCGCGCCTCGAAATCGTACTTCAGATTGCCGCTCGCGCGCACCCGCCCCGCCGGAGCCCCCAGCGCCACAAACCGTTCGCGCCCCTCGTTCGATTGCGCCAGGATCGAATCCGCCGCCGGCAGCACCGATTCAAACAGCCGCCGAAACCGCCGGTAGCGTGGAAAAGCGCGGTCCGAAATCCGCCCGTTCACGATGGTCAGTCCGGCCCCGGTACGCTTGACTTCGCGGAACCAATTGGGCCAGATCTCCGTCTCCGCCATCGCCACCACCGAAGGCTGCAGCGTCCGCAGCACGCGCCGCACCGCGAAGACGTAATCGACCGGTGCGTAGAAAACGCCGTCCGTGAGCCCTGCCAGTTTCTCGCCCGCCGCGGCCCGGCCGGCCAGGGTCGAGGTGGAGACAAAAAGGCCGCTCCGGGGAAACTCGGCCCGCAACCGCCGGACCAGTTCCACGCACGCCAGAATCTCTCCCACCGAAACTGCATGCAACCAGATCGCGCCGGGGCCGGTCTGTCTAAAAGAGCGCGGCAGGAATCCGAAGCGCTGCGCCAGGGAGTGCCAATAACCGCGGTCGCGGAGGCCGCGGAAGAGATAATATGAGACCAGGACAGGCAGCCCAAACGCCTGAAGAATTCGATAGAGGAAATAGATGCCTTTTGTTTTCAAACGTTTGGCTCTACTCATGAGTATAGCGGCCGCGTTCGCGGCGGACAAGGAGACACCCTTCCGGGCAGCTCCTGCAGCCAGCTATCCGCATCACCAGACCAATGACAAAGTCACTATCGGCGTGGAGCCGTACCTTACCGAAGACAAAATCAAATCGGCTTTCGGCAAGGTAAACCCGTACGCCTACGGCATTTTACCCGTCCTGGTGGTCATTCAGAATGATGGCGATCAGACTATTCGCCTCAATAAGCTGAAGGCCGAATACGTCGGCTCCGGCAGCAATCGGGTGGAAGCCACGCCCGCCCAGGACGTCCGCTATTCTCGCGGCGCGAATCGCCCCACCATTCCCGTCGGTCCCATCCCCAGCCGCATCAAGAAGAGCCCGTTGGACGTCTGGGAAATCGAGGGCCGCGCGCTGGCCGCTGAAGTGCTGCCCCCGGGAAAATCCGCCAGCGGATTCCTCTACTTCCAGACCGGCCTGCAGCCCGGGTCGGTGCTCTACCTGAATGGCCTCGTGGAAGCCGGCACAGGCAAGGAACTGCTCTATTTCGAGATTCCGTTGCGCTAGGGCGGCCTTGCAACCACCCCTCCCCCCGCAGCGTCTAATTCATTAGAAAGCAACAGTTGTGACAAAAGCAATCCCCAATCAGCAACCCCCGGAGAATCGGTGTGCCCATTGCGGCCATCTCGAAAGCGAGCACGGCACCACCGGAACCCATCCCTGCCTAGCCATGGTCGGCGACCTCGTCGACCGCGATTTTTGCCCCTGCGACGCCTTCCGCCCGAAACTGTCGAAGGCCGCGTAGGACAGGCCTCCCGGACTGTCCAGGCAACTCCTACAGCCGTTCCAGCAGCCCCGTGAGCAATCGATAGAACGGCCCGACCGACGAGATCTTGATCCGCTCGCTGGGACTGTGGACGTCGACGATGTGTGGCCCAAAAGAGATCATCTGCATACCGGGGTGTTTCTCGCCGATCACTCCGCACTCCAGGCCGGCATGCATGGCGATGAGCTCCGGCTTCTTGCCGAGCAGATCCTGGTGAACGGCTTGGGCCGTGCGCACGATGTCGCTGGTGGGCTCGGGTTTCCAGCCGGGATAATCTCCGGAGTGTTCCACTTCAAACCCCGCCAACTGGAAGACCGTCGAGACCATGCGGGCGGCGGCGCGCTTGCTGCTCTCGATGGAACTGCGCTGGCTGGTCGCGATCTCGACTTCGTCCCGGCTGGTAGCGACTGTGGCGAGGTTGGTGGACGTCTGCACCAGCCCGGGGATATCGGGGCTCATGGCCAGGACGCCGTGGTGCTGGCCGGCCAGCACGCACGCGATCAGTTCGGCGTCGGCGTCGGCGATGACGGTTTCCGGACGCGCCGCGGGTTCCACGGCGATGCGGAGGCCCGGGTCGAACCCGCCCAAATCGGCCTGCGCCTCGGCCTCGTAAGCCTCCAGCACCGACTTCAATTGCCCGTGTGCGGAATCCAGCACCACCACGGCGAACGCCTCGCGCGGAATGGCGTTGCGCTTACTTCCGCCGTTGATGCCGGCGATCGCGAGCGGCATACGGTCGAGTAGAGCCAGCAGTGCCCGGCCCAGAATGCGCACCGCGTTGCCGCGGCCGCGATGAATGTCGACGCCCGAGTGCCCGCCGGCCAGGCCCGAGATCTTGATGCGCCACGCTTCGCCGGCAGGGGCGGCGCGCCGCGCGATCTTGCGCCGCGCCACGGAATTCACGCCGCCCGCGCACCCGATGCAAAGGGTGTCCTCCTCTTCGTTGTCGAGATTGAGGAAGTACTTGGACTCGAGGAGCCCGATGGGAAACTTGGTAGCGCCGGTGAGGCCGCTCTCTTCGTCGATCGTGAACACAAATTCCAGGGGGCCATGGGCAACAGTGTCGCTTTCCATGACGGCCAGCGCGGCCGATACGCCGACCCCATTGTCGGCCCCCAGCGTGGTGCCATCCGCCTTGAGCCAGCGCGGGCTTGCGGACGACCGTATTGCCGGCCGGGTCCTGCACGGCTTCCAGTCCCAGGCGGGCGGCCAGCGCCAGCACATAATCGCGGGCGGCGGCCTCCTTTTCCGAGGCGCGCGGAATGGCCGCCAGGGCGGCAAAGTGCTTCCAGACGGCTTGTGGTTCGAGATGATCTAAGGCTGTAGACATGGCCGGAATCATGTTAGCGTACGGCGCGCCGGTGGTGGATGGTGCTTGGGGATTAGGGAGTCCGCGCTTTCAGATCCCGGCGTGAACAGCGTCTCACGGGAGTGGTCCCGTCAACCCAAAGCTTCCCAGAGCGCGACTTCCTTGCAGTCTACCTGGTGAGAAGGGGATTTATCGACAGAAATTGGGTGCCGCCTTTCACCTCCCCTCTGTCCGAGTGGCCGGCGATCGGGCCGGAGCCGGCTCAAAAGTTGCGCCAAAGCCATCTCGGGCGGTTTCCGGTAACGCCCTGTTTCGGCCAGAATGCCGTTTTGGGTGCACGATTCAGCCCAAACCCACAGGCTTCGGCCGCGTCCATAACGGGACAATTTCGGGACGCCGTGTGACTTGTGGTCTCGGCTTGCCTCGCGTTCCGAACTAAAGGAAGACGGCCTCGGCCTGCACTCCCAGTGTCGTTCCTGAGGATCAAAATTAGCGGCGTGTGATAATATTGACCGGAAAGTCGGAGCCCTAGCCGGAGTCCCGCACTGCTGGCCAGTGCAGAATACCATGTCCCCTTCATCTTCCGAATCTGATCGCTTTGGCGCCATCCAGGTCCGGGGCGCCCGCGAGAACAACCTCCAGAACATTTCCGTCGATATTCCTCGACGGAGAATCACCGTTTTCACAGGCGTCTCGGGCTCGGGGAAATCGTCGCTGGTGTTCGACACGATCGCCGCGGAATCCCAGCGTCTGCTCAATGAGACGTTCCCGGCGTTCGTGCAGAATTTTCTGCCACGGTATGGTCAGCCTGACGTCGACATTCTCGCGAATCTCTCTACGGCAATTATCGTCGATCAGCAACGCATCGGCGGGAATCCGCGCTCGACATTGGGAACGGTGACCGACATCTACACGTTGCTGCGCGTCTTGTTTTCTCGTCTTGGAAAGCCCACGGTTCCGCACGCCCTGGCGCTTTCATTCAACGATCCCATGGGCATGTGTCCCGAGTGCGAGGGACTCGGGCGCGGTTCCCAGATCGATATCGATCGACTGGTGGATAAGAGCAAGTCGCTTGAAGAAGGCCCAGTCCGTTTTCCAACGTTCAACGCCGGTGCTTACAATCTGCACACCTTCGTCAAGTCGGGATTCTTCGACGTCAAAAAGCCACTCAAAAAGTATACGAAAGAGGAGTGGCACGACTTTCTTCACCGGGACGACACGAAGGTCAAAACCAACAAGCAAGGGCAAAAATTCAGCTCGGGTTATGACGGCCTGATTCCGAAATTCAAGCGCCTCTACCTGAGCAAAGACGCGGAGAAGATGCCGGCGCATCTTCGTGAGGCGTTTGAGAAGATTGTGACGCAGGGACCGTGCAGCGCGTGCGGCGGAACGCGTTTGTCGGAGGCCGCGCGCGCCTGCCGCGTCAACGGAAAGAACATCGCAGAATGCTCAGCGATGCAGGTGAGCGAACTCGCTGAGCTCATTCACTCGTTTCGCGCGCCGAATGTCGCTCCGCTGGTGGCTCGTCTGGCAGAAAGGCTCGATCATCTCGTCGAGATCGGACTCGGTTATCTAAGTTTGAGCCGTGAGACTGCAACGCTCTCCGGTGGAGAATCGCAACGGGTCAAGATGGTGCGCCATCTGTCGTCGAGCCTGACGGAGGCGCTCTACATCTTCGATGAGCCGACGATCGGCTTGCACCCGCACGACATCCAAAGACTCAATAATACACTGACCAAGCTTCGCGATGCCGGAAACACAGTTCTCGTAGTAGAACACGAGCCTGAAGTGATGGCGATTGCCGATCACATCGTCGATATGGGGCCAGGCGCCGGAAGGGCCGGTGGGACAGTTGTGTTCGAAGGTCCGTTCAAGGAGCTCAAGAAGAGCGACACGCTGACGGGAAAACACCTTTCCAAGCATCAGGCGTTGAAAGAGAAACCGCGAGCCGGAAAGGGACATCTTCTCGTCGAGAACGCGACACTCAACAATCTCCGCAACATCACGGTGAAGATTCCCAAGGGCGTTCTTACCGTCGTCACCGGCGTCGCGGGCAGCGGGAAGAGCTCGCTGATTCACGGCTGTCTTCCCAAACATTACCCGGATGCCGTCTACGTCGATCAATCGCTGGGAGCGGGATCGCGACGATCCAACCTGGCCACCTACTCAGGAATGGCGGACGCAATTCGGAAAGCGTTTGCGACGGCCAACAAGGTTCAGCCGGCACTCTTCAGCGCGAACTCCAAGGGAGCATGCCCCGCATGCGAAGGTTTGGGTGTTATCTACACGGATTTACAGCACCTCGATCCCGTCGCGATTCGCTGTGAAACCTGTGAAGGCCGCTGCTTCACCGACGAGGTTCTCGCGCTGAAGCTGCGCGGGAAGAACATCAACGAAGTGTTGAACCTCTCCGTCGTGGACGTGTTATCTTACTTTACAGAGAAACCGATTCTCGCGACGCTGAAGGCACTGAAAGACGTGGGACTCGGTTACATCGCGCTCGGGCAAAGGCTCAACACGCTGTCGGGCGGCGAACGTCAACGCTTGAAACTGGCGGGTGAGNNGGTCTACACATGGCCGACGTGGCGAACCTGCTCGCCCTCCTCGACGCGATGGTCGACAATGGATCCACTTTGATCGTGATTGAGCACAACCTGGACGTCGTCGTGCGCGCCGATTGGATCATCGACATGGGGCCGGGTGCAGGCGCCGAAGGTGGCACACTTGTGTTTGAGGGAGCACCGCGCGAGCTGCTGAAGGCGAGCAAGTCGCTGACGGCGAAACACCTCGCTGCACGATTGGCATGAACCTTCCTGAAGGCCTGCGACGCCGTTCGTGCGGCGCTGCCGGCGCCTGCCGCCCTCAAGGCCCATGCGCCGAACACTCTTCCCCTGCCCTCGAATCCGCGCGGTCCCGCCGCCATTGACACGCGCAACTTGGGCAAGTCGGGGCTGCAAGGAGAAAAGGTGGGCATTTTCCCGCTCATGACCCCCGACAGCAAGCATTCACATCCCAACCAAATAGGGACCGAATCACTATTCGGTTTTGAGACCGGTGGACCGCTGGCGAGCCTACGCAAGACCAGATGACGTATCGTCGGCAACCCGGAAGTTATCCACTTGGACAAAAAGTGGCGTTATCGGCGTTAGTACACTGCTAAAAACCCACGGCCAGTCAACCTCAGGACCCTGCCCCACAGGCCTGGATGGGGTCCACTTTCGTAGCCCGCCGCGCCGGCAGCCAGGCCGCCAGCGCCGCTACCACCAGCAGCAGCCCAGCCACCGACAGGAAGGTCGCCGGGTCCGTGGCTGCCACGCCGAACAGCAACTTCGAGAGCACCCGCGTCACCGCCAACGCGCCGGCCGCACCCACCAGAACCCCCACGCCACTGAGCGCCAATCCCTGCCCGGCCACCGTCAGCAGCACATCCCACGGCCGCGCGCCCAGCGCCATGCGGATCCCGATCTCGTGCGTTCGCTGCGCCACCATGTAGGCCAGCACGCCGTAAATCCCCACCGACGCGAGTATCACCGCCACCCCGGCGAACACCGCCAACAGCAGCATCTGCACGCGCCGGTCGAACACTTCCCGATCCAGGATCTCGTCCATGGTGCTGAGATCGCTGATCGGCAGATCGCGGTCCACGGCCCTCAATTCCCGCCGGACCGCCGCCGCCAGCCGCGACGGATCGCCGCTCGTCCGCACCGCCAGCCAATCGGCCGGGTCGGGCACCTGTGCGGCAGGCAGATACATCTCAGCCCGCGGCAGCGCATCCAGGCCCGACTGCCGTATGTCGCCGATCACTCCCACGATGGTGACCCAAGGCTGCCCGCTCCCGAAGCGCAGACGTTTGCCCAGAGCGTTTCCGCCCGGCCAGAACTTGCGCTCGAAGGCTTCGTTGACCAGCGTCACGTACGGCGCGCCGGGCCGGTCCCGCGCCTCGATCGCCCGCCCTTTGCGGAGCGGAATTCCGAGCGTCGCCAGATATCCCGGCGTCACCAAACGGAAGTTGGAGTTGGAAAATTGTCCGGCGCCCAGCACCGGCCGGTCTTCGATCGTGAACCCGTTCACCCATCCTTTGAAAGCGATCGGCACGCCGTTGGTGAATCCGGCGGAGACCACGCCGGGCAGCGCCTCCACGCGGCGCAGCGCTTCGTTGAAGAAAGCCTCGCGCTTCGTGTCGTCCTGGTAAAGACGCGAGGGCATCGAGGTCCGGACCGTCAGGATGTTCTGCGTGCGGAAGCCCGGGTCCACGCCGCGCAGCAGCACGAACGTGCGGATCATCAGCCCGGCGCCTGCCGTCAGCACGAACGCCAGCGCCACCTCGGAGATCACCAGCGCCTGTTGCATCCGGCGCCCAGTCCCGCCGGCAACACGCCGTCCCCCGCCCTGCGTGAGCGCTTCGTGCAGGTCCACCCGCATGGTCTGGAACGCGGGCAGCAGGCCGAAAACCACACCGGTCGCGAGCGACACCGCCAGTGTGAATCCGAGCACCCGTCCATCCAGAGCGAGCGCCGTCATCCCGGAGATGCCCTTTGGCACGAGCTTGTCGAGGAAGCGCAGGCTCCAGTATGCCAGCGCCAGGCCGCACGCCCCTCCGGCCGAAGCCAGCACCAGCGCCTCCGTCAGGAGTTGCCGCACCAGGTGGCGCCGCCCCGCTCCCATGGCCGTGCGGATCGCGATCTCGTGCCGCCGGTTGACCGCGCGCGCCAGCAGCAGGTTGGCGATATTGACGCACGCGATCAGCAGGACGAAGCCCACCGCCCCGCAAAGTACCGCCAGCAGCGAACGGGACTCGCCCACAAAGTGATCGCGCATGGGTGCCACGAATGCGCCCACGTTGCGGTTGGTTTCCGGATACTGCTGCGCCAGCCGCTGGCAGATGGCGCCGATTTCCTGGTTCGCACGCTCGATCGTCGCGCCGGCAGCCAGCCGCGCCACGACCATCAGGTTGTGCCGCCCGCGATTGGTGAAATCGCTCGCCTGGTAGCGCGTGCCGATGGGCGCCCAGACTTCGGTGTCGTGAGACGGGAAACGGAAGCGCGCGGGCATCACGCCGACGATCGTGTACGTCGCGTCATTCAAGATGATGCTGTTTCCCACCGCGCCGGGGTCGGCCGCGAACAGGCGGCGCCACAGACCATCGCTCAGGATCGCGGTCTTGGCGGTGCCCGGCTGGTCCTCGTCTTCGCGAAACGCGCGGCCAAGAGCCGGCTGGACGCCTAGCGTCGGGAACAGGCTGGCGGTGACGATGCTGCCGTGGATCACCAGCGGCTCGCCCACGCCGGTGAGCCGGTAAGAGGGCTCCTCCAGCGCTCCCATCCGCTCAAAGACGTGGTTGCCCGCGCGCCATTCCACGTAGTTGCCCATGGCGGCCGGGCTGTCCTTGACGCCGAACATGTTGGTGTCCTCCCAGACCAGCACCAGGCGGTCCGGCTGGGCAAAAGGCAGGGGGCGCAGCAGCACGGCATCGATCAGGGTAAAGATGGCGGAATTGGCGCCGACTCCCAGTGCCAGCGTGAGCATGGCGACGGCGGCAAATCCAGGGCTTTTGCGAAGCGTGCGGAGAGCATATCGCAGCATATCAGTAATCAGACGAATTTGCCCGAAATCCGTTAGTGTCCGCTGCATCGGAGCCGCGGCCGTGAGGGAGCGGTCACCCACCCCCCCCGCTGCTTGCAGTATATTTGTCATAACGAGAGGGGCAAACATGCCAACATACCGATTCCGCGTCAACGGAAACGCGGCCACCGTCGATTCCTGGGATCCCGACCAGCCGCTGCTCTACGTCCTGCGCAACACACTCGGCTTGCACAGCGCCAAGTTCGGCTGCGGATTGGGACAGTGCGGCGCCTGCACCGTGCTCCTCGATGGCCAGGCCGTTCGCTCCTGCGTGCTGCCGATCCGCCAGGCAGCGAGCCACGCCGTCACCACGCTCGAAGCCCTGCCCGCCCGCATCCCGGACGCCTTCATCGCCGAGCAGGCCGCGCAATGCGGTTACTGCACCGCCGGCATGGTCATGGGCGCCGCGGCGCTGCTCTCCCAGACGCCCCATCCCTCGCTCGATCAGGTGAAGCAATCGCTGGCCGGCAATCTCTGCCGCTGCGGCACCCATACCCGCATCCTGAACGCGGTCATGCGGGTGGCGAAGGCATAAGGAGGCTCCCATGCACGCCATGACTTCTCTCACCCGCCGCGGCCTTCTCAAGTCCGGAGGCGCGCTCATGGTCAGCTTCGCCCTGGGCGCCGCACTCCCCAAACGAACCATTGCGCAAAGCGCCGCCGCGCCCGATGTCGACAGCTTCCTCGCCATACACGCCGATGGCTCGGTCACCATCTACACCAGCAAGGTGGATATCGGCACTGGCCTCGCCACCGCATTCCGGCAAACCGCGGCGGAAGAACTCGGCATCCCCGTGGAGCGATTCAACGTAATCGAAGGCGACACCGCCACCACTCCCAACCATGGCGGCACGGGCGGCAGCTCCGGCATCCCGCGCGGAGCGGCCGACATTCGCCGCGCCGCCGCCACCGCCCGCCAGGCGCTCCTCGATCTCGGCTCGAAGCAGCTCAACCGTCCTGCGGCCGATTTGACGATTTCCGCCGGCGAGGTCCACCCGGCCGCGGACGGCAAGGGCATCGCGGTGGCCGCGCTGATCGGCGGCAAACGCTTCTCGCTCAAGGTCGATCCCCAGGCCCCGCTCAGAGACCCCGCCGCCTACACCGTGGTCGGCAAGCCCATCCTCCGCGCCGACGTGCCCGCGAAGTGCACGGGCCGCCATCCTTATCTCCAGGACCTTACCGTGCCCGGCATGCTGCACGGCCGCGTGGTCCGTCCGGCGTCCATGGGCGCCAGGCTCCTGAGCGTCGATGAATCGTCCGTCCGCGCCATCCCCGGAGTGCGTGTGGTGCGTGTCGAGAGTTTTTTGGGCGTCGTCGCCAAAGATGAGTGGGCCGCCATCCGCGCCGCACGCGAGTTGAAAGCCACATGGAGCGAATGGTCCGGCCTGCCCGGCAGCGCGGGCTTCGAACGCACCCTGCGCGAATCGCCGGTGGAGCGCGACCAGGTAGTAGTCAATCGCGGCGACGCCAACGCCCCGAAGCCTTTATCCGCGACCTACTACTGGCCGTTCCAAAGCCACGCCTCGCTGGCGCCCTCCTGCGCCGTCGCCGACTGCAAGGAATCCGGGACCACCGTCTGGTCCGCGTCGCAGAATCCCTTCGGGTTGCGCGGCAACCTGGCCAAGGTCTTCGGCATCCCGCAGGAAAAGATCCACGTCATCTACCTGGATGGCTCGGGCTCCTACGGCTCGAACGGCAATGACGACGCCGCGGCCGATGCGCTGCTGCTCTCGCGCGCGGCCGGCCAGCCCGTGCGCATGCAATGGATGCGCGAGGATGAGCACGGCTGGGACCCCAAAGGCCCCGCGCAACTGCTCGACATCCGCGGCGCCATCGACGCCGAGGGAAACATCACGGCCTGGGAAACGCAAATGTGGCTGCCCGGCGGGCCGCAAGGCGACCGCGCGCTGGTCGGACCCGAATCCGCGGGCCTGGCCCAGGGACACGGGCAGAATGCCGGCGCCATGACGCTCAATACCGACCCGCCCTATGCCACCGCGAATCTGCGAGTGGTGGCGCACTCGCTGAAAGACACGCCGCTGCGCCTTTCGAATCTCCGCGCGCCGGGCAAGATCGCCAATGTCTTCGCCGTCGAAGGCTTCACCGACGAACTGGCGGTCGCGGCCGGCATGGATGCAGCCGCGTTCCGTCGCCGCTTGCTCGCCGATCCGCGCGCCATCGCGGTGCTCGATCGCGCGCTGGCCATGATCGAGTGGCAGCCGCGGCCATCGCCCAATCCGAAGCCGGCGGCGGGCAACCTCCACGTGGGCCGTGGCATCGCCTACATGCGCTACAAGCACACCGAGAACTACGTCGCCATGGCCATGGAGGTCGCGGTCGATCGCGCCACGGGAAAGGTCACGGTCCGCCGCGTCGCCTGCGCCCACGATTGCGGCCTGATCGTGAATCCCGATGGCCTGCGCAACCAGGTGGAAGGAAACATCGTGCAGACTCTCAGCCGGACCCTGCACGAAGAAGTGACCTTCGACCGCTCGCGGGTGACCAGCGTCGACTGGGCCAGCTATCCGGTGCTGACATTCCCCGAAGCGCCCGCCATTGAAGTGGCGCTGATCGACCATCCGGACCAGCCGTCATACGGTGCAGGCGAAGCAGCCAGCGCCCCGGTGGCCGCAGCCCTGGCCAACGCCATCTTCGACGCCACCGGCGTCCGCCTGCGCACCGTCCCGTTCACCCCCGCGCGCGTAAAGGCCGCGCTGGCATGAGTCTCCCTATGCGGACCCACCTCGACCCGACCACTGTGGGGCAGCCAATCCTGGCTGCCGCCGGCTTTCCGCCGGCGCTCCCCGACCGGCCTCGAACCCCTGGCCCCCGGCCCCTGGCCCCTGGCCCCTGGTCCCTTTTTCTCCTGGCCGCCCTCTCCGCCCACGCCGCCGGAAGCTCCACCTATGTCGGCGCCGCGGCCTGCGCCAAATGCCACGCCGACGAGTCCGCCAAGTGGTCCGCGTCGCGCCACAGCAAAATGGTGCAGCCCGCCACCAAGGCCAGCGTCAAAGGCGATTTCAGCCGCGGCCGTGTCCAACTGCGTGGCGCGCCCTACCTTCTGCGCGAGCGCGATGGCGTCTACTACATCACCGAGTCCTACCTCACCGGCAAGCCCCAGGAACACCGCGTCGACTACACCCTCGGCAACCGCCGCATCCAGCACTACCTGACCAAGCTGCCCAGCGGTCGCGTCATCGTGCTGCCGCCAAGCTGGGACGTGCTTCGCAAGGACTGGTTCCACAGCTTCGATATCGCCGATCCCGACGAGACCAGCGAAGTCACCGTCCAGGTGTGGAACAAGAATTGTTACTCCTGCCACGTCAGCCAGGAGGACAAAAACTTCGATACCGAAAAGAACGAGTACCAAACCGCGTGGCTCGATTTCGGCACTAACTGCGAGCGCTGCCACGGCCCCGGAAGCCAGCACGTGGCCAATTACAGCGCCCCTGCCCGCCCTGCCGGTCCCGCGCGCGACATCGTGGTGCAGACCCGCCTCGATGCCGATCGCAACACCATGGTCTGCGCGCAGTGCCACTCCTTCCGCGACATCTACTCGCTGGGCTACACCGCGGGCGCTGACTGGTACGATTTCTACCTCCCCATCCTGGAATTCAACCAGCCCGAAGACCACGACCCCGCCTACTGGCCCGACGGCCGCACCCGCCGCTTCTCCAACGATGCCTTCGGCCTGTGGCAAAGTGAGTGCTTCCTGCAGGGCAAAGTCACTTGCGTAAGCTGCCACGTCACGCCGCACGATATTGAAATCGAGCGCAACCCGCAACTCCGCCCCGACGCCGGCGTTCTCTGCACGCGCTGCCACGAGGCCATCGGCAAAGCCGTGCCGGCGCACACCCATCATGCCGCCACCAGCGCCGGCAGCTCCTGCGTAGAGTGCCACATGCCGCGCACGGTCTTCAGCATCAAGGCGCAAATTCGCGACCATTCGATGAGCATTCCGGTGCCCGAGAACACCATCCGCCACGGCATTCCCAACGCCTGCAACGGCTGCCATCAGGACCACGACGCCGGCTGGGCGCTGAAGCAGATGAACCAGTGGTACGGCGACCGTTCGCGCCAGAAGCTCATCCTGCGGGCCAATGCCTTCGCGCAGGCGCGGGAGGGCGATGCGGCCGCAGTCGCCAAGCTCCTGGATATCCTTTCCAAGCCCTCCGAAGGGCCGCTGGTACGCGCCAACGCCATCGGCCATCTGAGCCGCTTCTCCAAAGATCCGCGCGTCTTCACTGCATTCACGCGCGCGCTCACCGACCCGCAAACGGCGGTGCGCGCCGTAGCCGCGCTGCGCATCGCCCCCGCGCCAGCTGACCGCACGGCGGCCATCGCGGCGCTGGTACCGCTGCTCGGCGACCTCGCCACTACCGTGCGCGTCGCCGCCGCGGTAACGCTGGTCAGCCAGGGAATCTCACACCTCTCGGGCGAAGACGGCGTGCGCTTCGAGCAGGCCAAGCAGGTCTTCCGGGCGCGCGCCCAATTGAATTCCGACGATGCCGAACAGCAGCTCGGCGCGGGCAAGTTTTATTTGCTCACGGGCGATCCCGTCACCGCCGTCAGCGCACTGCGCGACAGTCTGAAGCTCGACCCCGAAATTCCCGCCCGCTACTTTCTCGCCTACGGTCTCGCGCAGCAGGGCAAGATGGACGAGGCCCGCGCCATCCTGCAGGCGATTCCGCCAGCCGATTCCCAATATGCCCGGGCACAGGTTCTGTTGAAGGCCATCGCGGGGCAGGTCTCCCGATGACCGCTGGTGTCGTGCCGGCATCTGGATCTTGGCCATGGTGGGGCAGGCCATCGTTCTTTGTGGCCTGCCTCTTGCCGGGCTTTTAGCCCAGCGCTGTGCCGGCACTCGTGCCGGCAGGCTTGGCCGCGGGCGCATCTCAACATGCCATAATTAGTTTGGTCCCCGATCCGAGCCAGTTTGGTGTGGCAGGCGCTTTCGCCTGCCAACCGCGGTGTTCGTACCCCGCA
>OMOG01000525.1 GCA_900290305.1 Candidatus Sulfopaludibacter sp. SbA4
GGAACTCTACCACGCCGGAACGGCAGGCGCGGCTCGGGTTTCGCGGGAACAATACAGGGTGGCAATCGCAGGGGCGTGGATTGTCGAGTACGGAGGACAGATCACCGGCGACGGCTCCTTGGCGAGCGAGGGAGCGTTTCGGCCCGGCGTTACGCCGCTTGCCGGTCGGTCATGCGGCTGTTGACCGTCGCTACCTGGATGGATTTCGCGATGCCGCAGGCCTTCAGCAGCTTGATCAAAAGCCACGAAGGATCGAACTCGTACCAGGCCAGCCCGTGGCGCGCGGAGGTGGGGTGCGCGTGATGGTTGTTGTGCCAGCCCTCGCCGAACGAGATGAGCGCCACCCACCAGTTGTTGCGGGAGTCGTCGCGCGTCGCGAAGCGGCGCCCGCCCCACATGTGCGTGGCGGAGTTGACCAGCCAGGTGGCGTGCAGACCGAAGACAATCCGCGCGAACATGCCCCAGAGCAGGATNNGAAGGCACCCAGTGCCAGGTATTCAGCCAGACGTAGAAGCGGTGCCGCGCCAGGTCGGGCGCGTACTTCGACATGAGCCGGGTGTTGTTGTGGTTGGTCTCTCCGAGGACGATCCATCCGACGTGCGACCACCACGCGCCGTCGCGGGGCGAGTGCGGATCGCCGGGCAGGTCGGAATTCTGATGGTGGAGCCGGTGCACCGCCACCCAGAAAATCGGCCCGCCTTCCAGCGTCAGGGCGCCGCAAAGCGCGAAGAAGTATTCCAGCAGGGTGGGGACCTTGTACGACCGGTGGGTGTGCAGGCGGTGATAGCCCATGCTGATGCCCAAGCCAGTGGTCACGCAATACGTGACTACGGCCACGGCAAAGGCGCGCCAACTGAACAGGAAAAGGGCGGCAACGGCCCCGGCGTGAAGAAACACAAGGATCAAAGTGGTGAACCAGTTCAAGCCTTGGCGCTGGTTGTCTAGACGGTCGACGTTATACAAGGGGGCTCCCAGAATTATCGATATATTCTCACGGTAGCAGGGCTATTCAGAGTGGTGTGTAAGAGTTCTGTAATTTCGGAGGTTAACTTGGGACAGTAGCCGGGGTAGAATCAAATGTCCGGATGAATAATCGAACGCGTACCGTTCTGATCGTGGATGACGATCCGCAGATCCTGCGCCTCGTGGAGAAGATGCTCCGGCCGCGCAGCGTCAAAATCCTGCTGGCGCCGAGGCCGTCGGAGGCCCTGGCGATCTGCCAGAGCGAGCCCGTGGACCTGCTGATTTCCGACCTGGCGATGCCCGAAATGGACGGCACCCGGCTGGCGGAGCGCGTGTTGAAGCTGCACCCGGACGCGGCCGTGCTGCTGATCTCGGGACACTTCAAGGACCCGCCGGCGGCCGCCAAATCGGCCCAGATGCGGTTTTTGCGGAAGCCGTTTTTTCCGTCGCAATTGATGGAGCAGTTGAGGGAGTTGCTGCCGGGGTAGGTGGCGCCGGGTCATTGTGGGGCGGGCAATCCTGCCCGCCGCCGCCTTCAGGCGGCGTGCCCGGGCCGCACGCGGGTTTCGAGTCCGGCAAGCGCCGGCTGAAGCCGGCGGCAGCCAGGATTGGCTGCCCCACAGGGCAGCAGAGCCGCAACCAAGCATTGAGGGTGAGGAGCCAGAATTCAGGAGCCAGAAGCCAGAATGGCCCGGGCTTAACAGGATCTTCTCAAGGAGGAAAGAAATGGAGCTACTGTAATACTAGTCCTACGGCCGCTTCGTCAACAGCACTGGGGCCTCGACGGGCTTCCCTTCGCGCAGCACTTTCACTTTCACTTCGTCGCCGGGCTTTTTCGCCTGCAGGGCATAGGTGAAGTCGTAGAGGTTCTGAATGGGCTTGCCGTCGAACTCCACCATGATGTCGCCAGCCTGGAAGCCGGCCTTCGCCGCGGGCGAGCCTTCGCGGACGTCGGCGAATTTCACGCCCTTGACGCCTTCACCGAAATCCGGAATCGAGCCGAACCACGGTCCGTAGCCGGATCCCGACGACGAGCTGATCGGCCCGGCCCCGCCTTCTCCATGCGCGGGCGGCGCCACGCGGACGAACTGCGGCCGCTCGGCGGTCGCGCGCAGAGTGTCGGCCACCTCCGCCACCAGCGTGAGCAGCTTCGCGGCTGCCGGAGCGTCGATCTTGTCCCAGGTGTCGCTGGGTTTGTGATAGTCCGCGTGCAACCCCGAAAAGAAGAACAGCACCGGCACATGACCGATGGTGAACGAGGTGTGGTCGCTCGATCCATAACCCCCGGAGTCCGAATAGTCGACGTCCAGGTGGTACTTGGGCGTGATCTGCTCGAGCATCGGGCGGAAATTGGAGCCCGTGGCTGCGCCGCCGATGAAGACCCTGCCGTTCTTCACCCGCCCGATCATGTCCATGTTGATCATGGCGACGGCCTTCTCGAGCGGCAGTTCCGGATGGCCGACGTAGTAGGCCGAGCCGAGCAGGCCCAGCTCCTCGCCCGCAAACGTCATAAACAAAATGCCCCGTTTCTGTTTCGGCTGGGTCGAGTACCAGCGGGCCAGCTCGATCACCCCCGCGGTGCCGGAGGCGTTGTCGTCGGCGCCGGGGTGCACCGTGCCGGTCATGCTGGGCGCCAGCGAGAACTGCCCGCCCAGTCCCAGGTGGTCGTAGTGCGCGCCGATGACCACGTACTCGCCGCTCTCGCCGGGAAGATAGCCGGCCACGTTGTGGACGGTCTTCACCAGTCGCTCCACATCCACCTCGGCATCCACGCGCAGGGATGCCGGGAACGCGAAGGACTCCGGCTGCAGGTCCTTGTCGATGCCCGCCTCGATGGTTTCCAGGTTCTTGCCGGCGGCGGCAAACCAGCTTTCGACGCGCGCCTCTTTCACCTGTATGAAGGGGATGCCGGCATCCGACGGCCCGTCCGCAGTGCCGAACTTTTCGAGCTCGTCGGGCTCGCCGTGGTGGTTGGCGACGTCCGAGATCAGGATCACGCCCGCGGCGCCGTGCAGCTTCGCGTTACTGGCCTTGCGGACGAACTGGGCGTGCTGGGTGAAACTCTTTCCGGCGAAAACGCTATGCTCATCGGATTCTTGAGGTTCGTGCCGTAAAATCAAGACTAATTTGCCTTTAACATCGACATTCGCGTAGTCGTCGTAGTGGTATTCGGGGGCCGTGATGCCGTAGCCGGCGAAGACCACCGTTCCCGCGATCCGCGCCTTGGGCGAGAATTGGAACGGCGTAAAATCGTCCGGGAAGCGCAGCGTGGTGGAGTGGCCGTTGGTCGTGAAGGCGAAATGGTTCGCCTTGCCCAGCGTGGAGCTGGTGGTCGCCTCGAAGGCCTGGTAGTAGCTCTTGCCCTCCACGGGCTTGAGCCCAAACTCCTTGAACTTTCCGGAGATGAAGGCGGCCGCCTTTTCCAGTTCTGGGGAGCCGGTGGCGCGGCCGCGCATCTCCGGCGATGCCAGGAATTTGACGTCGTTCAGATAAAGGGTCGGGTCAATGGTCGCGGTGGCGCCGAAGGCGAGCCACGACGCGGCACACAAAAAGGGCAGCAGGGCGCGATTCCAAATCTTCATGAGGGGTTACTCTCGGTCAGTTCTTCTTGGGAGGCGCGAGCGGCAGGGTCTTCTGCTGCTGCGGCGCGCCCGGCAGGTCGAGCTTCAATTCGCAGCCGCAATCCTCGCCCGCATTCTTGGCGGTCTTTTGATATTCGATCTCGTAATCGACGATGGCCCGCAGGTTGGGCCAGGCGATGGTCTGGTCGATGCGGCGGCCGTTCACGAAGAGGGTGGGGGTGCCCGAGACGCCGAGCGCGCGCCCTTCATCGATTTCCCTCTGGACCTCGGCGTCGGTGGCCTTGGTGTCGATGCACTGGTTGAGCTGCAGCGCGTCCAGGTCCTTCTGCCCCTTGGCCCATTCCATGATTTTGTCCTTCAGGTTCTCGGGCGTGATTTCGGCCTGGTGGGAGAAGATCCAGTCGTGGTAATCCCAGAAGGCGGCGGGCTTCTGGCGGAAGACGCAGCGGCTGGCAACCGCGGCGGCCCTGGCCCAGGGATGGAGCGACTCGATCGGAAAGGTCTTGAAGTAGAGCCGCGCCTGCTTGGGATAGGCGGTGAGCAGGTTGGTCCGCAGCATGTTGGCCTCTTCCTTGCAGAAGGGGCACTGGAAATCGCTGAATTCCACCAGCACCACGGGCGCGCCGGCCGTTCCGAAGTCGGGCTCCAGCTCCGTTTTCAGCTTGTCGAGATCGTGTTTGAAGGGGTTGTTGTTGACGTCGTAGACGTTGGCCTGCAGGATCTTCTGGCCGTCCTTGGAGACCAGGAGTTTGAAGTCCTGCGACTGGGCGCCCAGGGAGGCGCGCACGGAGACTTCCTGGAAATTGGGAAGGTCGGCGGACGGTTTGGGATCGGAGACCTGGACTGTGATGCGCGCCGGGTCGAGGACGAAGAGATGGCGGACGTAGGCCTCGAGAGTGGCCTTGTCGAGGGCCGACTTCTTCGGGGGATTTTGCGAGGGCGCGGAAGCGGCGATTAAGAGGGCGGCCGCAAGCGAGAGAGACAGCGATCTGGACATGCTCCACCTATTGTAAATGATCGGGGTCGGACGCCGGTGGATTTGGCTTCGAGGGCAGGTTGGTAACCTGCGGGCCGACTGGCAGTCGGCCCGCGCGGCGGTTGGCGGGGAACCCTCTGGGTCGCGCGCAGCTTGCCAAGCTGCCCCACAGGCGACGCCTCGTCGGATTCCCCCGGATCGGTTAAGCACCCGTGGGACGGACATTTTCGGTATTCCAGGTCTGATATAATATTTTTTCCATGCTTGGATGTAAGGAGTGATGCCATGGAACGACGGGATTTCTTGAAATCAACCGCCACGGGAGTGGCCTTCACCGCGCTCTCGGCGAGCCGGGTTTACGGCGCCAACGACCGCCTGCATGTCGGCCTGATCGGGTGCGGCGGCCGCGGCACCTTCGACACCCGCCTGATGCGCGGGACGCCGGAAGACATCCAGGCCGTCGCGCCTGAAAACTACCACGATGGCAAAATGGATCCGCGCCTGATGGAGCCGCGCAACGTGGATGTCAGCGCTCTATGCGACGTCTACGGCACCCGGCTGGATGCCGCCAAGCGCTGGGCGCCCCAGGCGAGAACCTACACCGATTTTCGCAAACTGCTGGCCGATAAAGATATCGACGCGGTGGTCATCGGCACGCCCGACCCCTGGCATGCCTCCATTCTGATTCTGGCCTGCGATGCCGGCAAGGACGTGTATGTGGAGAAGCCGGTAATGTACCGTGTGGGCGAGGCCAAGGCTATGCTCGACGCGGTGCGCCGCAACAAGCGGATCGTCCAGGCGGGCACCCAGCACCGCTCGGCGGACCACATCGCGGAAGCCGCCAAAATGATTCAGGGCGGCAAGATCGGCGAGGTCCATTTCGTGCGCGTCTGGAACTACATGAGCGTCGCCTACGGGAACCCGCCGGTGCCGGACAGCGACCCGCCGGCCGACCTGAATTGGGACGCCTGGCTGGGGCCGTCTCCCAAAGTGCCGTTCAATCGCAACCGCCTGAACTACCGGGCGTTCATGGACTATACCAACGGGATCATCAGCGACTACGGCAATCACCGCTTCGACTCGGTGCATCAGATCATGGGCGTGGAGACGCCGCTCAACGTGGTGTCGTCCGCCGTGCGGTTCAATAAGACCCGCGCCGGCGATATCTACGACATGCAGACCGCGATCTACGAGTATCCCAACTTCATCATGAATTACGAGGCCTCGAACTACAACGGGCACGGCCTGGGCGGCCGGACCGAGGGCATGCGCTACTACGGCATGCGCGGGCCGGAGGACCGTCCGCACGGCATGGCGTTCTACGGGACCGAAGCGGCGCTGTTCGTCGACCGCATCGGCATGGAACTGTATCCCGAGCCCAAACCGCCCGAGGGCGGAGGCCGGGGCGGCCGCGGAGGCAGGGGCTTCGCCTGGCAGCCGCGCATGGAGAAGATCAAGGTGAATGAGGACGAGCCTACGCCGCTTCACACCAAGTACTTCGTGGACTATGTGCGCTCCCGCAAGGAGCCGTTCGCCAACCTCGGGGTGGGAGTGCGGGCGACCGCCATCGCGTGCATGGGCAACGTGGCGTATTGGACCGGCCGGAAAATCAAGTGGGACGGCGAGACGTTCAACTTCCACGGCGACAAGGAAGCCAATGCCCACACGTTCCGTCCGTACCGCAAGCCTTGGGACCTGGTGAAGTTCAGTTGAAGACGTGTGTGGCGCGGGCACTCGTGCCTGCCGCGTCGGCACTCCTGCCGCCCAGGTGGTCAGCGCCGCTCGTGCCGGCGCCGCCGCATCGGGCCGAGATGCGAGATGCGCGCCTCTCCACGGAAAACGGCCTCCTCGTACAACGACGCGGTGGGGAGATTCCAGTAGACCCGGTGCAGGTTGGACAGGCCGTGGTTCGCCAGGCCATAAATGCTCGTCAGCTTGCCGGCTTCGGGCTGCGCCGGCGACGGAAGTACGACCGGATTGGCCGAAATGTAGAGAGCGGCGGCGTTAGGCGTTAGCGCGGAGGGGTGCACTCCAGGGAACACCTGGAGACACCGGTTGCTATGCTTGAGAAGTTCCGCGTCAGAGTTCGCCAACTGATGGAACAGGCAAGGAATCGTCCGTCGGAACTGTCGTGCCCCAAAAGCTGGAACGCCCCCTGCCCTATGGTTCGCTCCGCAGCGATTTATCGCAGGAGCGCACCCGGGAAATTTTGCGCGTCCTCGATCGGCCGGAGATCTTGGACGCATTGAAGCGGAACAAAATCATGAGCATCGTTCTCGAGCGACTGCCGGAGAAGTCCCAATCGGCATATTATGATTTTGCACAGAAGTCGATCACGGTAAACACAGCAAGGAAACTCGGCATCCATTTTGGGGAGGAATGGCGACCCGGGCGCACCGGAAATATGTCCGCGGCGACCAAAGACAAGGCAGAGAGCACGCGGCGCGCCCTGCTTCAGGAAATCGCTCACCATTTCGAGAATGGCAACACTGAGGTGGTCCGCTTACGGGATGCAGCCTTTCGCGATCCACGAAAGCGGCCCATCACCAGGTACGCTGCCGCCGATGCCGGCGAGTACTGGGCCGAATCGTTTGTGGCCTACATGGTGGACCCGGACGCGCTCGCCACATATGACCCAGTCGGGAGTATGATGGTGAAAAAGGTTCTATCCGCCGCACGACGGCCGACCCCATGATGCCGGAGCCCAATTGGGACGAAATTTACAGCCTCGCGAGGCGCGCGGAGGAGATTGCCGCAGATGGCAAAATGGATCGCGAGACGTGGCGCGGCCTGTTGCACGAGGCCGCCATCGCGTCAAATGGCCGGCCCGATCTTACGTCTTTTCTGGCTCGGTATGCCAAATCGGAATGGACACGTGAACTTCGCGAAGAAGAACGCGGCCGCAAGACGCCTGCCGCCTAAAACGTGGGCTACCTTCGCGCCCTTCGGCGAGCGGACGGGATGTGCAACTCGTGCCTGGTCAGTTTGGGCAAGGCCATGATGATTCCTACTACTGCCGTTTGCGATGCTACTACAGACGCTCGTGAAATGGAAACGTCTTGTAAGACCCCACCCAAAGAATTCTTGACAGTCCCCATTATTTTCTCTAGCATGTAGAAATCATGCCGAAGGGCGAATCGCTGGGCGAGTTCGAACACCTGGTTTTGCTCGCCGTGCTCCGCCTGGGCCCCGATTCCTACGGCATGCGGGTGCGCCGCGAAATCGCGGAGCGGACCGGCCGCGACGTCACCATCGGCGCGGTCTATGCGACCCTCGACCGCCTGGCCGCCAAAGGGCTGGTGACTTCGACTTTGAGCGATCCCACGCCGGAGCGCGGCGGCCGCGCCAAGCGGTCGTTCCGCCTGACAGGCGCGGGATCGGAGGCGCTGAACCGCGCGCAGCACGACCTCGCCAGCATGGTGGAAGGCTTGGTGATTCCGGATCCGGGAGCTGCCCGATGAGACCTCCGCGCTACGCGCGGGCGTTGCTGGCGGCGGTCGCCGGAGAGGCCGAGGCCCAGTGCGTGGCGGGCGACCTGGAAGAGGATTTTCCGCGGGTGTGCGAAGCGCGCGGCCGCGCGGCGGTGGCGGCGGCGCCGAGGCCGGGGTCGTAACCTACGCCACGAGCACGCCGGCCACCACCTGGATCGCCGCTTTGCAGAATGCGGGCAGATCTTCGGGCTTGCGGCTGGTCACCAGATTGTTGTCCACCACCACTTCGGCATCCACCCAATGCGCGCCGGCGTTCACCACATCGTCTTTGATGGCGAAGAAGCTGGTGGCTTTGCGTCCCTTCAGCATGCCGCCGGCGGAGCACAGCACCCAGGGGCCGTGACAGATGGCGGCCACCAGTTTGCCCTGCTGGTTCATGTCGTGCACCAACTGGTTGGCTTTGGGATGGCGGCGGATGTGGTCGGGGGCATAGCCGCCGGGCACCACGATGCCGTCGAAGTCGGCCGCCCTGGCGTCGTCGTAGGAGACCTGGCACTTCACCGGGTAGCCCAGTTTGCTGCCATAAGTCTCTCCGGCCTTGGCGCCCACGGTGACCACGGTGGCCCCGGCCTCCTGGAAACGATAGAGCGGGTACCAGACTTCCATCTCCTGGTACATGATGTCCACGAGAATCGCGATTTTCTTTCCGGTAAGGTCCATGTGACTATGGTATCCCGCTTGTCGGGCAGGCGCTTTCGCCTGCCAACTCTTTTAGCGGGGCAGGATTTCATCCTCCAGCCGGGCCTTCAGCCAGCCTCGACATTCCACCCGCCCTGTCCCACAGGCTCGAACGTGACCGGCGCAAACGACTGGCGCACCACGGCCCGCAGATCTTCCAGTCCGCCCAGTTCGCCGGCGCCAATAGCCTGCACCAGGATGTTGCCGATGGCCGTGGCCTCGCTCGGACCGGCGATCACCACCCGGCCCGTGCAGTCCGCCACCATCTGGTTGAGCACCGCGTTTCGCGACCCGCCGCCCACGATGTGGATGACTTCGATCTTGCGGCCGGCCAGCCTCTCCAGGCTCTCCAGCACCTGGCGATAGCGCAGGGCCAGGCTCTCCAGAATGGTCCGCGCATACTCGGCGTGCGTCGCCGGCGGATGCTGGCCTCTCTTCCGGCAGTGCTCCGCGATCTTGCGCGGCATCTCGCCGGGCTCGAGAAACGCATCCGGATCGATCAACGCCGCGAAGGGGCGCGCCTCCGCCGCCATGCGGGTGAGTTGCTCGTAGCTGTATTCCGTGCCCTCCTCGATCCACGCGCGGCGGCACTCCTGCAACAGCCACAGGCCGGCAATGTTCTTCAGCAGCCGGATCTTGCCGCCGACTCCGACTTCGTTGGTCACGCCCAGCGCGAGCGACTGTGCGTCGATCACCGGCCGATCCATCTCCAGCCCCATCAGCGACCACGTACCCGAGCTGATGTAGCACCAGTGACCGGCGCCCTGGGCCGGCACCGCCGCCACCGCCGATGCGGTGTCGTGCCCCGCCGTGGCATAGACGGGCCAATGCGGCGGCTCCGTCATGTTCCCCAGAAAAGTCGCGGGCGGGATGATGGGGCAGAGGATTTCGGTGGGCAGGCCGAGGCGCGCGAGCAGCTCCGTGGCCCAACTCATGGTGACCGGATTGAAGAACTGGGTGGTGCTGGCAATGGTGGCTTCCGAACGCGCCACGCCCGTCAGCCAGTAGTTGAACAGGTCGGGCATGTTGAGCAACTGCCGCGCGGATGCGAGGCCCTGCCCGCCCGCCAGCTTCGCCGCGTACCACTGGTAGAGCGTGTT
>OMOG01000487.1 GCA_900290305.1 Candidatus Sulfopaludibacter sp. SbA4
GGTGCGTTTGGGAGCGATGGCGACATCCACGGTCCCGATCTGGAGCGTGAGATCGGGCGGGGCCTGCGGGTCGAGAAAGAAGGCGGCGGCGGTGGAGAGGAAATCCCTGCGGGTCGGGTTCATATCGCGGCCATGCGCTTCCGACCGCAATGCTACCACAGGGTCCGAGGCCGAGGAGTCACCGCCGCCGGCCAGTTCACCGTTTCGGCGCGGTCACCGCTTCGGTGCGGAAGGGACGAAGTTCTCCAGCGACCAGAGACTCGTAGCCAGAACATTTCCCGGTGGTTGGGCTACAATGTAGCTCAGAAAGAGATTAACGCCATGGCTGAAAATTCCGTCGTTCGCGCCCGCATCGATGAACGCACCAAGAGGGAAGCCGCTGCGGCGCTGAAGAAAATTGGGCTCACCGTGTCCGACGCCTTTCGCCTGCTGCTGGTGCGCGTCGCGGCGGAGAAGGCCCTGCCGTTCGAGCCGCTCAATCCCAACGCCGAAACCGTCGCAGCGATGAAAGCCGCGCGCCGGGGCGAGCTTGTCAAGGTCGGCAAGCCGGACAAACTTCTGCGAAGTCTGAATGCGGGAGATTAAATACACCACACGCTTCCAGCGCGACTACAGGCGAGAGAAGTCCGGTCGGCACAGCAAGAAGCTGGACGCCCTGCTGATGGAGGTTGTCAATTTGCTCGCGGCCGACACACCTTTGCCGCGCCGGAATCTCGATCACCCCCTGTCCGGCGAATGGAACGATCACCGCGATTGCCACATCAGGCCGGATCTCGTCCTCGTCTACCGCAAGCCGGATGACGACAGCCTCGAACTTGTGCGCCTTGGCTCGCATAGTGAGCTTGGGCTGTGAGAGCGGCGGGGCACGTTTCGAGTTGGACACTTGGTGAAACGCTCGAAGCTGCGCGATCGATTCCTTCTTCCCCAGGATTTCGAGGGCCTTCGCGTCACGGTGCGGCCTGCGGGTCGAGAAAGAAGGCGGCGGCGGTGGAGAGGAAATCCCTGCGAGTCGGGTTCATATCGCGGCCATGCCCGGTCCGACCGCAATGCTACCACAGGGTCCGAAGCCGGGGAGTTCCACCGCCGCCGGGCAGTTCACCGTTTCGGTGCGGGAGGGACGAAGTTCTCCAGCGACCACAGCTCGAAGCCAGTTGCATAGTCGGCGGATTGGGCAATGACCTTACGCCCATCCGGGCTGATCTCCATAAAACCATACCCGCTGCTCGTTGGAAAATCGCCCAAGCGCTCGGGTTGGCCGCCGGCCATCGGGGCGCGGAACAGGCTGTGTTTTCCCGCGGAATCGACGTCATGGTAGAGGACCCACTTGCCGTCAGGCGTGGCGTTGAAGTCGGGTCCCAGGACGCCCTTACCGAGCGAAACCAGGGGCTTCCAATCGCCGCCGGATATGGGGCGTATCTGGAGGTTTTGCGGGGTCCGCTGGATGAGCCAGCGCTCGTCCGGAGACTCCCATCCCCATCCACCGGCTGTTGGGGGGAACTGGTGCAGTGCGGTCTCCCGACCCGTCGCGATTTCCCATCGCAGCAGCATATCTTCCAACCCGTGCGCGTTCATCCTGGCCATGTAGAGCGACCGTTCATCGTGGCTGGGGTATACAATCACCAGCGGCGGCCCTGAGAACGTTTGGAGCCGTTCGATTTCGCCGGAGTCGACCGAAATCGAAAGAATGTCCGTTTTTTCCGACGCGTAGTCGAAACAGAAAAGCTTCGGCTGTTGAGCCGCCCAGACACATCCCGCCCAGCCGGGCGCGTGATAGATCTCGCGATCCTCTCCGGTAGAGAGGTTGCGCACATGGACGACCCCGCCCTCAGTCTGTCCCACGTCGTCGTTACGAGCAACATAGACGATTTGATTGCTGTCACCAGACCAATGGGGCAAAGGAGTCTGCATGTTGCCAAGGGGGAGATCCAGGCGTTTCCAACCGCCCGGATGACCATTCACATCGAGTGACGCGAGATGGACGGCCCACACGCCGCCAGGCCTGACCGAACTGTAAACCAGCGCCCCAGCGGCTGTCGTGGCGCCATATTCGAAGCTGCCATACCTGATAAAGACCGGCTCACCGGCCGATTTGCCGTCGCTGATTGGCAGGAGGTGAAGCGCAGGCTTTCCTGTGCGTTCACTGCCAATGGCAAGGTAGCGTCCGTCGGCGGTCCAATCGAGGAGACTGACGTCGGGTGTTCGTCCGGTGGTTGGCTGCTCCTCATAGACCAACCACGGCTCTCCACCTTCAGCGGGCAGGACGAAGATCCGCGAGCGGAGTGAATATGCCACGAAACGGCCATCCGGAGAGAAGGCGTAGGCTTCCACTGTTCCGGTTTTCAGACTCAGCAATTCACGGATTTGCCCGTCGATGACGGAAATCCTCAACACACGGGTCGTACCGTCTCGAGGCCGACTCCGTAACAGGATAGAGCGATTATCCCAGGACCAAGTACCCCACTCGGCTCTGCCATCCACCCTGGCGATCTCGCGGTACCCCGTGCCATCGGCGTTGACGACTGCCAAGGTTGTCGGCTGGTCAGGCTTCAGGTAGAAAAAAAGGCCGACCACCGAGAAATCCCTGGATGGAGACCAATTGGGCAGGTCATCCAGTTTCGCCTTGAAAATGACCCGCTTGCTGTGGCCGGCAAGATCGCCGTAGATCAGTTCTCCGGTAGCGTCATTCCGGTAGACCACGCGGCGACCGTCCGTATCCCCGAGGCCAGCACCGCCTAGCGTCTCGATCTTGCGCTGTGTCATGGTCGCTGGCGCAGCCGGATGGTCATTCTGCGTCAACGCCGCCAGGCGCGCCCGCGCCTGCGCGGCCGAGGGTTGGTCGGCGAAATCGCGCACCACCTGCTCATACACCTTCTGTGCCTGCTGCTGCCCCTGCTTCTCGTAGCAGCCCGCCAGGTGCAGCAGCGCCTTGGCGCGCACGTCGCGGGAAGCGGAGCTGTTCGCCGCGATCTTCTGGAAGGCGGCCATGGCGGTCTTGAGATCGCCATCCACCTGTTCCTTGGCGATGGCGGCTTCGAGCTCCACCGCCGGCCTGGTTTGCGCGAATGCCACCGGCGTCAAAAACTGCGTGGCCAGGCCCATGAAGAGCCACGCAAAACTGAAGGTCAACGCTCCGGTGACGGCCACGGTTCCCATCGCGACCAGCGCGATGGCGATGTTTTCGAGTTTCTCGGATTTCATGATGCACCTCCTGGAGTGCGAATCCAGAATGCCGCAGTAGTGTTTGCGGGATAGCGGGATTCGGTCAGGACCCGGCATGAACTCGGTTTGGATTTCCTGACAGATGGAAACCTGGACAGGCCGGGAGGCCTGTCCCACTGCTTCCTGACAGATGGCTTGAAATCCCTTCGGGATTTCGAAGTCAGGAGCCAGGAGTCAGAAGCCGGGAGCTGGGAGCCGATAGTGGGGGTATTCATGTTCACGATCTTCGATTTAAGAATCTACCCGTCAAATCGATATCCCACGCCGCGGATGCTGATCAAATAGCGCGGCGCCGCGGGATCGTCCTCTATCTTTTTGCGTAGCGCCACAATGTGGTTGTCCACAACGCGATCGGTCACGAAGACGCCCGAGCCCCACACTTCTTCGAGGAGGCGCTCGCGCGTGAGCACGCGTCCGCGGCTGCGGATGAAAGCGGTCAGCAGCTTCAGCTCGGTGTGGGTGGCGTCCAAGCGCTGGCCCTCGCGGCGCAGCTCGAAGCGCGCCAGGTCCAGCTCGCAGCGGCCGAAGCGATGCACCTCCTGGCCGGCTTCGGGCGCGGCGCGGCGAAACATGGCGCGGATGCGCGCGCGCAGCTCGCGCGGGCTGAAGGGTTTGGTGACGTAATCGTCGGCGCCCAGGTCGAGCCCCAGGATCTTTTCGGCCTCCTGCGTTTTGGCGGTCAGCATGATGATGGGGGTGCTCAAGCCGCCGCGCCGTAGCTCGCGGCAGACTTCGAAGCCGTCTTTGTTGGGCAGCATGACATCCAGCAGGATCAGGTCGAAAGGCTCGGAGCGCGCGCGCCGCACGGCTTCCACTCCGTCGGCCACCACGGCAATCTCGTAGCCCTCGGTTTCGAGGTCGTTTTCGAGCGCGAAGGCGATTCCCGGCTCGTCTTCCACGATCAGGATGCGGCTCACGCCCGTGTCTCCCCATTGCCCGCAAGCGGAAGAAGAATGGTGAAGGTGCTGCCGGCGCCGGCCGCGCTTTCCAGACGGATCTCCCCGCCGCAGGCGTCCACAATCTGCCGCACCATCGAAAGTCCGATGCCCGTGCCTTTGATGCCCGCCTTTTTGGCCGCTGCGCCGCGCACGAATTTCTGGAAAATTTCGCGCTGCTCGCGCGGCTCGATGCCCATGCCGCGGTCGCGCACCGAGATGGTGACCTGCTGGTGATTCACCGAGCCATCCACCCAAACGGTGCGGCACTCGGGCGAATACTTTACCGCGTTTTCGAGCAGGTTGCGGATGGCGCGGCGCAGCGCTTCCTCATCGGCCTGGATGGTGGCCGCGCGGGAATCGAGATTCATCTCGATTTCGAAACCGCCGGCCAGGGCTTCTTCGCGAAAATCCGCCACGGCCGCGCGCACCACGGCAAACACGTCGTGCGGCTCCAGGCGGTACTGTTTGCGGCCGGATTCCATGCGGCCGAAATCGAGCAGGTCTTCCACCAGGCGCTGCAGCCGGCCGGTCTCTCGCGCCAGAAATACGTAGCTCTGGCGCCGGCGGGTTTCGTCCGCGAGACGGTCGTTGACCAGCAGCTCGCTGATGCCGCGGAGCGAGGTGAGCGGCGAGCGGAACTCGTGCGAAACCGCGGAAACGAAATCCGACTGGAGCTGCCCCACCCGCAGTTCCCGGTTGACTCCGCGATACATGGCATACGCACCCGCCAGCAGCAGTAACAGCATGAGCGCCACGCCGGCCAGCCACAGCGCGCGGTTGCGCCCTCGAGGGGATGGGGTCACCACGCTGGAGAACTCGATCTTGCCGGCGAGCTGGGCTTCGGCCAGCGACCGCACGACGCGCGGCTCCGCGCCGGCCGCATCGCCCGAGGCCGGAAATCTCCAGCGGATGTCGGCGGAGTTGGCGGGCAGCTTCAGGCCTGCGCCGAGCCAGCCGGCGGGCGCATAGAGAGTCGTGAGCCGCGCGGACGTCGCGTGCCAGATCGCGAGCGATGCGTCAGGCTCAGCTTCGCGGCCGCTGAGACTCGAGCCGGTCCGCACCGCGCGTTGCCATTGTTCGTCGAGGCGCGCGACCAGCGACGAGAATTCCAGAGAATCTTTCGGAGGATCGTCCGCCCGGTGCTGCAGGCGATTCGCTTCGGACCAATAGTATTCGAAAGTCTCTCGATGCAGCGGCCACCGTCCTTCGAGCAGCGCAGCGCGGAGACGCTCGGCGGCCTCGGCGGCTGCATTCCCGGCCAGCAGATCGCAGCGCGCTCCGGCCGCCAGCAGCGCGTAAGGCACGCCATCGGGGCTCACGGCGGTTTCGCGGGACATGCGATCGTAGGCGGCCAGCGCCGCTTCCGGATGGTTGAGTCTCCGCTCCAGGCGGGCGATGCGCAGCCAGTCTTCGGCACGCGTGGCGGGCTGTTCGGTCAATGGACGCAAGGCTTCGATGGCGCGCTGGTAGCTCTGCTCGCGGAACTCCAGCTTATCGGCGGCCTCGAGCGCTAGCGGGAGCGGACCGGGTGCAGGAGGCTCGGGTACGAACAGGAGGGATCTGCCGGGGTACGCGGTTGCTGATTGATTGGTCAGGAGGATCAGGGTGCCGTTGGGCGGAAGCTTGGCTTTGACAGCGGCCGGAAGGCGGCAGGGCGTCCAGCTCGCGCAGGCGGAGGTCCCATTCGCCCAACATGCCGGCGAGCTGGGCCACGGCCAGGTCGGCGATCTGTTCGAGGCGATCGCGAGACTGCTGCGCGGCGAGCGAGCGGTCCTGTTCCATCAAGCGCCAGGTGAGCCACAACTGCCAGATCGCCAGGCAGACGACGATGGCCAGGAAGAGCGGCAGGCTCCGGCGCACCGACAGCAGCCTGTTGGTCAGCGGGCGCACAGTGGAATCAGTATACGCCCGCGATCGTCAGGGGTGGATCAGGGGTTTGTCAGGATTATGTCAGGAGAATTCACAGGTATCCTTGTAATGTAGCAACGCGACCCTCATCACGAGCAACCTCTCGACGAATTTGGGCGAATCCGCGAACTGCGCCTGGAAGACTGGAGCATGTAGAATGGTTATGGGAAAGTGACCGCGATGGACCCTGAAACGAAAGCCGCATTCGCCAGCCTGGTCAAGTTGATCGACGATCACAGCCAAAGCCTGCAGACCGAAATGCAGACCGGGTTCGACCGGATCGAGGCGGCCACCGCGCGCAACACTAAGATGCTGGTGGCAGGAACCCGCGCGATCGGCGCCTTGAACGGCTGGACTGAAGGGCGCGACAAGCTGGACCGCAAACGCGATGCTGCGATTCAGGATCTCCGGATGCGGGTCCGCAAGCTGGAGCGAAAGACGAAGCGCCGCGCCTAATTCCGCGAGCCGAGCCGTGCCCCGGCGTGGGATACGGGCGGACTGGCGGTTTCGACGGCAGTGATCCCGAGAGACGCCAAGTAAGGAACAAGTAAGCGTTGCCGGGCTAAAAGCCCGGCAAGTGACAGGCGACAAAAAACGATCGCCTGTCCCACATCTGATACCTGATCTGAGCTTGACAAAGGACAAACTCCAGAGACCCGCAAACCGGGCCGGCTGCCCCACCGCTTTACGCCCCCCGCTTCAGCAAAGCCTTCACCGCGTCCGCGCAGAGTACCGCCGCGTGCTTCGACTCGGCCGGCAGCCCGCCGACCGCCTCATCGACCATGGCCGCCTGAAAGGCCGCGATCTCCGCACGCGTTTTTCCCGTCATCCACTCGGTCAACGCCGACCCCGCGGCGATGGATGCCGTGCAGCCGCGCACCTTGTAGCGCACCTCCACCGCGACACCGCCTTCGAACCGCGCCGAGAGGCGCATGATATCCCCGCATGCCGGATTGGACACCTCCACCATCACCGCCGGCGGCGCGATCTCACCCACGTTGCGCGGGTTCTGAAAATGTTCCAGCAGGCGCTCGGGATACATCTATGTCCAGAGTATACTTCCCCCGCACTGCGGTAAAATGAGAACTTCATGGCCAAATCTCTGGAAGAACTGCAAGCCATCGCCAAGCGTGTCCGGCGCGAAATTGTGGTGATGATCGGCGCCGCGAAATCCGGCCATCCCGGCGGGTCGCTATCGGCGGTCGAGATCCTGGTGGATCTCTATTTCGACCACATGCGCATCGATCCGCACAATCCCAAGTGGCCCGACCGGGACCGCTTCATCCTTTCCAAAGGCCATGCCGCGCCGGTATTGTACGCGGTGATGGCGGAGACCGGATTCACGCCCATCGACCAGTTGAACACGCTGCGGCAGCTCGGCTCCATCTACCAGGGACACCCCGACGTGCGCTTCATCCCCAGCCTGGAGGCCTCCACCGGGTCGCTCGGCCAGGGGCTCTCGCTGGCCATCGGGATGGGGCTCGCCGCGCGGCTCGACGGACGGGCGTACCGCACCTACGTCATGCTGGGCGACGGCGAAATTCAGGAAGGCCAGATTTGGGAAGCCGCCATGTCGGCCGCCTTCCACAAGGTCGACAACATCGTGGCCATCGTGGACTACAACGGCATCCAGCTCGACGGCTTCGTGAAGGACATCATGGAGGTCGCGCCGCTGGCCGAGAAGTGGCGGGCATTCGGCTGGCACACGCTGGAGATTGACGGCCACGATCTTCCGGCCATCCAGAAAGCCTTCCACGAGGCGGAGGCCACCAAGGGCAAGCCCACCTGCATCGTGGCCCACACCATCAAGGGGAAGGGCGTCTCGTTCATGGAGAACAATCCCAAGTTCCACGGCACTGCGCCGACCCCCGACGAAGTCAAACTGGCCCTACAGGAGCTGCAATAACATGCCCGCGAAAACCAAATTCGAAGTGAAACTGGGAGCGGCCACGCGCGAAGCCTTCGGGCGCGCGCTGGTGGAACTTGGCCGCGAAAACAAGGACATCGTGGTGTGCGACGCGGACCTCGCCAAGTCCACCATGACCACCTATTTCCAGAAGGAATTCCCGGAGCGTTTCTTTTCCTGCGGCATCGCCGAAGCCAACATGACGGCCATCGGCGCGGGCCTCGCCTATGCCGGCAAGATCCCGTTCATCGCGAGTTTTTCGGTCTTCGTGATGAACAAGGGGTTCGAGCAGCTTCGCACCTGCGCGGCCTACCCTAACGTCAATCTGAAAGTGGTGGGGACGCACAGCGGCATCTCCATCGGGGAAGACGGCCCCTCGCAGATGAGCGTCGAGGAGATCGGCCTCGCCTGTTCCCTGGCCGGGTTTGTGGTGCTGGCGCCGGCCGACGAGATTTCCACGAAGGCGCTGGTGCGCGCCGCGGCGGCGCATGTCGGTCCGGTGTTCATCCGCACGGGGCGGCCGAAGTGCCCGATCGTTTATGACGCCGGCCAGAAGTTCGAAATCGGCAAGGCGATCGAAGTTGTAGAAGGGTCCGACGTCACGATCATTGCCGGCGGCCTGCTGGTGGCCCAGTCCATCCTGGCCGCGGAGACGCTCGAAGCGGAAGGCATCTCGGCGCGCGTGATCGATATGCACACGGTGAAGCCCATCGACCGCGAGGCCATCCACCGCGCGGCGGCCGAGACCGGAGCCATCGTGGTGGCCGAGGAGCACCTGGTGGATGGCGGCCTGGGCGTGCGCGTGGCGCAGGTGGTGGCGCAGACCAGGCCCTGCCCGATGGAGTTCGTGGGCATCCAGGATACCTATGCGGAATCCGGCCAGCCCGACGAGTTGCTCGATAAGTACGGGCTGGTGGCGCGTGACGTGGCCGCGGCCGTCCGCAAGGTGGTAGGACGGAAGTAATTTAAACCCCTCCCTGACGGGGTGCCCTCTGGGCCCGGCTCCGATCAGAGCCGCGACCGTAAGGGAGCGGTTATCCGGCCCTTGAGAGCAGTCATTCGCCCATGGACAACGCCGTATGCTTCGCGCTGCTGGAACAAAGCCCGGCGTGTCAATGGATCGTCGGCCCTCGCCAAATCTTTGAGCAGATCTTCGGCGATCCCGCTCCCATTTTCGGCAGGCCCGCCGAAGAGCTGAACGGGCGGGCCGTGGCGGAATCTCTCGATCCCGAATTGGCGGCCGCCTGGACCGAGCGCTTCTCCCGCGCGCTGGAGGGCGAAACCTTGACGCTGCGCGAGCGCCGCGGAAGCGCCACCTGGCACATTACCGTTTTTCCCATCCGGCTGGAGGGCCGGATTCGCTATGCCGGCGGCATGGCGCGCGATGCCACGGCGTGGAGCAAGGCCGAGCAGGAGCTCCGCTACACCGTGCTGGGCGCGCTCAAGGCCCAGGAATTCGAGCGCAACATGGCGTCCAAGTTCCTGCACGACTCGGTGGGGCAGAACCTGACCGCGCTCGGGCTGCAGCTCGACCTGATCCGCATGGACCTGGAAACCGCCGCCCCCGAGATCTGCGGGCGCATTGCGGAGATCCAGAAGCTGCTCGAAGGCATGATGGAAGAGGTGCGGGAGTACAGCTACGAGCTGAACCCTTCGGCCGTGGAGCGCACCGGTCTGCGGACCGCGCTGGACCGCCTGGCGGGGCGCGTCCGAACCCATTTCGCGGGGACTTTTCGCCTCAACGTCGATCCCTCCCTCAAGCTCGACAAAAAGATCGCCTCGGCCATGTTCCAGATCGCGCAGGAGGCCGTCGAGAACGCCGTGCAACATTCCAGTTGCTCCGCCATCGAAATCGCGGTAAAGTCCTCACGTATCGGTACTTTTCTGGAGGTGCGGGATAACGGCAAGGGTTTCGATCCGGCCGGCCTGCTGGGAGGGTGCCGCGGGCTGGGATTGCTGAGCATGGAACATTACGCCGCGCAGGCGGGGTTGGACCTGTCGGTCACGAGCACTCGCGAAACAGGTACCATTGTGAGAGCCGCGGTCCCGGAAGCGAGCTGAGGGAACGACTATGACTTTCGACATTGTTCTTGTCGATGATCACAAGCTGGTACGCGACGGCGTCAAGACCATTCTGGAACGTGGCGCGGAATTCCGTGTCGTGGGAGAGGCCGAGAATGGCGCGGACGCGGTGCAGCTTTGCAAGAAGGCCAATCCCGATATGGTCCTCATGGATATCGGGCTCCCGGGAATGAACGGCGTGGAGGCCACTACCGAGCTGCTGCGGCACTGCCCGCGCGTGAAGGTCGTCATCCTTTCCATGTACGACGACGAGAACTCGGTGGTCAGCGCCATACGCTCGGGCGCCCGCGCATTCGTCCTCAAGAAGGCTTCTTCGGGCGAGCTGCTGGATGCGTTGCGGACCGTGGCTCGCGGCGGCTCCTACCTCAGCTCGCAGGTATCCGACCGGCTGCTGCAGCGCATCCAGCGCGGCGACCTGGAGACGCACGACCGCAGCCCGCTCGAATCGCTCTCCCCGCGCGAGCTGCAGGTGCTCCGCCTGGTGGCCGAGGGGAAGACCAGCAAGGATATCGCGGTGCTGCTCGACCTCGGCCTGCAAACCGTGCGCAGCTACCGCAAGACCATGATGAAGAAGCTCGGCGTGAACAACGTCGCCGGGCTGACGCAACTGGCGCTGGCCGCCGGAATCACCCACTGGAACAAACCCGATGCAAACTCCGTGGGGTGATTTCCCGGTCTCCGACGCGCACACGCATTTCTTCTCGCGGCGGTTCTTCGCATCGCTGGCCGCGCAGATGAGCGCCGATTCGGACATCGTCGCCGGCACGCTGGGCTGGCACTTGCCGCCCGAAGATCCGGCGGAGCTGGCGCGCACCTGGGCCGCGGAGCTGGATGCGCGCGGCGTCGCGCGGGCCACCTTGATCGCCAGCGTGCCCGGCGACGAGTCGTCCGTTCTCGCCGCCGCGGCCGCCTGCCCCGGACGATTTTTCGCCGGCGCCATGGTCAATCCGCTGGCCGAAAATGCTGCGGTGGCGCCGGGACTTCAGGTGGTGTGCCTCTTCCCCGCCATGCACCGCTACTCGCTGCACGATGAGCGCGTGGCGCCGCTGCTCGATCAGGCCGCCGCCCGGGGCTGCGCCGTCTTCGTGCACTGCGGCGTGCTCACCGTGGGGGTTCGCAAGAAGCTCGGGCTGCCGTCGCCCTTCGACATGCGCTTCTCGAATCCGCTCGACCTGCACGCCATTGCGCTGCGCTATCCGCGAATTCGTTTCATCGTTCCGCATTTCGGCGCCGGGTATTTTCGCGAGGCGCTCATGCTGGCCGACCTCTGCCCCAACGTGTACCTGGACACCTCCAGCAGCAACTCGTGGATGCGCTACGAAGCATTCGACCTGAAGACCGTCTTTCGCCGGGCCCTGGACGTAGTGGGCGCCGGCCGCCTGCTGTTCGGCAGCGATTCTTCCTTTTTCCCGCGCGGCTGGAATTATGATATCTTCGAGGCGCAGACCCGGACTCTGCTGGACCTGGGAATCGCCGCCGCGGATGCAAGATTGATCTTCGGCGAGAACCTGGAGCGTTTGGTTCAAGAAACTTGAGAGTCCCCAACCAATGGAGGCACTAGACTAATAATGCGACTGAAAATCCGTTTTCCGTTGCGCCATCCGCTCTATCCGGATTGGACGGTGACCCCGGCCAGGGTGGCCCGNNCTTATTTTGAACTGGTGCGCGCGGCGTCCGCCGGGGTGACCGCCGAACGGGCGATTTTCGTCATGCATCTGCCGGACACCCCCTTTTTCAGCGATTCGGATCGCGATGTCTTATGGGAAGCCTTCCAGGTGCCCGTATTCGCCTGCCTGCTGGACGGCGACGGCAGGCTGGTAGGATACGAGTGCGAAGCGCAGGACGGGCTGCATGTGGGAACGGCCTGTCCGGACGACTCGCAAAAGTTGGTGATCTTCAGCGAGGATTCGATTCTGGGATATCGAATTCCCCTGGATCAGACCGTGCTGGAAAAATCCCCCTGCGAGTGTGGCCGGCCTGGGCACCGCCTCCGCTTTACGGCCCCGCGGCCACCCGCCCGCCGCTTCCAAGTGTGGGCCTCTTCGCTCGACGCAGTTTCTACTTAATGGGTGGGGCAGGCGCTTCCGCCTGGCAACCGCATGCCCGCGTGCCGAGCCGGCCGCGTAGACGCCATGGTGGCCCTCCGCGACGATTAGCGAATCGGTTGTTTACGGCGTCATTCCCCTTCCCCGGCGAACTCGGCAATTGCGAAATATTCGTCGATCGCCGCCTCCCACTCCGCCAGGCCGGTCTTGGGAGTCTTGTCGATGTTGTCTTCCGGCGAGTGGGTCACCGAGCGGTTCTGCGGGAATGATTTCTCTTCGTGTCCCCCATCTTACGCTCCGCTTACGGGCGATGCTCTGCACTAGGCTCATCGGACCTGCTCGGCGCTGGAATCCAGTTTCACAACTGCAACATAACTTTCCCG
>OMOG01000647.1 GCA_900290305.1 Candidatus Sulfopaludibacter sp. SbA4
CGATGCGCTGGAGCCCTACATCGACAAGATGACGATGGAGATCCACCACGGGAAACACCACAACGCCTACGTCACCAACCTGAACAAGGCATTGGAATCGGCGCCCGCCCTGGCGGACAAGACCGTGGAGGAACTGCTGGCCAACAACTGCGCCATCGTTCCGGACAACATCAAGACCGCGGTGCGCAACAACGGCGGCGGCCACATCAACCACTCCATGTTCTGGAAGATCATGAAGGCCGGCGGGGGAGGCCTGCCGGTGGGCAACGTCGCCCAGGCGATCGCCGGCACATTCGGCAGCTTCGACAGCTTCAAGGAGAAGTTCAACCAGGCCGCCACCACGCGTTTCGGCTCCGGCTGGGCGTGGCTGGTGCGGAGTGATGGTAAGATCGATATCTATTCCACCGCCAACCAGGACAGTCCGGTGATGGAAGGCAAATACCCGGTGATGGGTTTGGATGTGTGGGAGCACGCGTACTACCTGAAGTATCAAAACCGCCGGCCGGATTACATTTCGGCATGGTGGAACGTGGTCAACTGGGAAGAAATCGAAGCCCGCTTCAATTCGTAGCTGTCGGCCTTCAGCGGTCAGCGCTCAGCTACGCGGTTCAAGGCTGCTGCGGGGTTCAAGGCTGCCGCGGGGTTCAAGGCTGCCGCGGGGTTCAAGACTGAATGCTGACCGCTGATTGCTGACGGCTTACTTATGCAAACTTACGATCTGATCGTTATCGGTTCCGGCCCGGCCGGGCAGCGCGCCGCCATTCAAGGCGCAAAATGCGGCCGCCGCGTAGCAGTAGTGGAAGCCCGCGAGATCGTGGGCGGAGCCTGCATCAATACCGGCACCATTCCCAGCAAGACCATGCGCGAAGCCGTGATGCACCTCTCGGGCTTTCAGTTCCAGGGCATCTACGGCGTCAGCTATCACGTCAAGGACAAGATCTCCATGGCCGACCTGGGTTTCCGCGTGAGCCAGGTGATCAAGACGGAGGCCGACGTCACCCAGGCGCAGTTGGCGCGCAACGGCGTGGACATCATCAACGGACGCGCCAAATTCCTCGACGCCACCCATATCCGCGTCGAAAATTCGCGCGGCCAGGCCGATTTCGAAGCCCCCATCACCATCATCGCCACGGGCACCAAGCCCGCCGACTCGCCGACCGTGCCCATCAACGGCCGCAACATCATGAACAGCGACCAGATTCTCGCCATGCCGCAGGTCCCCCGGACCTTGATCGTGGTGGGCGGCGGCGTCATCGGCGTCGAGTACGCGTGCATGTTCGCGATTCTGGGCGTCCGCGTGATCCTGGTGGAACGGCGCCCGCGCCTGCTGGAGTTCGCCGACTCGGAAATGGTCGAAGCGCTTTCCTACCATCTGCGCGACCACCGCGTGACCATGCGGTTGAACGAGGCCGTGGCCAGCGTGGAAGAGACTCCCGATGGCGCCGTGGTGGCCAACCTGGAAAGCAAGAAGCGGGTGGTCGGCGACGCGCTGCTGTACGCCGTCGGGCGGCAGGGCAACGTAGACGAGCTGAATCTTTCCAACGCCGGCCTGGAAGCCGACAAGCGCGGCCGCATCGTGGTGGACGCCGAATATCGCACCAAGGTCCCCAACATTTTCGCGGTCGGCGATGTGATCGGCTTTCCCAGCCTGGCTTCGGTCTCCATGGAGCAGGGCCGCATCGCCGCCGCCACCGCCTTCGGGCTGAAGATTCAATCCAACCCGGCCACCTATCCCTACGGCATCTACACCATCCCGGAGATCTCCTTCACCGGCAAGACGGAAGAGCAGTTGACCGAAGAGGATGTGCCCTACGAGGTGGGTGTCTCGTACTATCGCGAAACGGCCCGCGGGCAGATCCGCGGAGATACTACCGGCCGGTTGAAGCTCATCTTTCATCGCGAAACTCGCGCGATCCTGGGTGTCCACATCATCGGCGAGGGGGCATCGGAATTGATTCACATCGGCCAGGCCGTGATGATCCTGAACGGCACGGTGAATTATTTCGTGGATACGGTTTTCAACTACCCCACGCTGGCCGAATGCTACAAACAGGCGGCTTTCAACGGTATCAACAAGTTGTTGCGGTTTTAGGTAGCACAGGCATTCTTGCCTGTGTTCTTTTCTTTCTTTTCTTTAGGAGGCTCATGGCGCGCAGCATCGGGGTGTTGGCCACTCATTACCTATGGGTGGGAATTGTGGAAGACACCGAACTCGGCTCGGTGCGCATGTATCCGGAGCCGGGCGGGGAGCACGTCGATCTCAAATCGATCCCGGCGGAAGAGATCATTGCCCGGGTTATCGACCAGATCCACCTGCTGAACCGGGGCGAGCCGGTGGACTCGGTGGGCGCCGGTTTCCCCGGCATCATTCGCTGCGGTGTGATCGAGGATTCTCCGAATCTCCCACAGCTCAAGGGCGTGCCCATTCAGGCGCGGCTCGCCGCCGCCTTCAAGGCCGGCGGCATCGATGCGCCGGTCACCGTGGTCAACGATGCCAACGCCCTGGCCGCGGGAATCGCGGCGACGCGCGGGCGGCTCGAAAAACTGATTCGTGTCTGGTACCTGGGGGATGGCATCGGTTACGGCCGCTTCCCGCACACCACCGGCGTGTGCGAAGGCGGGCACTCCGTGGTGTCGCTCGACCCCAAGGAGCGCTTCTGCGGCTGCGGCGGCGTGGGGCACATGGAAGGCATCATGGGGAATCGAGCCATGCGGCTGCGCTTCCTCGACATGGAGCCGGAAGAGATCTTCATAGAGGCGCGCCAGGGGGATGCCCGCGCCGGCGACTTCGTGAAGTTGTGGCATCGGGCGTTGGCCGCGGCCACTGCTTCGAGCGTCCACTTCGACGGGCCCGGGCGCTTCTACCTGGCCGGACCGAATTGCGACTTTGTGGACATCGGGCTGGTGAGTGAGTATTTGCAGGACATGGTGAAGATGAGCCCGTTGCAGGGCAGCCTCTTCGAAATCGTGCCCACCAGCCACGACCTCGCCCTGATCGGCGCGGCCGTCAGCAGCCGCGTCAAGTAACCAGCAAGGCCCAGTTGCCCTTCCGCCGGACATCGCGCGCCGGCGGCAGCGCCGCCTGCACCTGGGCGACCTCGTCGATTTCGAAACCGCTGGCGAGAATCGTGCCGCCCGGCCGGAGCACGCGAACGAATTCCGGCGCGAGCCGGATGATGGCCGGCGGGTTGATGTTGGCCACCAACAGGTCCACCGAGCCCGCCGCCACGGCGTTCACCGACCCCACAAACCCGTCGCGCGCAATCTCCACCGCCAACGGGTCGATATCGCACGCGAACACCGGCCCCGCCGCCAGCAGCCTGGCCGCGCGCGCCAGGATGCCCGAGCCCGTTCCGACATCCAACACCGTCATGCCCGGTTTGCGGAACTCCTCCAGCGCTTCGAGGCACAGCCGCGTGGTCTCGTGAACGCCCGTTCCAAACGCCATCCCCGGATTGACCGCGATGCGGAAGCGCCCCGGCGGAGCCGGATCGTCGCGCCACTCCGGCACCAGAAAGAACCGCTCGCCCACCTCCATCGGTTGCAGCAGGTCGCGCGCCGATTGCACCCAGTCGCGTTCCTCTTCCGCCCGAAGGCCGGCGCCTGGATACATCCTGAGGAGCGCGTCGCGGTCGGCCTGCTCCTCGAAGAACGCGCGCACGCGCTCGGCGTCCAGTTCCACGATGCCCGCCGAGCCCTGCTCCCACAACTCCGCGATCAGCAGATCGCGATCGTCGGCATCGCACTCGATTTCGAGAGAAAACATGATCCCCGCTCCGTGCAGATAAGCTAACCGTACCATAGGCGGGCGCGCTTCGCTCGCCGTTACCCGCGCTTGGGTGCGCGACATGAAAGTGGAGAGATCGCCGAATCCGCGTGGGCGTTGTGCCCGCCCGGCAGGGCGGAAGAACATAGCCCACGGCGTGAGCCGTGGGGCTCGGGCGCCGAAACACCCGTAGCCCTGCAAGGGCGGAAGAGCGGGCCTTGCTCTTACGCCCCGGGGCTGGCGGTTGCTTTCGACTGTGTCCCATGGCTCACGCCATGGGCTACTCTCTGGCGCTCTTACGGGCTTGAGCCCGCTCGTCTCACTTTTATGTCGCGCACCCCCAGCGCTTCCCTACATGAATTGGGGGGACGGTTTCGCCGTAACCACCGGTAAGATGGAGGATGTTTGATACCACAACCATCATTTCCGGGCGGCATCCGCGTGGCCATTGTGGAAGATCAGCGGCGGACGCGCGAAGGGCTGCGCGCACTGATCGAGGGCAGCGAGGGCTTCGTATGCCTGGGTGCGTGGGGCTCGATGGAGGAAGCGCTGGCGTCCAAGTGGACTCCGCCTCTCGATGTCATGCTCGTGGACCTAGGGCTGCCCGGCATGTCGGGAATCGAAGGCATCGCGCTAATGCGGAAACGCTCGCCCGAGACGGCCCTGGTGGTGCTCACCGTGTATGAAGACAACGACCGCGTCTTCCGCGCCCTGTGCGCCGGCGCGACCGGTTATCTGCTGAAGAACACGGCGCCGGCGAAGCTGATCGAAGGGCTGCACAGCGCCGTCAACGGGGGATCGCCCATGTCGCCGGAGATCGCCCGTCAGGTGATCGAGCTGTTCCGCAAGTTCCACCCGCCCGAGAAGGCGCAGTACAACCTGACGCCGCACGAGGTGCGGCTTCTCAAACTGCTGGTCGAAGGCCACAGCTACAAGACCGCGGCATTCGAGCTGAGCGTCAGCATCAACACTATCGCCTTCCACATCCAGAACATTTACGGCAAGCTGCAGGTGCACTCGAAGTCGGAAGCGGTGGCTCGCGCGTTGAACGAAAACCTCCTCGGGTAGACCGTTGGTGGGGCAGGCTTTCAGCCTGCAGCCGGCTTTTGGTCTGCTGGCAACAATCTCACGACAGACCAGAATGTCACTCTATTCTGCGAGCCTCCGTAGCTCACTTCACCGCATAATCCAGCGGCGGCTTCGAACCGGCGGCGATGTGGGTGGTCCACGTCCGGCCCGCGCGCCGCTTCTCGAATGCGGCCTTCGCCGCTTCGATTTCACCGGGCTTCTCGAACAGCTCCACCCCGGCCAACGCCAGCGTCCGCGCAGCCACCACCATCCCCTTCCGGCCGATACTCGTGCCCGCACACGCCGCGGCCTGCCAGGTGTGCGCCCCCACTCCCGGCACGAACGTGGCGGTCGTGAGCTGCGCCGTGGGCACCACCCAGCTCACGTCCCCTACATCGGTCGATGCCGAGGTAAAACCTTCCGATTTGTCGGCCTGCACCTTCTCCGGTCCCGGCCGCGCAGCCGCGCCGTCGATGCCGGCCTGCAACTGCTGGGCGAAGCGCCGCTCCTCGGGCGTGTATTCGTAGCCGCCCGCTTTCTCGAGGCCGCGCCCCAGCACCTCCGCCAGCGTGTCGTTCGCCAGAACGTTGGCGTAGTTGGTGCCCTGCTCGAACTCGAAGCGCGTCTCCGACGCCAGCGCTCCGGCCTGCGCGCACTTCATGATCCGCTGCCAGACGCCTTCGAGCACGGAAGCCTGCGGGCTCCTCGCGATCAGCGATACTTCCGCGAACGCCGGCACGATGTTGGCCGCGCTCCCGCCATTCGTAATGATGTAGTGAATGCGCGTCTCCTGCGGAACGTGCTCGCGCAGCATCTCGATGGCGTTCAGCATGATCATGGCCCCATCCAGCGCGGAGCGTCCGCGCTCGGGCGCGGCGGCTGCGTGCGCGGCGATCCCGTAAAAACGGAATCGGCCTCCGTTGTTTGCCAGGCTGGAGCCCAGGCTGACGCGGTTGGCATCTCCGGGGTGCCAGGTCAGCACCGCATCCACGTCGCGAAAAAGCCCGGCGTGAATCATGTAGATCTTGCCCCCGCCGCCCTCTTCCGCCGGCGTTCCGTAGTAGCGGAGGGTCCCCTTCAACCCTTGCGCCTGCATCTGCTCCTTGATGGCCACCGCCGCCAGGGCCGAGGCCGTGCCCAGCAGGTTATGGCCGCAAGCATGTCCCGGAGCGCCGGCCTCGACCGGGTCGATCGTGGGCACATCCTTCTGCGACATGCCGGGCAATGCGTCGAACTCGCCCAGCAGGACAATCACTGGCTTGCCGCTTCCCCACGAGGCCGTGAACGCCGTCGGCATGCCGGCAATCCCAGCCTCCACGGCGAAGCCATTCGCGCGCATTTCCTGCTGCAGCAGGCCGGAGCTTTTGGATTCGTGAAAGCCCAGCTCGGGCGTTTCCCAGATCTGCCGCGAGACCGTGCCGAAGCGATCGGCGTGAGCCGCCACCCGCGTCAGGACGTCGGCGGCCGGCAGCCGCGCGCCGATCAGGAGAAGAAAGAGTATCGTTCGCACGCTACATGTTATGCCAGCGGCCCCAGCCGGCACAAGCCCGGTCCCCGGCCGCCTGACCGCCGCCTGAAGCCACCCAGGCCCGGTTTTCTCAGCGCTCTCCGCCTCCTCGGCGCTCTCAGGTTTTGACTTTCTCTTTTCTCCGCGACCTGGCTCCGCGCCTCTGCGCCTCCGCGGTGAACCGGTTTTCTCAGCGCTCTCCCCTTCCTCGGCGCTCTCAGGTTTTGACTCTCTCCTTTCTCCGCGACTTGGCTCTGCGCCTCCCCGC
>OMOG01000486.1 GCA_900290305.1 Candidatus Sulfopaludibacter sp. SbA4
AGGGGCCGTCGGGAGGGCTCAAAATCCGCATTTTTCACCCACACGATTCCACGAAGACCCGAATACTGAAACGTCCGGGGAATCAGGCGCTGTGCTCCGTCGAAACTGACTCCGTTGCCCACATTCGTCAGCAGTCCCAGGCTTCGGCCCGAGGGCGCTGTCAGCCCATTGGGGAACGGATCCTGCAGCGAATAAGGGCCGGTGAGCGTGGCGTCGGGGGTGACATCGCCGTTCACGGAGCGGATATACGGGGTCTGCTGGCTGAATCCATCCGTGTAATTGCCTTGCGTAGCCGTGCGGTGGTAGATGCCGAAACCGGTGCGCAACACGGTATTGGGAGCGAAGAGCCACGCCACGCCGATGCGGGGCTGGATATTCTGCCAGTCGGTGAGATAGGTCCGGCGGCTGCCGCCTGGTTCTATAAAGGACTTTCCGCCTAAAAGCGCCGCGGGCGGAGCGGGATAGGGGAAACGCGGATTGGCGGCATCGTAGGCCGCCTTGTCCCGGTTCCAGGCCGCCAGCACCGCATCGCTGGCCGGGTTCACGGACTGGAAATCGAAGCCGTTGTTGACGCGGTTCCAGCGCTCGACAAAGGGCACCTGGACGTCGTAGCGCAGCCCCAGGTTGAGCGTGAGGTTGCGGCGAACCTTCCAATCGGTCTGCACGAAGAAGCCGAAATAGGGCCAGGTGCGGTAGTAGGTGTCGTTCCAATCGATGAAGCCCGATCCGGGCATGCCCAGCAACAGGTCGGCGATGCCCGAGCCAACCGTGCTGGCTCCGGCCAGCAGCGGGTACTGCTGGGTGGCATACCGGGTGAAGCCCAACTGGCCGTTGGCCTGGCCGATACTGCCGCTGCCGCTCATGGCATACACCAGGTCGGCGCCGAAGCGGATGGTCTTGGTGCCGCGCGTGGTGGTGATGGTGGGCACGATGTTCCATTGGTTGTCAGTGCCCCAGGTATAGAGATTACTGGAATTGCCGAACAGGTCGGAGAACTGGTCGATGGTGATATGGGGCGGCTGATTCAAGTTACTAGTGGGGGCGTGGGGAATGCTCATGCCAAGACTGGCAGGGGTGACGCCGGAGTTTGTGATGGCGTCGGGGAAATACGAGGTGAAGCGTCCGAAGGATGCCCGCAGGTCGAAGATCATGTTGTGCGACAGGATGCGGGTCCAATCGGCGATGCCATTGACATCGGTGCGCTGAGTCCAGATGTTGCCGCCGGCGGCCGGTCCCGGAATGCCGGTCTGATTGCGGTATTCGTGCCCGTGCTGGAAGGTGAACAGCGCGTAGAAGCGGTCGTTCCGATCGATGACCCGGTCCCAGCGAAACATCGGCTGATCGTAACGGTATTTCCCGGTGCTGTTGGAGTACACGTAGTTCTGGGTGAAGCCGCCGGTATTCGGCGCGGGATAGTAAGAAAGGAGGGTGCGGGCGATGGGGCTGATGCGGCTGAGAGGGATTAAGTTACCAGGGAAGGGATTGCGGATGTAACTGCTGGAACAAGTCCCGCTGACGTCTACTTTGTCGACGCAGGGGTGGCCGGTAAGTGGATCGTAGATCTTGATGTTGTATTCGGTGAAGTGCTGTCCGTCGCGCAGGTCGAGCGGCGGCACGTTGGCCACCACGGGGAAGGGGACGATCTCGCGGAAGCCCTCGAAGCTGGCGAAGAAAAAGTCCCGGTCGCGGCGGATCGCTCCGCCCAAAGTGCCGCCGAACTGGTTGGTGATGTGCTTGCCGCGCGGGGCGCCCACCTGGTTGTTCTGGGTGTAATTCGCGTCGAGGGCGGAATTGCGTACGAAATCGAACGCAGTACCGTGTACGGCATTGGATCCGGACTTCAAGGTGGTATTCACGCTGCCTCCGCCGGTGCGGCCGATGGCGGCGTCGTAGGTATTGGTCATCACCTTGAATTCCTGTATGGCATCCACGTTGGGGGCCAGTTGCCACGTGCCGGTGAGGCTGATGGGAGCGCCATTCAGGCTGAAGCTGTTCGTGCCCGCGACGCCGCCGTTCATCACGTAGGCGCTCGAAACATCCCACCCGCGCGTGCCGGAGTAGCCCGCCGATCCGAACTGCTCCTGGGTGAACAGGACCCCGGGGGCGAGGTCCATGAGCATGTAGACCTGGCGCCCGTTGAGCGGCAATTCGGAGGTTTGCAGCGAATCGAAGTTGAGGCCGCCCGAGGCATCGGCGGTCTCGACTTCCACGACGTTGGCCGCGACCGTGATCTTCTCACTGACTTTACCGACCTCGAGCTGGAACGGGAGATCGAGCTTCTCCGCCACCATCAGCGTGACGTCCGCGCGGCTCATGCGGCTGAAACCGGCGGCTTCCACCTCGATATCGTAGGTGCTGGGCTGCAGGTACGACAGGGTGTAAAATCCATCCTGGTTGGTAAGCGCGTTGGCGACCTGGTTGGTGGAACGCTGGACGGCGCGCACTTTGGCGTTGGCGATAGCCGCGCCGCTGTGGTCGGTGACCTGGCCGGAGATGGTCGCGCGAAAGTCCTGCGCGCCGCCGCCGAGGACCACGACGAGTGCCATGAAGAAGCCGGAAAAGCGAATCATGCGTCCCCCCCCGTTCCACCGGGCCCGGATCTGGGGCCATTACATAATAGGCGGGGACGGTTGTCAAATCGGCACGACCCGGGTTGGTGAGTCATTTTACAAGGATTTCCCGCGGTATAGAGTAGGGGACTATGATGTGGCGCAATTCCGTAGTAGCGATTTGTCTGTTAGGCGCGGCTTCCGGCCTTCATGCGCAATTTGTGGAGCAAGCCAAGGTGGTGCCCAGCGGGCTCATGTCCATCTATAGTCCGTCCGTGGGCACATCTGTCGCACTATCGTCTGACGGCAGTACGGCGATCGTGGGCGCCATGTTTTTTGACGACAACAGCTTTACCAGTTCCATAGTAGGAGCCGCCTGGGTCTACACGCGCGCCAACGGGGTGTGGACCCAGCAAAGCGGCGCACTGACCGGTGCCGATGCCTCGTCGTTTTATGAGAGTCTTCAGGGCTCCGCCGTGGCGCTTTCCGCCGACGGGAACACGGCGATTGTCGGCGGCATGGAAGACGGAGGAGGCCAGACCTTCGGCGACCCCAACCCCACCGGCGCTGTTTGGGTGTACACCCGCAGATCCGGCGTATGGAGCCAGCAAGGCTCCAAGCTGGTGCCCTCCGACGTCGTCCCCGGCACCATCACCGACCTCTACTTTGGGGCCGGGGCGGACTTCGGCGCCACCGCGGCCGTATCCGCCGACGGCAACACCCTGGTTGCAGGCGGATGGGGAGACAACGGAGGCGATGGCGCGGCCTGGGTGTTCACGCGCGATAGCAACGGCCGCTGGAGCCAGCAGGGCAACAAGCTGGTGGGCGCCAATACATCAATGGCGAATCAGGGTTGGTCAGTGGGCATCTCTGCCGACGGCAATACCCTCATCGAGGGTGCTCCCAGCGACTTTTGCCCGGTGAGCCCGGCCAACTGCATCGGCGCGGCCTGGATCTTCACGCGCAGCGGGGGCGTCTGGAGCCAACAGGTCAAGCTGGTGGGAACCGGCAACGCCGGAGCCAATCCGAACGAGGGCTGGTCGGTCGCAATCTCGGGCGATGGAAACACGGCAGCCATCACCGGACCCTTCGACAATAACAGCCAGGGAGCGATCTGGATCTTCACCCGCAGCGGCAGCACCTGGAGCCAGCAGGGCGGAAAGTTGACAGTCACCGGCGCCACGGCGAGCCCAGGACTCGGTCTGAACAACGTCTCTCTCTCTCTTCCAATGGCAACACCCTCCTGGTAAGCGATGTGGAAGGGGCCTTCGCCTTCACACGCGACGTCCATGGCAACTGGAGCCAGCTCGGCGGCAAACTGACTGTCTCAGACGAAGTGGGCTTTGCGCGGCTGGGAGCGTACCTGGCACTCTCGTCCGACGCCAGCACGGCCATACTCGGTGGGCCGAACGATAACACCAGTTTGGGGGCGGCGTGGATCTTTACGCAGGCAACCGGCGGACCGCCATCCCCGGGAGGAGTCAGCCCGGCATCCGGCACGGGGCTCGCTCAAAGCATGACCTTTACCTTTAGCGATCCCAGCGGCTGGCAAAATCTCGACGTGGTCAACGTGCTGATCAACAACTTCCTGGATGGCCGCAGTGCCTGCTACCTGGCCTACAGCCGCAGCGCGGGCGTGCTGTACCTGGTGGGCGATAACGGCGGGACGCTCTCCGCCGGGCTGGCGCTGGGGGCCACGGGCACCCTTTCCAACAGTCAGTGCAGCGTGGCGAGCGGGGGCTCTTCGGCAACCGGCAGCGGCAACAATTTGACGCTGATGTTGAACCTGACTTTCACCTCCGCCTTCGCGGGCGACAAGGTGACCTACCTGGCGGCGCGCAATCTGGAGGGCGGCAACTCGGGCTGGCAGGCGCTGGGCACATGGAGCGTGCCGGGGTCGAACACCTTTCCTTCAGTCAGTGGAGTGAGTCCGGCGCGCGGCGCCGGCTCGAGCGCCACGCTCACGTTCACATTCAGCGATACCAAAGGCTCCCAGGATCTGGGCGTGGTGAACGTGTTGATCAATACCTTCCTGGACGGCCGCCAGGCATGTTACATCGCCTACAGCCAGCCGTCCAAGGTGCTGTACCTGGTGGGCGACGCCGGCGGAGGATTATCGGCGGGTCTGACGCTGGGCGGGTCCGGATCGGTGAGCAACAGCCAGTGCACGGTGAATGCGGCAGGCTCTTCGGCGAACGGCAGTGGAAACACACTCACCCTGGTGCTGAGTCTCAATTTCACCGCCGCGTTCGACGGCAACCAGGTGGTTTACGCCGCGGCCCGCGATTCCACCGGCGCCAACAATTCGGGCTGGCAGTCAGTGGCGTCGTGGACCGTGCAGTAAGTGCCCCAGGTCTCCGACCGCGTGATCAAGTGCCAACCGCGAAACGCTCGCTTACGGGGTGCCCTCTGGGCCCGGCTCTGATCGGAGCCCCGACCGTAAGGGAGGGGTTTTCGGCATGGCAATGAATCACGCGGTCGCAGCCCTAGGTTCAGTGTTGGACCGTAATCAAAGTCCCGGGTTGTGTGGTCAGGCCGCCATAGGAAGCGGCGATTGGCTGATCGCCATCCGGGGTGGAAGCCGACACCACCACATTGAACTGAAACTCACCCGGCCCCACGAGCCCGGCAAACGACACGGCCGCGGGGGTCCCGCCGATGGTGACGGCCGGCAGCGGCGACAAGCTGCCCGATTGCGTGGCCGATCCACTGACTACAGGCGTCGATGTGGGCCCGAAACCGTTAACGTACAACACCACCGTTTCACCCGGCTTGGCGGGAGTCGTATAGCCGGGATACAAACTTGCCGGACCCAGAAGGCTTCCATTGACATGTTCCGCGGCGACGTATGCTCCGCCCGCAAACACGAAGAACGAAGGAGATAGTGACTGAGTGCGAACAATCGCGGCCGCGGCACTGACTCCGTTGTTGGTCAGTTGCACGGACACCGGGCCTTCGAGGGCGTCGGGCGGTGTGAGGATGTTCACCTGGTTAGGACTAATGCAGTACACGTAAGCGCTCTTGCCGTTGACGGTCGCGGCGACCCCATCCAATACGGCCGGCATTTGATTGTTCACGAAGTCCGAGCCCTGCCAGGTCCGAGTATCGCCCGCGGGCGCCAGATTGAGTCCCTTGATTTCGACCCACGTGTTGGGCGCGATCTGGGAACCCTCGGCCGCGGCATTGGCGGCCAGGGTTATCACTGGCGCCGTGGCGCCCTCCACCAGAATCGGTTTCGCCCCGATGGTCACCGACCCGCTCGCCGGGATCGGATTCGTGTTGCCCGCCAGGTCGCGATACTGAACGTAGCCCGCTCCCGGACTGTACGCCATGGATCCCTGGGTGTTCCACACGGCCCGCGCTGTGTAGCCGCCCGCGCGCGTCAGCGTGCAGGTCCAGGTCCCGTTCGCCGCGCCGGAGCACGGCTGGCTGATGGTGGCGCCGGCCGCCCAGTTGTACACCTGGTTGTACGCGATCCCCGCCGGCGTGGGATCGAGCGACGCGGTCGAAATATTGCCCCACCCGAACGAGGGGTCCGCCCACGTGAACCAGGCCGCCATTTGCAGATTCAACGTGGAGTGCAACCCGGCTTCCAGCAGGTTGTATCGTGCGACCCATGCTACTTGCGTGTCCGGGTCGGTGACGGTCAGGTCGCCCCAGCTTCCTTCCGTCTGAAAAATCGGTTTGCCGGAGAGGCCGTTCTGATCGAAGACCGCCCGCATCTGAGTCGCGATGGTGATGATGGAACCGTGGCAACCTAAGAAAGGCTTGCACCCGCTGGTGGAATCCTGTTCCGGCATGGGGAACGGATCCACGCCCGTTTGCGCGGCGATGTAGCCGTGGAATGCGCCGCCGTCGGCGTACTTGGACCCGCCCGCCTGCAGATACTGAGTCATGGTGTTCACCTGGCTGGTGGCGGACGTTGTGCCAACCGGGCCCGCCACCGAGGGAGTCAGCAGCAGTGAGTCAGGGTCCTGATGGATGATCGGGTACGCTGCCTGGGCCAGCGTCACCATCTGGGCGATTGTGCCGGTCCACCAGAGTTGGATATTGATCTCGTTCCACAACTCGAAATACTTGATGTGCGGCTGGGTCTGGCCGTTGTAGTGCTGGATCACGGCGGTGAGAAAATCCTTCCAATCCTGGATATTGTCCGGAGGCGCGGTGCAGGATCCGGGGTTGCTCCCGCTGCACGTGCTCTTGTCGGCCACGGCCCAGGCTGGAGTGCCGGCGGCCAGTGTCATCGCCATGTTGACCGTGTTGGTGGCCGGATCGGCCAGCCCGTGCAACTGGGCGTCAGCGACGTAGTTGTCGAAGTACTGGAAGTTGAACTTGCCGCGGGACGGCTCGATCCGGGGCCAGGCGAAATCCGAGTGAGCCAGGGTGCCGACGGTCACCTGCGGGTAAACGCCCCCGATCGCGGACATTCCGAAGAACGTGGAAGGAATCTGCGCGAGGCAGGGGGAGGCCGCCACAAGGGTTATCGGGATAAGCCTGCGCAGGATACGGTAATCCATAAAAGTGAGTGTACTCCAGGCCGCCGGGGAGGCGGGGCGGGATGCTGTGCGCCCGGATGTCGGATGCGTGGGCTGCCCGCGGCCGTTGTAGCCGTAAAGGATGCGCCGATCAGTAGTGGTATCTACAGGCCAGAATTCGAATCCGGTCTGGCTGGATCTGATATACGAGGCGATGCGCCTCGTCGATCCTCCGAGACCAGCAACCCTTGAGTTCATGTTTCAAGGGGCTCGGGTTTTCCCACTCCGGTGAACGGTTCTCGCTGGATGTCTCGAATCAGACGAATGATGCGAAGTGCCTGCGCCCTGTCCCGCTCGACCCACCACGCGAGATCCTCGAAAGCAGCCGGGTCAAATTCCAAGCTTCTCAACGACAACCTCGAGCGGCAGCCCTTCGCGTCGGTCCTTGGCCTCCAGGAGACGGCGTTTCATGGTCTCCGACTTGAGGAGATACGCTGTCTCTCGTTCGGACTCGATTTCGCGCCATAGAGCAATCGGCACGATCACACCGGTGGTCTCGCCGCGCTCGTCGGAAATGTATTGAATGTCAGCGCTCGCCATCAGTATCAGTGTACTCCTTTAGAACGGCGGTGCGGTGGAACTGCAGATGGGTCGCGGCCGATCACTGTAAACTGGGATCATGACACACTTACTTCCCCGGCTGCTCCCCGCCCTCCTGGCGGTGTGGAGTCTCGGGCTGGCGGCGGAACCGGCGCGGACCGTGATCCTGGTGCGGCACGCCGAACGGGCCGGCGGCATGGGTCCCGAGGTGGGGCTCAGCGAAGCCGGACGATGCCGCGCCCAGTTGCTGGCGGGAATGCTCGCCGATGCCGGCGTGAGCCGCATCTACACCAGCGAAGTGGCGCGTACGCAAGAGACAGCCGACCCGCTCGCCAAGAAACTCGGACTGCGGCCCGAGGTGGTTGCGGCCAACGACTACGACGCCCTGCTGGCGAAGCTGCGCCCGGGCGCACCCGGAGGCGTGGCACTGGTGGTGGGTCACTCCAACACGGTGCCGGAGATCGTCAAGCGGTTGGGCGGCGGAACCGTCGCCGCGATCGCGGACAGTGAGTATGACCGCCTCTTCGTAGTGACCATCACCGGCGAAAACCAGGCTTCGGTGGTGACGCTGCACTACTCGGGATGCGCGCGGTAGAAGCGAGGACGATCCAGCCACGGCATCGGCAGGCCGGTCTCCAGCAGCCATTGTGGCGCGGGTGACATGCGATGATGTTTTATTCATGCCTACAACGCCGCACGTGGAAACGCACTTCGAGGCCTCGGAGACCGTCCGGGACGTGGTCATCGGGATGTCGGACGGCCTCACGGTGCCGTTCGCATTGGCGGCGGGACTCACTGGGACCGCGATGGCCACCACCAACATCGTGGTGATCGCCGGCCTGGCGGAGATCGCCGCCGGGTCGATCGCCATGGGGCTGGGCGGCTACCTGGCGGCGCGCACGGACCGCGACCACTACGAATCGGAGCGCCAGCGCGAGTACCGCGAGACCGTGGAATTGCCGGAGAAGGAGCGGGAGGAAGTGGCGGAGGTGTTTCGCGGCTACGGAATGTCGGAGGCGGCCATCGCGCCGGTGGTGGCGGCCATCAGCGCCGACCAGAAGCACTGGGTGGATTTCATGATGAAGTTCGAACTGGGCTTCGAAGAGCCCGACCCGAAGCGCGCGCGCAACAGCGCGGCGACCATCGCGGTCTCGTATATTCTCGGGGGGCTGGTGCCGCTGGCTCCATACATGCTGGTGGGGGACTTGTACCGGGCGCTGACTGTATCCGTGGCGGTGACACTGGCGGCGCTGTTTTTGTTCGGGTACGTGAAGGGGCGGCTGACCGGGATTTCTCCATGGCGCGGCGGATTGCAAACGGTGGTGATCGGCGGGCTGGCCTCGGCGGCGGCGTTCGGGCTGGCGAAGTGGATCGGGAGGTCCTGAGATTCGACGCGGAGGCGCGGGGACGCGGAGAAAAACGCGGAGGAAGACGGAGAGAAGCGAGCGCGGAGGAAGCGGAGGGCGCGGAGGCGGCGTCCGGGCTGGCGAAGTGGATCGGGAGATCGTGAGATTCGACGCGGAGGGGCGCGGGGGGGACGCGGAGAAAAATACGGAGGAAGACGAAGAAAGGCGAGCGCGGAGGAAGCAGAGGGCGCGGAGGCGGCGTTCGGGCTGGCGAAGTGGATCGGGAGGTCGTGAGATTCGACGCGGAGGCGCGGGGACGCGGAGAAAAACGCGGAGGAAGACGGAGAGAAGCGAGCGCGGAGGAAGCGGAGGATAATAGGGAAATGCTGGAACAACTGGATGGCCTGCCAAACCGCCGCCGTTACCTGTGCTCGTTGCTGGCGGTGCCGTTATTTGGCGGGGTGTTTGCATTTGCGCAACGCAAGCAGCGGCCCCTGCCGGACGCCCGTGAATCCGGATCGGGCGCCATCGTGCAGGTCGTCGTCTTTTCGGATAATGGGAATCGGAGGCAGCTTGTGGACCTGAGGAAAGTCGTGAAGTCCGACGCCGAGTGGCAGCGCGAACTGGCGCCCGACGAGTTTGCCGTGACGCGCAAGAAGGGAACCGAACGCGCCTTCACCGGACGCTACTGGGACAACCACGCCCCCGGACTGTACCACTGCGTGTGCTGCGGGATTGTATTGTTCCGGTCCGACGAGAAGTTCGATTCCGGCACCGGCTGGCCGAGCTTCTGGGCGCCGGCGGCGGAGGAGAACGTGACCACCGAGACTGACAACAGCCTCTTCATGGAGCGCGTCGAAGTGCTGTGCAACAAGTGCGACGCGCACCTGGGGCATTTGTTCGACGACGGACCGGAGCCCACCAGCTTGCGCTATTGCATCAACTCGGCGGCGCTGCGATTTACGCCGAAGGCTTGAAGGCACACAGGCAAGAATGCCTGTGCCACTAGAGGAATCGCTGTGCCACTATAGTAGAGATATGTGGATTCGAACGGCGAGCTGGGCGGCCGTCCTGGGTTTCCTGCCGTTGCTGCACGCGTCCGTCCCCGAACCCTCCGACTGGGTCCCGGTGCGATGGCCGTGGCAGGACGCGAAATCCCTCGACCTGCTGGCCGACAGTCCGGTGAATTGCCTGCTGCTGAAGAGCTACCCCGCGGACCTGGTGTCGGCGGCCGGAGAGCGCGGCCTCGTGACGCTGGCGGTGCTCACTCCCGGTGGCGACGTGGCCGCGGCGGCGCGCAAAGCTTTGGGGGCCAAGGTCACGGGCATCGTGCTGGAAGGCGACTTTCCAGAAGGGGCCGCGGCCGGAGTGCGGGATGCCGCACCGGGTGTAACGGTTATCGAGCTGACGTCGCGATTCCGCATGGCGCTCGGTTCGAAAGCGCCGATTCTGGCCACGAATCAAGGAGTNNGACCGGGTCCACGTGGATCGATACCAACACCGGGTTCATCCGCGCGGTGCGGGCGTGGGGCGACACCACGCTGTGGATCGCCAACGAGCCGCCGCCCAAGACGGTGGTCACCGGCGCGCGGTACCAGCAGGTGATCGCCGATGCCGCCATGTCGGGGGCCCGGTGGGTGATCGCGTTCGACGCGGATTTCGCCCGCCGCCTGCACGGCCGGGAGGCGGACGCGCTCAGCGACTGGCGCCGCATGGCCGCGGTGGTCCGCTATTACGAGCGGCATCCCGAGTGGCGCCACATGCAGGAATCGGGACAACTGGCGGTGGTGCAGGATCCGGGCAAGGGCGGGCTGCTTTCGGGCGGCATCCTGGACATGATCGCGGTGAAGCACACGCCCGTGCGGCCCGTGCCGCGCCAGCAACTTTCCCCCGCGGCGCTCTCGGGCGCCACCATGGCGGTCAACGTGGATGGCGAATCGCTCACGCCCGAGCAGCGCGAGGTTCTGCGCAATTTTACGCGCGGCGGCGGCACCCTGCTGACCGGGCCGCCGGGCTGGAAAGACCAGAGCCACGGCGAATCCATCACGCTCGACAAGGCCGAGCTGGAGCGGCTCAACGACATCTGGCGCGACGTGAATTCCATGGTGGGGCGGCGCAACCTGGGGGTGCGGCTCTTCAACGTGGCCTCGATGCTCTCGAACTTCATCGCCTCGAGCGACGGAAAGACGGCCATCGTGCACCTGGTGAATTATGCGGATTATCCGGTGGAAGGGATCGCCATGCACTTTCTGGGCGACTACAAACATGCGACCCTGATCGCGCCGGAAGGGACCGAAAAGAAGTTGGAAATCTATCAAGCGGAAGATGGAGCGGGCGTAGACATCGACAAGGTTAGTGTGTGCGCCACGATCCGGCTGGAGCAATGAACATGACCCGTAGAGAATGGATCGCGACGATTACGGCAGCGCCGCTGTTGCAGGCCGCGCCCTTGCCAGACGCGCCGGCCGC
>OMOG01000616.1 GCA_900290305.1 Candidatus Sulfopaludibacter sp. SbA4
GCAACGTTACATCGGTCGATTCGTCGACCTCGGAGAGGGCGGAGCGTTGGATAAAGTCGAGCTGAGAAGGCGTGAAAAAATTGCGTGGCCACGGATGAACACGAACAGACTATGTCTCGGCATCGCTTTTGTCTTATCCGCGTTCATCTGCGTTCATCTGCGGCCAATTCTGCTTTTCTTGGGATCTGCGCGTCGCCTCAGCCAGGCAATATGGGCCGCAGATGAACGCAGATGAACGCGGATAAGATCGGCTTCTCTCATTTTCGGCCATTCGTCTGCATCGCACCGGTTCAGCCAGCTTTGCTTGCGGCTTCGCGCTGTGTTTATTCGTGTGCATTCGTGGCCCAAGCGCTTTTCTTCACAGCTTCTGACGGTCGCGGCTCTGTTTCGGTATCGCGTGTTTGCAGCGAGTTACAGAGCCGGGCCCAGAGGGCACCCCGTCAGGAAGCGGTCCGACGGGAGCCGATTTCCCCAGACCGGTTGAGCACCCCCGGCGCCGGATGTGATCGTGCCGCGCCGAATGTTATTATGCGCAAGGAGTGCAATCGCAAGTGAAAAGAATCGCAGGGATGGCAGCAGGCCTTTGGCTGATAATGGCGGCGGCGCCGGCGTTTGGGGCCGAACCACTGGAGGGCTTATGGCAAATGATCTCCCAGCAGATCGGCAAATCCAGCGTACCTCCGGCCCCTTTGGCGTTGCGCGTATCCGTGGCCAACGGCGCACTGCGTTTCGACTACATGGTCAACCGTGAGATGCTGCTGCAAAGGACCTTCACGGTGCACCCGGACGGCACACCGGGAGTCATCACGGACATTAAGGGCTCCCCGCTGGGAGTCGCCAGGCTGAGCAAGACTTCCCCCACCGAGTACAAGCTGATTCTGCAGCGTCCGAATCATCCACCGGAGCCGGGCAAACTGACCCTGACCGACAAAGGCTACATCCTTCACTGCGAATCGGACGCCAACGTGCCGGGCCGCGGCCCCAGCCACATTGTCCAGGTGTTCGCCAAGCAGACAGCCACACCGTAATCGCGAGTGGCCCGCGCGAAGCCGGGATCGGTCACCAAAGCCGACGAAAAACGTGGCGCACGCACTCCTGCGTGCCGCGCCGAGACTCGTCTCGGCGCTTCTTCGAGCCGACCCAAAGGCCGAATGTTTTTCGAAGAGTGTCTCTCTTCCAGTTGTGGGGCAGGATTTCATCCTGCGGCCGGTTTTCAACCGGCCCTTTACTGCTTTACTGCGGCGGCGCGCCGCGGCCGCCCCCCGGAGGCGAATGCAACTCGTATCCCGGCGGCGGCTCGGCGCCGTACAGGTAGCGGACGAAGTAGTCCCAGCGCCGGCGCGTCATGTAGTTGGAATCCTCGCCGTATCCGTGCGCGCGGTTCGGAAACATGATCAAGTCGAAGTCTTTGTTGGCCTTGATCAACTCACTGACCACCAGCAGCGTGTTGTACGGCGGCACGTTGTTGTCCATGGTGCCATGGGCCAGCAGCAGGTGCCCCTTCAGGTTCTTGGCGAAGTTCTGATTGGCCTGGCTGTCGTAGTTCGTGGTGCCGTCCGGCTTGCGCTCCAGCAGACCCTGCCACTTCTCGGCCCAATCGTCTTCGTATTCGCGGTTGTCGTGATTGCCGGATTCGGAGATCCCCACCTTGAAGAAATCGGGATAGCGGAACATCGCGTCGGCCGTCGCGTAGCCGCCGCCCGAATGGCCATAAATGCCGACCCGGTCGATATCGATCCACGCATAGCGCTGGGCGAGCTGCTTCATGCCGGTCACCTGGTCGGGCAGCGTGTTGTCGCCCATGTCGCCGAAATACGCCTCGTGGAATTTCTTGGAGCGCCACGGCGTACCCATTCCGTCGATCTCGACGACGATGAATCCCAGCTCGGCCAGCGATTGGCAATCGCCGCGGGCCGCCGAGAACGACCGGGTGCCCACGCTGCCGGTTTGCGGTCCCGGATAGATGTGGTTCACGATCGGATATTTCCTCGCCGGGTCCAGGTTCGAGGGCTTGAACATCAGCCCGTAGATATCGGTGACGCCGTCGCGCGCCTTGACCGTGAACGGCTCGGGCGGCTTCCACCCGGCCGCTGTCAGCTTCGAGAGATCGGCCTTCTCGAGCGAGGCGATCATTTTTCCGCCGGCATCGCGCAGCACCGAAACCGGCGGTACGTCGGGCTTGGAGTACACGTCGACGAAGTAGCGGCCGGAAGTGGACAGTGCGACTTCGTGGTTGGCGTCTTCGGGCGTCAGGAGCGCGAGATTCCTGCCGTCGAATCCCACGCGGTAGAAGTGGATGAAATAGGGGTCTCGACCCTTCTCGCGGCCCACGCCGAGGAAATACAGCATTCTGTTCTGTTCATCCACCCGCAGCAACTGGGTCACGTTGCCTTCGCCGGACGTGATCTGGTTCTTCAGCTTGCCGGTTTCCAGGTCGTATAAATAGAGGTGGCCCCAGTTGTCGCGCTCGGAGAACCAGATGACCTCCTTCGAAGCCGGAAGATAGTGCCAGTTGACGCGGCCGTTGCCCGATTCGAAGAAGGTGGAGACCTTCTCTTGCAGCATATCGCGGACCGCGCCCGTCACCGTATCGGCGACGCGCAGCGTTTCGACCCTGTGATCGCGCGACGTGGAGACAAACGCAAGCTGGCTGCCGTCGGGGCTCCACTGCACGTCGGCCCATTCGCCCCCGCGGCAGGAGATGTCGTCGCACAGCGAGGAGCGGTGCTGGTCGGGCGGCATCTGGAGCCGCACAACGTGCGGATCGTCGACATCCACGATCACCCGCTGAATGGTGGTGACAACGTCGTCTCCCGGCAGAGGGTACTTCCAGGCGCGCAGGGTGGGATGGCCCACCTTGGTATCCACCAGGTACATCTCGCCGACGCCGCGCTGGTCCTGCTGGAAGGTCGCGACCTTCTTCGAATCGGGAGACCAGAGCACGATGGGGCGGTCGCTCCCGGTCCAGCCGGCGTTGTCCGTAGCGTAGCCGAAATCCTTGATGCCATCTTTGGTGATCTGGGTCTCCTTGCCGGTGGCAATGTCGCGGCCCCACAAGTTGAAATCGCGGATGAAGACGGAGCGCTTGTTATCGGGAGAGATGGATTCGACGCGCCCGCCGCCAGCGCCGCCGCGGCCCCCTCGCCCGCCTCGCCCGCCGCGTCCACCCGCGGGTGCGGGGCTGGTATCGGCACCGCACTGAGTGCCCTGTACATCGCACTTCCAACGGTGGCCGCCGGCGCTTACGGTGACGCTCTGCGCGTCGGCGGAGAAGTCCAGCTCGGTGAACGGAAGGCGGCGTGGGTCGTAAGTGGTGCCCGCCGCCGCGTTGAGGGCCGCGGTCAGTTTGGCGTGGTCGAAGGCCGGTTGGCGGGTTCCGCGCGCCGGATCGGCCAGCACGAACTCATTCCCGTTCGCCGTGGTGTTGCGATACCAGAAGCGTTCATCGGCCAGCCACGTGGGGCGCACGCCGGAATTGTAGACCAGCGGCGTGGTGTTGTATCCCATGACCTTTTCGGCGCGCGCGTAGTCGGCTGTTGTGAAGCGCTGCTGGGCAGCGCCGGGTATGGCGGCCACGAATCCCGCC
>OMOG01000484.1:0-2595 GCA_900290305.1 Candidatus Sulfopaludibacter sp. SbA4
GCTGCCCCTGGTGGAGAAGCAGTACCACGTGAAACTGACTAAAGATCCCGAGGGCCGCGCGACGATGGGAGGAAGCTCCGGCGGCTCGTGCGCCCTGATCATGGCGTGGCATCACCCGGAGTTATACCACCGCGTTCTGACTTACTCGGGCACTTACGTGAACCAGCAGTGGCCGTCTAGCCCCCAGACCCCCCACGGCGCATGGGAGTTCCACGAACACCTCATCCCTGACAGCCCGGCCAAGCCGCTGCGCATCTGGATGGAGGTCGGCGACCGGGACCTTTTTAATCCCAATGTCATGCGCGATAACATGCACGACTGGGTGGTGGCCAATGAGAACATGGCCAAAGTGCTGGCGGCCAAGGGTTACCATTACCAGTTTGTATTTGCGCGTAACGCCGGGCATACAGACCGCGCGGTGAAACAACAAACCCTGCCTGAGGCCCTGGAATATGTATGGCAGGGGTACCCTGTCGCGGGGCCGAAGAATTGATGAAGCAGTGGCCCAAACGTATTGCGGTATCCTGAAAATGTAAGAGGCCACCAGCGCGCACCGGAGAAACAAAGTGATCACCAACCTTCAGCTTTACCTCGCGATTGGCCTTCCGATCATCGCTGTGCTGGCCAGCTTGACGGTCAGTCTCGTACAGATTTCCGGCATCCGCGAAGAAATGCGGACCAACATGCAAATGATCCGCGAAGACATCCGCGAGATCCGCTCCGATATCAAGATCCTGACCGGCAAGGTCGCCGACATCGATACGCGGCTCAGCGTCATCGAAGAGCGCTGGAAGATCCGGCCGTAAGCTCTGCCTAGCGCTTCTCCGGCGTAAGCGGAGCCTCCTGGGTGGTACCAGGGAGCCGGCAGGTAACCCGGCTGAGACTTGCCCGATGCGAAGGCGCCTGAGCCGCAACCGGCGGCTCGATAGCCGGAGCGCGCCTTGGACCATCGCCGGCCTTCGGCAGACTCCTCCTACGGCACCGCGACCGACCCCACGGTCTGCCATCCCGAAGTGCCGCTGCTGCTGCGGGTGGCCACATAGAACACCCGGTTCCCCGCGAAGCTCCCGGTAAACGCAATCCCGAGTTTCAAGATAACCACATTTCCATACGAATCCACGGAGCTTCCCACGCCGCTCACTGTGCATTGGCTGTTGCTCGCGTCGTGCCAGTCCCCCACCACAAATCCCTGGTATGGACCTGCCGCATCGCCCGCATCGTCCACCAGAAGCAACGCCCGGGTTTGTGGCACGAAGGCCATGTAGCAGGCCTGCCGCCCATCCAGGGCGTTGTTGATCAGAATGTCCGTGACCGCGATATCTTGGGAGCCGTTGGTATCGGCGAATGTGAACGTGTAAGTCTGAAAGAAACTGCTGCTTTCGGCCGGAGTCATCGGGCTGACCGACAGCCCGGAAACCGGGGGGCCCGGGACATTCCAGGTCCCCAGCGGCTGCCAGCCGGAGTTGCCGCCTTCCCGGTCGCGCGCCGCCAGGTAGACCGCCTGGTTGCCGGCAAAGCTCGCGCTGAAAGTCAGTGCAATGGTCAGAGCCAGTGCATCTCCGCCTCCGTCCACCGTCAACCCCGCGGCATTCACGGTGCATTGGCTGTTGCTCGCGATGCCCGCGCCGCCCGGAGTCAGTGGCGGCAATAGTCCACCGCCCGAATCGCCCACCAGGTAGAGTAGCTTCGAGGGTTGGCTGTAGGCCAGGTAACAGGCGTTTCGCCCGTCGAGCGAACTGTCGATCAGGATGTTCACCACGTCGAGATCCTGCCAGCGTTACCGTAGAGCCGCTCCCCGAGGCAGGACCGGCTGTCACGGGGCTGGGCGGTTGCGACGTTCCCGGCGTCAGCAGAAAGACGGCGCCGATTTCGTTGAGGATAATCTGCCCGCGATCGTTCATCCCTGCCGGAGTTGTCTGTCTCAACTCCGCGCTGAGCGCGCTCAGGTCGTAGGAAGTTCCTCCGGAGTACAGGAATGGCGCCGCCACTCCGTCTGCCCGGCGCACGATCCCGGTCACATCACCGCGCGCGTTCAGCGCCGCCGGCGTCATCGACACGAAGCCCGCCATCGGCGGTATCCCGGTTGCGCTGCCGCTGGCGCCGTTGGGAGCCGCCGGCGTCCAGAGGAAGCCATGCCCCGAGTTCACCCCGAGAATCGTGCCGCCGGCGTTGATGGCGATGAGTTGCGGGCTGCTGCCCAACCCTGTCAGCGCGGTGAATGTCCCGCTGCTCGCGTGCGCCACCGCCGGGGTGAATAGCATGGGCGGCTGCCCGTTCATGATCGCCTGCCCGAAGTCGTTGATCCCCACCACGCCGGTGAACCGGCTGTCCGTGCTCACGGTCCCGGCCGTTCCGTTGGGTGCCGATGGCGTCCATAGAAAGGCCGACCCGTATTGCGGCAGGGCTTCCGGCCTCGCGTTCTGCGTCCCCGCAATCTGCCCGTAATTGTTGATCCCGGCGAGCAGTGTCGGCCCGGTCACGGATCCCGTAATCAGGGTCACCGTGCCCGAGGTCCCGTTGGGCGATGAGGGTGTCCACAGGAACGGCTGCGACCAGTCTATGTCCCCGAATCCGTTCTCTCGCATGCTCACTCCG
>OMOG01000484.1:2605-6227 GCA_900290305.1 Candidatus Sulfopaludibacter sp. SbA4
CCCCCGCCAGTCCGCCGTCGGGACTGGTCAAGATCGTGGTCATCTGGTAGTTGCCCGGCAGCGCGGCCAGCGGTTCGAAATTGACCGTGATGGTCAGCGCCTGGTAAACGGTGAAGGCGGCCGAGACCGAGCCCGCGGGAGCGAACGCCGGAGACCAATCCACCAGCCGGTAGCCGCTGGCAGCGGTTGCCTGTAACGTCGCCACATTGGTCCCTGTGTACCACCCACCGCCCGATACGGTTCCCCCGTTCGGAGGATTGGCTGTGGCGGCGATCAGGAATTGCGGCTCGAACACGGCCGTGTAAGTGGTGGCCTGCGCCGGCACTGCGATCACCCGCGGATTGGCCGCCGGCCCGTCCTGCCAGTTCTGGAACACGGAGCGCGATCCGAGTTGGATGCTTTGCGGCGGGAGAAATGAGATCGTGCATGTGGAACCCGGCGTCCAGTAGAGCGTCTGCGGCGGGTTGTACCCTCCCGCGCTGCAACCCGTGCCGCTCACCGTGAATGGCGGAGCATATGCCAGCCAACCCGACATGGTGGTGATCAGACCCGGCTGTGGGTTGAAGGCCGCCGCGATGGTCACCGCAACCGCGCCCGGAGCGGGCGAAGGAGGAGCGATTCCCGGAGTGGCCAGGTAGGCGTCAAACAGAATCTGCCCCTGATCGTTGATCTCCACCATGCCGCCGACCCCCAGCCCGCTCAGGTCGTAGATGGTTCCACCCGAATAGAGAAAAGGAAGGACGGCGCTCGCCCCTGCAATCGTTCCCACTACCTGTCCGTTCCCGTTCAACGCGACCGGGTGCATGGATACATACCCCGCCGGCAGCGGGATCTCCATGGCCGTTCCGGTGGTGCCGTTAGGAGTCGTGGGAGTCCAGAGGAAGCCGTGGTTGCAGTCCGCCCGCCCTGCGGCGGGCATGCAGCTTTCGCCTAAGATCGTCCCGTTCCGGTTGATGGCGATCAGGAAGTCGCCCTGGCTTCCCGGCAGGCCGGCAACCGGGGTGAAACTGCCCGCCGCGCCGTTGGCCACCGAGGGGGTGAACAGTGTTGCGGGATAATTGTCGATCACCTGCCCGAAATCGTTGATCGCCATGATCCCGCGGGGCGTGTTGAACCGGCTGTCCTGGTTGAGCGTGCCGGTGATCCCGTTGGGCGTGGATGGTGTCCAGAGGAATGGAATCCCGCCCTGCGCGCCCACGATTTGCCCGTCGTTATCGATCGCCACCGCATAGGACGCATCCCACGAGGTGTTCCCTAAAAACGCCGTGGCCGTCCCGCTGCTTCCGTTGGGCACGTCCGGCGACCACACGAACGCCTGCAAGACGTCATTGGCAGGACCCATGGTTCCGGCCACCTGTCCGCGGCCGTTGAGGGCGGTTGCGCCGCAAGGGAAACAGGAATACGGCGCGGTCACGCCTATACTGGTCAGGTTGCCCACGGTTCCATTGGGCGCGAACGGCGTCCAAAGAAAGTAGGAGCCATTGCTGATGCCGGCAACCTGCCCGGAATTATTGAGGGCCGCCGCACCGCCGGTTACGATCTTCGTGACCGCATAAGGAACCGGCGGCGCCGGCAAACTCTGCGCCGTCATCCGGCCAACCGTGGAGAGAAGGAACAGCAGGAAACCGAGGAGAGAACCGGGCCTTACCAGGGACATGGGCCTGAATATCCTTTAGGGCCCATTGTATCTCACGGCCTGGTGTACGGACAGGGTCACAAGAACACAGGCAGGCCCGGTGACGGGTCAAGAAATGCCTGTGCGCCACTAGCGCACAGACAGGGTCACGGCGTTGCTCGCCAGGTTCTGCGCGACGACGAACAGCGGCACTTCTCCGGTAATGCCGGCGGGAACGCGAACGTTGATCTGCCAGAGTCCGGGATACTGAGTGAGCGGTACGCTGGCCAACACGCCGGCCGGAAGATCGCCAAAGAAGACGCTCACGGGCGCATTCCCGGATGCATCGACCGGCCCGTTCCCCGTGGCATAGACCTGCACGATGGAGCCGGCGGCGGCCGGGCTGGAACTGGTGTTCACGGAAGCATCCTGATTCTCCACCGCTCCGGGTTGCGACGGGTCCGGACGGAGCACGAAGATACCGGGGCCCGACGACGTAAGCGTGGCTTGGCCGGAAGCCAGTTCGCTTCCGTTCGCACGAACGGAGACGGCGGCTGGCCCGAGCGGAGCCCGCGCGGGCACGAGGAAGTTTACTTGCGACGCCGTTGCCGCCACGATCTGGCCCGGAATGCCGGCGACGAGGACCTGGTCGGGCACTTGCGAATAGCTTCCAAACACCGAGGCGAACGACCCCGGGGCCAGCCCCTCATCGGCTCGAAAGCTGGCGCCATTGACCGCGATGGCGCTGCCGGAGGGAGGCGGCGGCGCCGCATCGGTGCGCGCCAGAATCGCGGCCATCACGGGATCGTGACGGGCAAAGAAATCGGTGGAGCGCAGGCCGATCGCGATATCCGGCTGGAAGGCGGGTCCCGTGGGGACATAGCTCGGCCCGGTAATGAACTCCGTGGAGTACTGTCCCACGAGCCCGGAGCTGGGCAGTGTGAACCCCGTGACGTTGCCATAGCCCTGAGTGGCGCCGCCGGTGGGCTCGCCGAGCACCTGGACCAGCTTGCTCAGGTCTATGCCGGGAAAAGCCGCGGCCACGCTGGAGGGGATCGGCTGCTTGAGCAGCATGGCGTCCAGGCTGCCCGACGAGAATGTGCCCTTGTCGATGACTCCGTAGACGCGGAGGCCTGGGTTGGAAAGCAGGGTTGGGATGCGCGCAGTCAGCCCGTTGATAAGCGGATTCCAAATCGCCGAGTTGCCTCCCGTGTTCCCGCGGAGGTCGAACACGAAGGTATCGACGGGGTTCGCATCCAAGATTGCCAGGACCTGATTCGCGAAGTTTGCGAAAGGGTTGCCGGGCATGTCCCCGCAGGAGTTGTATTTGAAATACAGCAGCCGGTTGGCGGCCGAGTAAGTGTACCAATAGTTCTGGCTCGTGTTTTGCAGGTAGTCCGGATAGATGCCGGCGGCGGGATCGGGGAGGGAGGACAGCGAGGAGTTAGAGCCGGGGCTGACATCGAGAGTGAATACTTCGCCCGCCAGGGTGCGAAAGGTGAGTGGCGTGGTGGCGGCCACCGGTACGACGTGCAGCCCCTGGAGAATCTGTTGGCCCAGGAGATAGTGTTGCGCCATGTACTGAACCCACTGGTCGTTGACGTGGGGGATGAGCGTCGCCAACTGGCCAACCACCTGGTCGATGGGCATGCCGCCCACCGCCACCAGTTGGGCGCCCAGTGCGCGCGTGTAAGGAGCCGCGGCGCCGGTGACGAAGACCCCGTCGTCCAGCCAGCGGAGGACCAGGGGAAACTGCTGGAACCCGGCGGCCGCGGCGGCGGATCCGTTGAGGTAGATGGCGGTATGCGGGTCGCCGGCCATGGCGATGAGGGCCGTAAGCTGCACATAGAACTCGGCGTCGGTGAGGGTGCCGAGGTTGGCGGCGATATTGGCGGCGGCCTGGCGGTAGACGGCCGGATCGAGCTGGAAGAAGAAGTTGGCGTGGAGTTGTGGGACCCGGTTGGCTACGAAATCGAGATCGTCCTGGCGGCCGGTGGCGGAAGCGCA
>OMOG01000483.1 GCA_900290305.1 Candidatus Sulfopaludibacter sp. SbA4
CTTCCACGACAAGAATTTCAAGAACGAACCCAAACGTTGCAAGAATTGCAAGACCAAACGGCAAGGTTCATCGGGCTCGGGCTTCACCAAAACGGAAACCATGACCACCTGCTCGCAATGCGGCCGGGAGACCACGGTGCCCTTCAAGCCTACCCAAGGCAGGCCGGTGTACTGCCGCGAATGTTTCCTCAGCCGAAAGGTGTCCTCAGCGGCTGTAGGGGGAAATCGATAGTTGTGGCACAGGCTTTCGAGCCTGTGTTGCCTTGCTTGGCGAACCACACAGCCAGAAATGGCTGCGCTACCGGTGCCAAGTCTGTTCGTAAACCGGACAGGTTGTCAGGTGGCAGGTCTGTAAGCTATTGATTCTGATCGAAGAAGATTTTGAACACTTGACAAGTTGTCCAGCGGCTGTTCGCCTATGCTACCTGACGTGGGTGGCCAAGTACCACTGGTTGCCGAAAATATCCTTCACGCCGGCCGTTCGGTCGCCNTACGACTGGTCGGCCGGCTCGTTCACCGAAACGGCGCCTGCTTCCAGGGCGCGGCGGTACGTGGCGTCCACGTCCGGGACGTACAGATAAAACATGCTGGGCATCGGCTGGTAGGGCCCCTGAGCCTCGCCCATCTCCATCTGGCTATCGCCGATCTTGATTGTGGCGTGGTGCATCACTCCATCGGGCGCCGTGTACCGTCCCAGGTCCTTCGCCCCGAAGGCGCGCTGCAAGAACCGGATGACCGGCTCCGCACGCAGCGGATGCAGATAAGGCTGCACGGTGGGCGCGCCGGGTGAGAAGTAGTTCTCGCCGCGGTAAGTGGCGATATACCAGAAGTTGCCGTGGGGGTCCTTCACCCCCGCCGAGCGCTCGTTCCAAGGCCGATCGGCCGGCGCCTCCAATGACGTGCTCCCGGCTTCGAGGGCACGCTGATAAACGGCGTCGGTGTCGCGCACGTAAACGTGGAATGCCATAGGCTGCGCATCGCCGCTCCAGGAGAGCCCGGGGCCGCCGCCGCCAATCATCATCATGGAATCGCCGAGCCGCACCTCGCAGTGGATTCCGCCCGCCGATCCGATGGCGCGAAACTGCTCCTGGGCGTCGAACACCTGCTTGACGAAGTCGATGAGCCCCGCCGCGTCCTTGGCCACCGGGTACGGCGTCAGCGTGCGGAAGCCTTCGCGGATCGGATTCGCCGCGGGCTTCTTCGCGCCTTGCTCCATAGCCTCGAAGCGCCGGTGCATCTCTTCCGCGGACACGTCCTCTTTGTGCATGCGAATGGCCCACGTGTGTCCGAAGGGATCTTCCACGCGGCCGGAGCGATCACCATAGAATTGGTCTTGGACGGGGCTGACGAGCTTGGCGCCCGCCGCCACCGCACGGTCCGCGAGCGCGTCCGCATCGTCAACATCCAAATGGATCGCCACCGGGGACCCACCCAGCGCCTGGGGACTGAAGCAGCCAAACTCAGGGGCCTCTTCGCCCAGCGTGATGACCGAGTTGCCGATGGCGATCTCGGCGTGCATGACCACGCCCTCGGCTGCGAAACGCATGATCTCTCGTGCCCCGAAGGCCTTCTGGTAAAATTCGATGGCCGCGGCGGCATTCTTCATGCTCAGTTTGGGCGTGGCGGTTTGCTTTCTTGCGGTGATTGCTTCAGACGAGCTTGCCATAGTCGATTTCCTTTCTAAATTCGATTTGAGACGTGCTTTGAAATTTTCGCGCGGCAGGTCCCGCAGGTCCCGCGCGATGTGGAGCAACGGCGCGAATTCCGGGTCTTCGGCCGCGGAGCCCGCCAGCATTCGCTCGACCGCCTGGTCGAACAGATCGTGGACCGGGTGCTTAGGCATCTCGACCCTCCATCTGCGCCCGCAGGCTCTCGAGCGCGCGGAACTGGAGCTGCTTCACGGCCCCCTCGCTGCGCCCGATCTGGCGGGCGATCTCGCGAATGCTTCTTTGCTCCACAAACCGCTGCTGAATCACCAGGCGCTGGTTGCTGGGCAGCTCGCGCACCAGCCGAAACAGGCGTGCCCGGTGCTCGATTGCGTCCAGGTCGGGCTCGCACGCTACACCGGTTTCGGGCGGATCTTCGGAGCTGGAGACTTCGCGCGCCGCGCGCTTGGATTGATCGGCCACCGCGTTGGCCGCGATTCGGATGAGCCACGCGGCGAACGGAGCGCCCCGCCATTCGTACTGGCGCAGGTTGGCGAGAGCCTTGTGAAATACGTCGGAGGTCAGGTCTTCGGCCACGTCCCGGTCGCGCACGCGCCCCGCGATAAACGCGTAAATCCTATCAAAATGAATCTCATAGAGATCGGCAAACTTCGCCGGGTCGTCCTGCGCGGCTTC
>OMOG01000503.1:0-633 GCA_900290305.1 Candidatus Sulfopaludibacter sp. SbA4
TTTATCTATTCGCGGCGGTATTAGCGTGGCAGCTAGGTGGCCTTCCGGCAGAGACTTTGGCGGTCATGCGCGTCACCGTGTGGGCTCTCGCTCTTAGCTTTGCCGCCATCACGGTTGTGAGCTGGAGATACCTCTTTATCCTCCCTATCGTTTTTTCAATCGTGATTACAGTGTGTTTGACCGCCGCGGCATGGCTTTCCGCGAAGCGAATCTGAAGCCGTACTAAGTCCCGACTCCCTCCAAATACCTCTTCACTCCCGCCGCCATAAACCCCATATCCGTGGGAGCCTGAAACAACCGGAACCCCTGCCGCACATACTCCTTCACCTGCTCCGGAGTTCCCGCCGGACGCCCGACAACCTTCCCATGCCGCTTGCCCGCCGCGACCACCTTGGCAATGGCCTCGTGCAGCAGCGGATCGTTCTGATCCCCGCGCAGCCCCAGCGAAAACGAAAGGTCGCTCGTCCCGATGAACATCGCATCCACGCCCGGCGTGGCCGCGATCTCATCGATCCGCTCCACGGCGCGCGCCTCTTCGATAATGACGATCACGGTGACATTCTCATCGGCCGAATCGGGATAGCGCCCCGGATCGGGCCACGAAAGCCGCGCCAGTCCGGCGCCCGATCCGCG
>OMOG01000503.1:640-6122 GCA_900290305.1 Candidatus Sulfopaludibacter sp. SbA4
GTTGCGCAGGGTCTCCAGCGTGATGGGCGAATGCTCCATCTCGACCCACAGAAAATCGAACCCGAGATTCGCCATGTGCGCCGCGATGTCGACGCTGCTGGTCGTTACGGTGCCGGCGATCACCGCGCCACCTTCACGCCATCGCTTCTTGACGGGACTTTCCCAAGAGGTTGCGTTCATCTTGAATACCGGATACCAGCTTAAGGCATTCTTCAGCCGGCTGCCTCCAGGCGCTTCAGTAAATCGGCGGCGGCAACTGTGTCGGGGTGGTTCTCACCAAGCACGCGCCTCCTCGCCTCCAGTACCCGCTCACCGAGCCACCGCGCTCCATCTAGATCGCCCAGTGCCGCGAGTGTTTTTGCCAGATTGCTCATCGATGTTAGCGTGTCCGTATGCTCCTCGCCCAGCACACGTGCCCTCACGTCCAGCACTCGCTCCCCGAGCCGCCGCGCCTCTGCGTGATCACCTTGCGCCCTGAGTGTCGTGGCCAAGTTGCTCATTGACGTCAGTGTGTCCGGGTGCTCTTCGCCCAGCACGCGCCTCCTTACCTCCAGCGCCCGCTCCTGGAGCCGCCGCGCCCCATCGAGGTCGCCTTGCGCCCTGAGTGTCACGGCCAGATTGTTCATTGAGGTCAGCGTGTCTGGGTGTTCCTCGCCCAAGATGTGCGTCCTCACCTCTAGCACCCGCTCCTGGAGCCGCCGCGCGCCGTCCAGATCGCCTTGCGCCCTGATTGTCAACGCCAGGTTGTTCATAGACCTCAGCGTGGCCGGGTGCTGTTCCCCCAGCAGGCGGGTCCTCACCTCCAGCACTCGCTCCTCGAGCCGCCGCGCGCCATCGAGATCGCCTTGCGCCCAGAGCGTCACAGCAAGATTGCCCTTCGACGTTAGCGTGGCTGGGTGCTCTTCGCCCAGTACGCGCGTCCTCACCTCCAGCACTCGCTCCTGGAGTCGCCGCGCACCTGCGTTATCGCCTTGCTCACTGAGTGTCACCGCCAGATTGTTCATTGACGTCAGCGTGGTTCGGTGCTCCTCGCCGAGCAGACGTGTTCGCACCTCTAGCACCCGCTCCTTGAGCCGCTGTGCACCCGCATAATCGCCTTGCTCACCGAGGGTCGACGCCAGACTGCTCATCGACGCCATCGCGTCCGGGTGCTCCTCGCCCAGCACGCGCGCCCTCACCTCCAACACTTGCTCCTGGAGCCGCCGCGCACCCGCAAAGTCTCCCTGGTCCCTTAAAAGGCGGGCCAGTCGCCGGGTAAGCGAGAGTACTTCAGAATCCTCCGGTCCCAACTTCGAGCCCAGTTCCTGGAGTTCGCGCTCCAATCGCGCCCCAGCATCGGACATACGCGCGAGGATGCCATCGGCCTCCATCTCGAGACCCGCGGACAGCAGCGCATCCACCGCAGGCTGCGTCAACTCCGCCCAAATCCGCTCCTCCGGAATACTCTGAGCACGCGCTGCTTCCAATCTCTCCCAAAAGCGTCGGGCGATCGAACGCGCCTCCGCGACGCTCACGGTCTTGCGCTCAATTCCTTCAACTTCTCGTACTGCCTCCCGAGCTCGCGCCGGCACCTCCGTAAGATGCAGCCGCAACCGAAACCACGAGTCCAAATCGGGAACACCCAGAACAAATCGCTCAGTCAGACTGGAAGGCACCCACCAGATCTGCCGCACCGGGAGCGCGGCAAGTATCTCTCGCTTGAAACTGAGGGCAACCAGGGTGTCCAGCCGGTTGCCGCCTTCCGGGAACGCCCACTCAATACCGGTAATCGAAACCACGGACCCGCTGACGGAACGAAGCTTCTCGATAAGCCCCGCAACCACAACCTCCGCATACTCCCCCGGCGGCAGCCCAATCTCGACCAGAGAGATACCTGAGCCCCTGAGCCGATCGACCACGTCCTGCCGCGCGTACGCCGAATCCCACTCCACACGCGCCAGGCCCCGGTCGTGCAGCATGCACCAGCCTCTCAGCCGTTCCGAAACTTCCTGGATGGACCCCTCTTCCATCTAGTCGGTTCCGCCCGCATCCTGCGGCTTGAGGTGTTGTTGCTCTTTCAAAATATCGACGACCAGCGGATGCACGCCAAACCACCCCTCGCCGTTGAACTCCTGAATCGCACGGCCGCGCAGCAGAGAGTATAGAACCGCATCCGGTACGTCGTTATCCGAGGCTCCGCCATACACCGCCAGGAGCCGTGCCAGTTTCTCCGAGTAAGGGATCTGCTGCGCATCATACGGGCTCTGGCCCAATCGCATCCGGTAGTCCCTGCGCATTTTGTTGATGGCCAGCCTGGCATCGTCGGGTCCGATCGCGGTGGCCGCTGGATTTCTGGCGCGAGCGCCTTCTCCCGCGTCCAACACCAGCGCAAACAGATCTCGAAGATTGCCGCCGGAGGCCACAATCAGTCTCGTCATTTGCCCTTCGGCGAAGAGTGACGGTGACACCCGTGCTTCCAGGACAGTTTGCACGGCCGCGCGACCGTTCTCGTGGGGATCGTGCTTCTGGTCATAGACCGGCGTGTCGTGAATCATGTAGCGGTCAAATGGGAGCCGGATTGCCTCCGAAGAATAAGCCAGCCAGACCGGAATGGTGAAAATCGTGCTCACCTGCAGATCCTGGAACACCGCCCCGTACTGGGTGAACAACTCCTGCAACTGCTGCGGAGAGATCACGGTTTTGTCCATGTCCTCCACGATGAGGATCCATTCCTTCCCGGTCTTCTCCCGCAGCGTCCGGTCGCACACGTCGATCAACTGGTTGCAGAAGCGGACCAGGTCCGGCAGTCTGCGAGGGCTGTACTCGACGGTCTCCGTCTTGCGCTCCGATGCATATTTCATCTCCGCTTTCGCCGATGCGAAGAGGCCCAGCAGCCCTGCCCACAGTGAGTCGCCCTTCACGCCCGCGCCCGCCTCCACTCCAGCTCCAATGGTCTCTGTGCGGGCCTTCTTGACCTGTTCCGTTCCAAACCACTGCTCGATGCTCGAGATCAGGTGCCCGGGAAGAACTCCGCCGAGCGGGATCGCCTTCAAGCGATCGGCTTCCTCGGCGAGACGGGCCAGCATCAGGAGCAATACATCGAACACCTTGAAACTCGCCGGGTTCAGCTCCGTCGCGATGCTCAAGCGAACGCCCACATACCGATCTTCGACGCGCTCCAGGAGTCGCGACATCTCCGTCGACTTGCCGACGCCGGGGTGGCCCATGACGAACGCCTTGAACGGCAGCGTCCCGTAAGCCTGTTGCAGCTTCAGGGCAAGGCGGACAACCGTATCCTCGCCGCGCACCTCGTTGACCTCTGCACGGTAGTACTTCTTGAGCTCTTCCGGCTCGATCAACGGCTCGGGCCGCAGCGTACGATACAGATGGTCAAGGTCCGTCGCGGGGCCGCCGGCAGTGGGAAGCATACTATGGATAGTTTAGAATGGCCGCACGCGTGGCGCACTCCTATATACTTTCTCCAGGAGCCCATGGAATCCCTCCTCCAGGATCTCACCCACTCCCTGCGCATCTTCCGGCGCAGCCCCGGCTTTACCATCACCGCCGTCGCGGCCCTGGCCCTCGGCATCGGGGCCATCGCCGCCATCTTCTCGGTCGTCAACAGCGTATTACTGAAGCCGCTTTCGGCTCCGGAGCCCGATCGCGTCGTCGTCTTCCTGGGCACGAACAAAGGAGGCACCTCCGACTTCGCGTCGGACATCAAGTTCAACCTGTGGCGCCGGCAAACCAGCGTTTTCCAGGACGTCTCCGGCTACCATGCCGGCGGCTTCAACCTGACGGGTGTCGACGCGCCGCAGCGCGCCGACGCGATCTTCGTGACGGCGGACTACTTTCGCCTCTTCGGCCTGCCCGTCGCGCAGGGCCGCGGCTTCAACGCAGATGACGAACGGCCCGGCGGCGTGCAGGTTGTGATCCTGGGCAACGGATTTTGGAAACGAGTCTTCGGCGCCGATCCGCGGATCGCCGGCAAGACCATCTCCCTCGACCACGCCTCCTACGAAGTCATTGGCGTCATGCAAGACGGCATCCGCGTTGAAAATGGCGAGCCTCCCGACCTCTGGCTCCCATTTCCCATCGACCCCAACAGCAACAACCAGGTGCACTACTTTCGCGCGGCCGGCCGCCTCAAGCCCGGCGTCACCCTTGCCATGGCGAACGCGCAACTGCAGCTCACCACTCAGGAGTTTCGCCGCATTTACCCCAATGCGCTCTCCACCAGCCGCGGCGACATCTTCAGCGTCCAGCCGCTGCGCGACTTTCTGGTGAAGGATGTGCGCTCGTCTCTCCTGACGCTCGCCGGGGCGGTCAGCTTTGTCCTGCTCATCGCCTGCGCCAATGTCGCCACCCTCCTGCTGGTCCGCGCCGAAGGCCGTCGGCGCGAAATCGCAATCCGCGTGGCCGTCGGCGCATCGCGCGGCCGCCTGATTCGCCAACTCCTCACCGAGAGCCTGCTGCTCTCCGCCGCCGGCGGCGTGTGCGGCCTCGCAATCGGCGCAGCCGGCATCCGCCTGTTGCTCGCGATGAATGCCGTCGATATTCCACGCCTCGGCCTGAAGGGTGCGAACGTGGCGATCGACTGGCGCGTCTTCGCGTTCACCGCGCTGATGGCCCTGGCCACCGGCATCCTATTCGGCCTGATTCCCGCGCTCCAGGTCTCCCGCGCCGATCCGCGCTCCACTGGCGGTCTCCGCCAGAGCAGGGCACGCGGACTGCTCGCGGTCAGCGAAATGAGTCTTGCGATCCTGCTGCTCATCGGGGCGGCTCTCCTGATCCGGACCTTGATCGCCTTGCGCTCCGTGAATCCCGGCTTCGATCCGGGCCGGGTGGTGACCACGCGCGTCACGCTCGACCCGAAACTCGCGAGAGCATCCGGAGTAAATCAAATTGCCGAGGAAATGTTTCGGCGGTTGAACGCCCTTCCCGAGGTGGAAAACGCCGCGCTCACCGGCATGGTNNCCGATGGCGGCTTCAACAGCCTCACCATCATCATCATCGGCAGGCCCTTGACCGGCCTCGCGCACGGCAACAGCCGCTGGATGACCGTCTCTCCGGGCTATTTCGACGTGCTGCGAATCCCCCTCGTGCGCGGCCGCCTGTTCACGGACGCCGACCGCCTCGATGCCCCTCCCGTGGCGCTGGTCAGTCAAGCCATGGCGCGCGTATTCTGGCCCGGCGGCAACCCGCTGAACGAGCGACTGGTTATCGGCAGAGGACTGGGGCAGAATTTTGAAGAGCCCGTCCGACAGGTGGTCGGCATCGTGGGCGACGTTCACGAGGATGCGCTCGGCAGCCCTCCCACCCCGACCGTCTATGTTCCATTGGCGCAGCGGCCTGCAGATCGCGTGGCCGGCATGGCCGCGATCGTGCGTACGCGCGGGGCATCGCGCGCCGTGGATGGGGCCAGCGCCGGGGCAATCGGGGCCGAGTTGCGGCAAGCCACCGGGCTGCCGGTTCCACCCCTACGCTCCATGCGCGAAATTCT